>NZ_JBRIIO020000023.1:0-105111 GCF_052976845.2 Nakamurella sp. GG22 | reverse complement strand
TCCGACTCAGCCCACGGTTGCCGAGTACCACGGACAAGCACGAATCGATGCCACCGGTGGCACCACCCCCCGCGCCAGCCGTGCAGCCGGCACCCCAACCCCCGCCGCCGCCGGACGCGCCGGCTCCGGTGCTGCGCCCGCCCCGGGTGTCCGACCGGATCCACGGCTCGAACGTGCACGAGGCCCGCCGGCCGCCACTGCCGGTGGCCGGCGCGAAACCGGTGGCGCCCCGCCCGGGTTCACCCGCCCAGCCGTCACACGTGCTGGTCAAGGGTTTCCGATGCTCGCGGAACCACCACAACGACCCGCGGGTGTCCTTCTGCTCGGTGTGTGGCATCCGGATGGACCAGCGCACCGGCATCCTGGTCGACGGCCGCCGACCCCCCCTCGGCCTGCTGGTGCTGGACATCGGTGCGACGTTCGTGTTGGACGACAACTACCTCATCGGCCGCAACCCCGAGGTGGACGAGGCGGTCATCCGCAGCAGGCTCCGGCCGATCCGGCTCGACGACGACAGCGGCACCCTGTCCCGGGTGCACGCCGAGATCCGGCTCGAGGGCTGGGACGTGCTGCTGCTGGACAGGGGCTCCGCCAACGGCACGCACATCGCCGGCGCGGGCCAGTCCGGGTGGACCCGGCTCGCGCCGCAGCAGCCGGTCGTACTCGCCCCCGGGATGCACGTCCGGGTCGGGCGCCGGATGTTCACCTTCGAATCGGCGCACGCCCGGATCTGACGGGATCCCGTGCCGGCGCGCGAGTCGGTTCAGCCGGTCGCGCTCGCACTCTGCCGCCGGAGCCCGATGTCGTTGCAGGCCTCGCAGACCGACATCGGGATCATCCCGATCGCCTGCAGCCGGGCGAAGATGGCGCATCCGAGACAGAACCCGAGCACCGATTCGAGCGTCGCGGCGACGGTGATGAGTGCGACCAGCACCCACGACACGGTGGGCGACCACAGGTAGTACGCCAGCAGTGCACCGACCGACAGGGTCGCCCCGATGGTCTGGGCGAACCGTTTCGGCGGGCCCGGGACGAGCCGGGGCGGGCCCAGGCGGGGGGCGATGACCTTGGTGGCCAGTTGCCCGAAGAGCGAGAACCGCGGGCCTGACGCCACTCTCGCCACGAAGCCCGACGCCAGCGGCCAGAGCAGCCAGGGCGTGCGGAACACCAGGGTCGCGACGCACAGCAGGACCACCATGCCGGCGACCGAGCGTGCCGCGTACTCGTTGACCGGGTTCGGGAACGTCAGCAGCTTCTTGATCGGGGTGGTCATCGGGCTTCTCCCGAGGCGTTGCCACTGACCGTCGGGCCATCGGTGGCTGCACACGATGCGCACCGGAGTTCGTCGCTGATGGTCACAGACATCTCTTTCCGGAAGCACTGGCGTTGTGGGCGGGACAGCGAAAACGAGTGGTCAGCTGTTGCCGCGACACAGGGCCGTGCTGGTGCGCATGTTGTCGACGTGCCGGCGACGGACCAGCACGCGGGCCGGTCCGGGGGCCGTCATCGAGGTGCGCACACCCCGACGATCCCCACCCATTTGGCCCATGTCAACCCGGCGATGGTTCCGCTCACCCCGGGTCACCTCCCGGTGGCTCTGCGAAACGCCGGGTCGGGGTCTCAGATGTAGATCGCCGGGTCGTCCACATCGGCCGATGACCCCGGATTCGGACGGATCCTGGCCGGGATCCCGACGGCGATATGGTTCGTCGGGACATCGGTGATGACCACAGCGTTCGCGCCGACCTGAGACCCGGAGCCGATCGACACCGCTCCGAGGATCTTGGCGCCCGCGCCGACGGTGACGTTGTCGCCGAGGGTGGGGTGACGTTTGCCGTGCCGCATCGACCGGCCGCCGAGGGTGACGCCCTGGAAGAGCAGCACCTCATTCCCGACCACCGCGGTCTCGCCGATCACCACACCCATGCCGTGGTCGATGAACAGCCGGCGGCCGAGTTGGGCGCCGGGATGGATCTCGATGCCGGTCACAACCCGCGCCGCCTGCGAGAGCAGGCGGGCGGGCAACCGGAGCAGGGGTTCTCGCCACATCCGGTGGGCGAGCCGATGAGCCCAGACCGCGTGCACGCCCGAATACCCGAGGGCGATCTCGACCAGTGATCTCGCTGCCGGGTCGCGATCGCGGGCGGCCTGGAGATCCTCGCGGAGCAGGGTGAGAGCGGACCGGAAGCCCGCCATCAGTCCATCAGGTCCGAGTACAGGACCGAGGTCAGGTACCGCTCGCCGAAGGACGGAATGATCACCACGATCAGCTTTCCGGAGTTCGCCGGGCGCGCGGCGACTCCGATCGCGGCGTGGATCGCAGCGCCGGAGGAGATACCGACCAGCAGGCCCTCGCGCCTGGCGGCATCGCGGGCGACCGCCACGGACGTCTCAGCGTCGACGTCGACGATCTCGTCGTAGATCGTCCGGTCGAGGATGTCGGGGACGAAATTGGCGCCGATGCCCTGGATCTTGTGCGGTCCGGGTGCGCCGCCGTTGAGGATCGGGGATTCGGCCGGCTCGACCCCGATGATCTGGACGCCGGGCTTGCGTTCCTTCAGGACCTGACCGACGCCGGTGATCGTCCCGCCCGTGCCGATTCCGGCAACGACGATGTCGACGGCGCCGTCGGTGTCGTCCCAGATCTCGACGGCCGTTGTGCGCCGGTGGATCTCGGGATTGGCGGAGTTGGCGAACTGCCGGGCAAGGATGGAGCCGGGCCGCTCCTTCGCGATGTCCTGCGCCATCTCCACAGCGCCCTTCATGCCCAGCGGACCAGGGGTGAGGATCAGTTCGGCGCCGTAGGCCCGTAGCAGCGCCCGGCGCTCCCTGGACATGGTCTCCGGCATCGTGAGCACGACGTTGTAGCCGCGGGCGGCGCCGACGAAGGCGAGCGCGATCCCGGTGTTGCCGCTGGTTGCTTCGACGATCGTCCCGCCGGGCGGCAACTCGCCGGACCGCTCGGCGGCATCGACGATCGCCACGCCGATGCGGTCCTTCACCGAGCTCGCCGGGTTGTAGAACTCCAGTTTCGCGACGACGGTCGCCTCAAGCCCCTCGGTCAGCTTGTTCAGCCGCACGAGCGGGGTATTGCCGATCAGCTTCGTGACGTCGTCGTAGATCTTGGCCATGGATCCTCCTGCATCGGTGGTCGAGACTTTCCCCCGCGCATGCATCCTGATGCAAACGCGGGCGGGCCGCGAAGGCACACTTGGCCATCCTGGGGGCGTCAGGCCGGGGGGCGGCCGCCGACGTCATGCAGGTGGTGCACGAGGTCGTGCACGAAGTAACGGCCCAGCGACTCGATGGTGAAGACCGACCCGTTGCTGCGCCGGCCCGGCCGCGCCCAGTCGGGATTGCCGACCCTCGCGAAAACGGCCGCGGCAGACCGCGCGGCTGCCTGCAGCTCCGTCGAGACGAGCGCCGGATCGGACTCCCAGTACCGCTTCTCGACCGCCGTCGCGTCCTGGTCCCAGTTCTCGAACATCGGGTCGAGCCGGTCCAGCATCAGGGCCGCCCGCTCACCGAACACCGTGTACACATCGCGGCAGTGGCACGCGTATTCCAGCGGCGACCAGACACCGGCCTCCGGCCGGGCGTCGACCCGCGGCCGGGCGAGAACCTCCTGCCAGCGGTCGGCGGTTTCCAGCACGTCGGCGGCGATCCGCGCGCGCGGCAGGGCTGCGGGATCGAAACCGCATTCCGGGCAGGGTGAATCGATGACCCAGGTCCAGTCCTTGGCATCCGGCTCGGGCAGCGGCGGGTCCACCGGGGTTTCGGACACGCGCCAACCTTAAGGCCGCACGGCCCGCCAGGGAATCAGCCGGCGGGCGTCACTCGGAAGCGGCGAGTTTGGCCAGTTGCTCGGTGAGTTCGGCCTCCCGGTCGTCGAGGCCGGCTTGGACGCTGACGACCGTGGCGGTGGTCGACAGCGAACCCGCCGCGGCCACCGCGCGGCTGACCACCACCAGGCCGGTGTTCCCGGCCGCGACGGTGCCGTCCACCATCTGCACGGTCACACCGGAGGCGCGGACGGGCGCCAGCGCGGCACCGACCTTGCGCGCCGCCCGCCCGCCGTCCGTGGTGGCCACCACCAGCGTGCTGCCCAGTGCGGCGGCCGCGGCGGAGGCCACGACCAGCGCCGTCTGCCCGTCGACACCGCCGTCGACGACGACGCCGACGGCATCACCTGCCGTCACGCCGCCCCTGCCGAGCCCGACGACGGCCAGGGTGAACTCCGGGTCCACCGGCGCCCGGTCGGCCGGTTCACGGTCGGCGAATTCACGGTCGACCACCACGACGTCGGCCTCCACCGCCGCCGCCTGCGCGATGACGTCGCTCCACGGGTCGGTCGAGAACCGGCTGAGCACCGAGCAGGCCACCCCGCGGGCCTTCAGCTCGGTGGCCAGCGCGTTCAGTTCGTCGACCGCACCGGCCATCCTGGCGAGATCGGGCAGCACAGCGGCGCCCACCTCGAGCGGCGCCTTCGGGCGGACGATCAGCCGGCTCAGCACCAGCTCAGCGGGCCGGCCGGTGCCCAGCAGTGCGGCGCCCACCGCGGCCAGCGACGGAGCGCGCTCCTGGTCGTCGACGAGCACCAGCACCCGGTACGAGTCCGTCAGGCCGAGGGCGGCACGTTCCGATGCCGCGATGTCCCGCTGCAGCACCCGGTCGGAGTACACCCGCTTGAGCAGCGGTCCCGTCATCGCCGTGGTGATCAGGGCCATCAGCACCAACATGGTGAACAGCTCGTCGTCGAGCACCCCGAGTTGCCGTCCGACGTTGAGGATGACGAGCTCGGTCAGCCCTCTGGTGTTCATCAGGATGCCGATCGCTGACGATTGCCGCGCCGGAACCTTCATCACCCTGGCCGCCGCGTACGCGCCGATGAACTTCCCGCCGATCGCGACCAGCAGGATGAGCGCGAGCTGCCACACCCCCGACCCGGTGATGCCGCCGATGTTGGTGCCGAGCCCGGTGACGACGAAGAACAACGGCAGCAGCAACAGCACGCTCACCTGCTCCAGGCGCTCCAGGATCTCCCTGGTCATGTCGGCGGCGCCCTGCCGCGGCATCACCGCGCCGAACACGAACGCGCCGAAAATGGCGTGAATGCCGATGATCTCGGTGATGTAGGCCGAGACCAGCACCCCGATCAGCACGACGGCCAGGATGTCCGGGGTTAGCCTGCCGACCCGGACGTACCAGTCGTTGAGCCGCCGCAGGGCCGGCCGGACGAGCCCGAACATCACGCCGGCGAACACCGCCGTCAGCGCGACGATGCGCAGCACGTCCAGTGGCCCGTTGCCCTGCACGACGGCCACCACGAACGCCAACAATGTCCAGGCGATGATGTCGTCCACCGCGGCGCAGGCGAGCGCCAGCACCCCCGTGGAGGTCCGGTGCATCCCACGGTCGGTGAGGATCCGGGCCAGCACCGGGAAGGCGGTGATCGACATCGCGACGCCGAGGAACAGCGAGAGCGCGAGCGGGGCGACCGGGCCCTGGGCGGTCTGGTCGTGGCTCGGGTAGAGCAGCAGCGCGAGACCCGCACCGAGTGCGAACGGCAGTGCGACCGAGGCGGCCGAGATCGTCCCGGCCAGCTTCTCCCGGCCGCGGATCAGCAGCATGTCCAGTTCGAGGCCGACGATGAACATGAACAGCACCAGCCCGAGCTGGGCAAGGATGTTCAGGTACGGCAGCACCTCCGGCGGGAAGAGCCGGCCGTCCAGGTCGCCCGGCAGCAGTCCGAGCAGGCTCGGGCCCAGCGCGATACCGGCGATGATCTCGCCGACGACGGGCGGCTGGCCGACCGCCCTGGCGAGCCGGCCGAAGAGCCTGGCAACGATCATGATGATCGCGATGTCGATGAACACCAGCCCGGCGATGTGCATACGGCAGTCCTGTCCCGGCCGGTCGGAACGGCCGTCGCCTGCGGTTGGTAGGGGTGCTCCGAATGCTGTCAGTGTGACGCAGGGTCGGTCCTGCGGAAACGCCGTGGACGACGGTTCAGCCGACCGGGTACGACTCCCCCCGGATCAGGCAGAACGGATGGGCGACCCGAGGGCTCCGCGGATACCATTTGCGTTGCTCGCCCACCCTGCGAGGAGTGCGAACCGAGGAGTCCGGAGTGGTGCTGCAAGATACGCCCGCACAGGCAGTGCCGGTGCTGGCCGATTTCCGGGTCGTCAGGCTGATCGGCGAGGGCAATCACGGCCGCTTCTACCTCGCCCACCCCCCTGCCCGGCTCGGCATCGACGACGAGTACGTCGCGGTCAAGGTCTTCGCGGGCCAGTGCAGCGAGGACGCGTTCCGCCGCGGCACCCGCGAGCTCCGGGCCTTCGCGGCGGTCGATTCGCCGTACCTCGCCCGGGTCTACGACGCGGTCCTGGAGGACAACTTCCTCTACGCCATGGAGTACTTCCCGTTGGGTTCGCTGGCCGCCCCGGCGCGACCACTCGCCCGGCAGGAGGTGCTGCGGGCGGTCGAGCACGCGGCGCGCGCCGTGCACGCCCTGCACGAGGCGGGGCTGGCGCACGGCGACGTCAAACCCGGGAACGTGATGCTGCACGAGGACGGCGCGAAGCTGTCGGACCTGGGACTGGCCCGGGTGATGACGGCGGGCGCCGCGCTCACCGGGATGGCACCGGAGACGTCCGTCGAGTTCCTCGACCCGTCGTTGCTGCTCGGCGATCCGCCGTCCCGGACGACGGACGTGTGGGCGCTCGGCGCGACCCTGCACCGCGCACTGACCGGCAAGGGCCTCTACGGCGAGCTCCCGGAACGGCAGCCGCTGCTGGCGATCCGGCGGGTGCAGACCACCGAGCCGCAGATCGACCCGTCGCTGAGCGCCGGTGAGGCAGCCCTGGTCCGCGCGTGCCTGGCGCCGCCGGACGATCGGCCGGCGACGGCCGCGGAGGTCGCCGACCGGATCGCGGAACTGCGTACCGCTGCGGGTTGATCGCGCGTCCGGCCGGCTCAGGACACTGCCGGCTCAGAACACTGCCGGCTCAGAACTCTGCCGGCTCAGGACACTGCCGGCTCAGAACGTGGCCGGCGTCCACCAGCTGTCCTGCAGTTCCTTCATCTTGTGGTCCTTCCAGTGGACATAGAGTAGGTAGTCCACCCGTTCCGGATCACTGAAAGTGGTGATGATGTAGGGCAGCTCGGCCTCGTCATCCGCCGAGCGGTAGATCATGCCCTTGTCCTCGCCGTCGATGTTCCAGTTGACGATGGTCGGTGAGTTGGCCCAGTCCCGTTCGATGTAGGCGTCCTTGTCGGCCTCGCTCGGGAAGTGCATCACCTCGAAGTACACGCCCTGCGGATCGGTGCAGGAGATGATCGCGTCGGCCTTGCTGTCCTCGGTGTCGCTGGCGATCGAGCAGGTGGCGTCGCCGTAGCCCTTCTCGGTCGGGGTGGCCGGCAGCAGGTCGGGGAACTCGTCGACGGCGATTGCCGCCGCTCCCCACGGATCGGTCACGTTCACCGACACGGGAGCGCTCGCGGCCGACGTGTTGCCCGCCGAGTTCGACGCCGTCACCGTGTAGTTGTACGAACCTGGCACGAGTTTGGGGTCCGAGTACCGCGGCGCGACGCCGGTGTAGACGACCTTGCCGCCGCGGCTGAGGGTGTACCCGGTCGCACCGGTGCTGCTGTTCCAGGTCACCGTGACGTCCCGGCCCTCCGCGGTCGCGGTCAGGCCGGTGGGCGTGGCCGGTGCCGAGACGGTGGTGTCCTGCCTGGTCAGCAGCACGGCGGCGGTCGTTCCGCCGGCGATCACCAGGACAGCGGCAATACCGATCAGGATCCACTTGCGCAGCCCGCCGGACCGGCCGGCGATCGGGGTGGAACCGGTGGTCTGCGGGCCGGTGAACTGCGGCGGGTACCCGGCCGGGTGCGGTCCGGAGTGGTGCACACCGCCCGGCGGTGGACCGCCCTGGCCCGTCACCCCGGTCCGGACCGGACCGGTGCCGTAGTAGGCACCCGGGCCGGTGCCGACCTGGGTCGGCGGCGGAAAGGCTTCGGTCGAGCGGTAGGCGACGGCACCCAGCGGCGCCACCGTGCCGGTGGGTGTCCATCCACCCGGTGCACCGGCGCGCGGGAGCGACTGGGACTGCCGGATCGTCTGCCAGCCGGCGAGCCGCTCCAGCATGCTGACGATGTCGTCGAGCTCCTTGGGACGCTTCGCCCCCTCCCGCTCGTAGACCACGGTGCGGGTGACCTCGTTGTTGCCGACGGTGATCTCCTGCAGCACGTCACCGGGCACCACCTCGACCAGCGGGAGGCGGGGCGGCAGGGCGAAGAACCTCGCCCGGTGCAACAGCTCCTCCAGCTCGATGCGGCTGTTCGTCGACAGGTAGTTGGTGCTGACCGGACCGAGTTCGGACACCGTGCCCTGTGCGGGGGCCGTCCGCCGGACGGACACCGTGTACGGCGGCCGGGGGGTGGTCAACGAGATCGCCTCGACGGGATCGTCGGCCTTCGCCCGCTCCACCGAGGTGCGGTCGCTCTCCCCCACCGGTGGCGCGGTCGCCAGCGCGCCGACCTCCGCGCGGGTGGGGGTGGAAGCGGCTGGATCCGCCGACACCAGCGCGGCGCGAGCGGCAAGGCTCAGTTCCCGGCAGCTGTTGTACCGCTCGTCCGGGTCCTTCGCCATCGCCTTGGCGACCACCTCGTCGAAGCCCGGCGGCAGCCACGGGACCTTCTCCGACGGGCGCGGCGGCGGGTTCTTCAGATGCGCCGTCATGGTGGCGAACGGTGAGCTCTCCGGGAAGGGCACGCTGCCGGTCAGCAGCTCGTAGAGCACGCAACCCAACGCGTAGATATCCACCCGGTGGTCGAGATGCTTGGCCTCGATCTGCTCCGGCGAGGCGTAGGCGAGGGTCGCCAGCAGATTGCCGGTCCCGGTCAGGTGCTGCACCTCGTCCGTCGATTTCGCGATGCCGAAGTCGGTCAGCAGGACGTGTTCCGGCTCCGAAGGGTCGTCGGAGGCGGCCAGCAGGATGTTGGCCGGTTTGACGTCGCGGTGCAGCAGGCCGGAGCGGTGCGCGAAATCCAGTCCGGCGCCGACCTCGCTGATGATGTGCACCACCCGGTGCGGCGTCATCGACCCGTCGCCGGCCCGGGCGGCGACCGAGGCATCCACCCCGGCCACGTACTGCATCGAGATCCACAGCTGCCCGTCGACCGCACCCCGGTCGTAGACCGCGACGATGTTGCGGTGGATCAGACCCGACGCCAGATCCGCCTCACGCTCGAAGCGGGCGCGGAAGTTGGGGTCGCCGGAGAAGGCGGGATTGAGCAACTTGAGCGCGTCGCGGCGCGGCAGTCGGGGGTGCTTGGCCAGGTAGACGGCGCCCATGCCTCCGGTGCCCAGCACGGATTCGATGGTGTAACCGGCGAATTCGTCGCCAGCGGCGAGGACCACCTGCCGTACCCCCGTCCGAAATGTTCCAGAGAATCAACCATAACGTCGGCCGAACGGGAGTGTCACACCTCGTGGCAGCATCACTCCCACGGCCATCCGTAGGAGTGAGAACTCTTCGCGCTGATACAAGCCTGATACGCGGGAGCACACCCGTCATGTCGAGCGGCACAATCGACCCATGTGCGGCCGCTACGCGAACTCTTCGACCACCGCCGGGCTCTACGGCGAATTCGGGATCGACCCCGACGCGATCACCGAGGACGACCTCGCGCCGTCGTGGAACATCGCGCCGACGGACCCGGTTCGGGTGGTGCTCGAACGTCGACCGCGTGGCGAGCAGGGCGGTGAGGAGGAAGCACCACCGGTCCGGCAGCTTCGCACGGTGCGCTGGGGTCTGGTGCCCAGCTGGTCGAAGGACCGCAAAGGCGCCGCCCGGTTGATCAACGCCCGGCAGGAGACCGTCACCGTGAAGCCGGCTTTCAAGACGGCGGCCGCCCGTCGCCGATGCCTGGTGCCGGCGAACGGTTATTACGAGTGGCAGAAGACCGCTGACGGCAAGATCCCGTACTTCCTGCACGACGCCGACCATGATCTGCTGGCGTTCGCCGGCCTCTACGAACTGTGGCCGGACCCGTCGCTACCGGACGACCATCCCGAGAAATGGCTGTGGACATGCACTGTCATCACCCGGCAGGCAACCGACACGCTCGGCGAGATCCACGACCGCTGCCCCGTCCTCGTTCCCGCCGACCTGCGTGACCAGTGGCTGGACTGCTCGAGCGGTGATGCCGCGGTCGCCCGCCGGTTGCTGGACGGGCTGCCCGAGCCCGTCCTGCAACCGCGGCGGGTGTCGACGGCGGTGAACAGTGTTCGCAACGACGGGCCGGAGTTGATCGAACCGGCTGCCAACTCTGCGGAACCGGTGCAGCAGCAGCTCGATCTGGACATGCCGTCAGCCTGACCAACCGCTCGGCCAGCGTGATGTGTCCGTTCCGGTGGCGCTTGTCACCCGCGCTCGATTACCTTGAGTTCACTGTGTCTTGACTCATAGTCACCACCAAGTCACCACCACGAGCGCCCGACGACGAGGAGTTCCCCGTGCCCAGCATTGTCTGGAAAGACGAACCCGACGAGCACGACTATCCCGCGGCCGCTTCGTATCTCACCCTGCTGACCACCCCCGACACGGTTGCCAAGACGGTGAAGGAACTGCAGACGGCGACCATCACCCACTTCAAGGCGAAGGACATGTTGCGTTCCTCGCAACTACCCCTGCTGCCCGCCGACGACCAGCACGTTGCCGCGGACCTGGCCAAAGTGACTGCGGGCAAACGACTCTCCCCGGTCCTGCTGGTCAGGGGAGCGCTCGAACGAGGCTTCCCGATGCAGATCGCCGACGGCTACCACCGGGTGTGCGCGAGCTACCACCTCGGCGAGAACAACGACATCCCCTGCCGGATCGCCGAACTGCCGACCTGACCGGACCGCTACTGCACCCCGGCCGGCTTTTCCCGGTCGGGCGCGCGGTCATCCCCGGACCGACTCCCGGCCGGCTCTCCCTGGTCGGCAGCGCCGTCATCCCCGGACCGATCCAGCCCGAACGCATCTGAGAGCCGAACGGGCGTGCTCGGACCGGGCAGCGGTGGTGGCGCTCCTGGGACCAGCGCGCTGCCCGAACCGGTGCCGCCCGAGCCACTACGCAGCCAGCGCCCGACCGAATCGTCACGCTCGGCCAGCACCGGCCCGACGACCGCACCGACGACGATGATGAACGCCATCCCGGTGAAGAAGGTGACCAACGACAGGGCGATGCCGAAGGCACCGAACTGGACGAAGTTCTGGGTGACCGTCTTGGGCATCCAGATGTCGGAGCACATCGCGTAGAGCGCCCCACTGAGGCCGGTGATCACGGCGGTGGGCAGCAGCGGGCGCCACCGAACCTCGCCGCGCAGCATCAGCCACGCCGTCCACCACCAGATGAGGATTCCGAGAACCATGCCCAGTACCCAGGCCACCGTTGTGCCGGCCTGGCCCCCGATCATCGTGCGAGCCGCCCCGAGCAGGTACAGCAGGGCAATCACGCCCGCCACCCAGATCATCCCGCGTCGCTTGTTGCCCAGGCCACCGCCGGGCGGTCGACGCCAGGCACGCAGATAGGCACGCTGCAATGCGGTGGTGAAGAAGACGCCGTAGGCCAGGGCCATCAACACACCGACGAGTCCGGTGGCGGACCTGATGGCATCGGGTGTCGAGAAGGCTCCTCGAACGAGCGTCAGCGCATCTCCGGTGATTCCCAGCCGAACCGCGACGGCCTCCATCATCTGGCGGCGGACACCGTCCGGGGCCACCGACGCCGCAACGATCAGCAGTGGGAAGAGCGAGACGAACAGTTTCGTCGCCAGCGCGACCGACCGGTCGACGAACTCGATCTCGAGCAGTCGGGACCACAAGGACCCGATCGGCGTGCGCTCGAGCCACCCGGCGTACTTCCGCGCGGCGGATCGGAGCCGGCTGATCACCGCCGCTTCTCCTGCGGTTCGTGCTGCGCCAATGGCATGGCAACCTCTCGGATCGTCCCAAGCGGTCGATGGACCACCCGATCCGATCGTTCCGGCGCCCGTGCCGTCGCGATACCCCCGAACGGGATGATCCGACCGGGAATGGAAAGCCTGCCGGCTCAGAAGGACCGCTGAACCGGGTGGTTCGAACCGCTCGCCACCAGCGCGGCCGCCAGCTCGTAGAGCTTGATGTTCTGGTCCATCGACAGTTTGCGCAGCATCTCGAACGCGACGTCGGCGGGACACTTCTGCTGCACCATGATCATCCCCTTCGCCTGGTCGATGACGGCATGCGACTCCAGTGCCCGGCGCAGGTGCAGGGCCCGGTCGCGGTGGCCCTGCGCCGTCTCGGCAACGCTCAGCGCGGCGGTGACGTGGGTGGCCAGGGCCACCGCAAGGGCCACGCTGCCCTCGTCGAAGGCCCTCGGGGTGCGGGAGTAGATGTTGATCGCCCCGACCAGGTAGTTCTCCACCGGCAGCGGGACCGACAACGAGCTGCCGAGCCCGTTCTCCAGCGCGCGCGGGAGGTAACGGGGCCACCGGGTCTCGGTGGCCGCATCGACGATGTGCTTCACCTCGTCCGTCCGCCCCGCGTCCAGGCACGGGCCGTAGCCCTCCTCGTACTGCAATTCGTCGAGGTCCATCGCGAGCGAACCGGTGCAGGCCACCGTCGATGCCTTCTCGTCCCGGACCAGGGTCACCGACACCTCATCGGCACCCTCGATCCGGCGCCGCACCAGTTCCACGACGTCGTCGAGGATCAGGTTCATCTCCCGGTCGGCGGCCACCAGTTTCGCCAGCTCACCGAGCACGCCTGTCGGATCGATCGGATCAGTCACGCATGAACGGTTCCCTCGGCGCCACCGATCAACCAGCCGGGCATCTGTGGCCGCAACGACACTGCACGCCGTCTCCGGGGGATGCCGCGATGCGCCATCATGTCGGGGTGCAGGGTATGAGCGCGAGAGAGTCCGGCGCTGCCGGCGACGGCGGTTGGCGGGCGCCGCTCGCCGACCGGCCGGTGCGCGCGACGGTGGCGGTGCCGGGTTCGAAGTCGTTGACGAACCGCGCCCTCGTGCTGGCCGCCCAGGCCACCTCGGACTCTGCCGTCATCGCGCCGCTGCGCAGTCGGGACACCGACCTGATGGCGGCCGGACTGCGGGCGATGGGCACCCTGATCACCGACGACGGTGACGGAAAGCTCGACTGGCGCGTCCAGCCGCGGCGGCTGGCCGGGCCGGCAACGGTCGACTGCGGGCTGGCCGGCACCGTGATGCGATTCCTGCCGGCGCTGGCCGCCGTCGCACAGGGGTCCGTCACCTTCGACGGTGATCCCGCGGCCCGGCGCCGGCCGATGGCCACGGTGCTGGACGCCCTCCGGTCGCTGGGCGCCGACATCGACGGCGACCGGTTGCCGTTCGTCGTCCGCGGCACCGGCTCGCTCGCCGGCGGGACCGTGCACATCGACGCCAGCGCGTCCTCCCAGTTCGTCTCCGGACTGCTGCTGTCCGGCGCGTCGTTCATCGACGGCGTCCGGGTGGTGCACCGCGGCGGGCCGCTCCCGTCGATCCCGCACATCGCCATGACGGTCGCGAACCTGCGGTCCGTCGGGGTGTCCGTTGACGACTCGGCGCCGGACGAGTGGACGGTCAAGCCGGGACCGGTCGCCCCGTGGACCGCCGTCATCGAACCCGACCTGTCCAATGCCACACCGTTTCTCGCCGCCGCGGCGATCACCGCCGGCACCGTCACGGTGCCGCACTGGCCGGCCGCCACCGACCAGGCCGGGGACGCCATCCGCGGCATCCTGGCAGCGATGGGTGCCGGGGTCACCCTGGCCGACGACGGTGTGACGGTCAGCGGCCCGACGACCCTGCAGGGTCTGGACGCCGACCTGCACGACGTCGGAGAGCTGACGCCGACGATCGCGGCCGTCGCGCTGTTCGCCGATGGACCGAGCGTCCTGCGTGGCATCGGACATCTGCGGGGGCACGAGACCGACCGGCTGGCGGCCATCGCGGGCAACATCACGGCGCTCGGCGGCGACGTCCGGGAGGAGGCCGACTCGCTGACGATCCGGCCGCGGACGCTGCACGGCGGCATCTGGCGCTCCCATGCCGACCATCGGATGGCGACGGCCGGCGCGATCGTCGGCCTGCGGGTGCCCGGCGTCGTGGTGGACGACATCGCCACGACCGCCAAGACGCTGCCCGGATTCGAGGACATGTGGCTCCGCATGCTGACGGCCGCCGCCGCGCCGTCACCGGGGGTGGCGACCTGAGCAAACTCGGCGAGAACTGGGACAACGACGACGTCCGGGTGCGTCCCACCCGCGGCTCACGGCCGCGGACCAAGACCCGACCCACGCATACCGATGCGGTGAGCGGCTTCGTCACGACGGTGGACCGCGGGCGGTACACCTGCCTGGTCGAGGAGGGCACCCGCCGGGCGCACGTGGTGCATGCGATGCGGGCCCGCGAACTCGGCCGCCGCGCCGTGGCCGTCGGCGACATGGTGGACCTGGTGGGCGACACCGACGGCGCGCCGGACACCCTGGCACGGATCGTCCGGATCGCGCCGCGGCGCAGTGTGCTGCGCCGCTCCGCGGACGACACCGACACGGCCGAACGGGTTCTGGTGGCGAACGCCGACCAGCTGGTGATCGTCTGCGCGCTGGCCGACCCGGTGCCGCGGACCGGCTTCATCGACCGTTGCCTGGTCGCGGCCTATACCGGCAACCTCGAGGCCGTCTTGGTGCTGACGAAGGCAGACCTCGCCGATCCGGAGCCGCTGGAGCGCATCTACGCCGACCTCGACCTGCCGATCCTGGTGACCAGGCGCACCGCGTCCGACGACGGACAGCGGGCGGTGGCGGGCATCGACGAGGTACGCGAGCGGCTGGACCGGTCGATCTCGGTGATGATCGGCCACTCCGGCGTCGGTAAGTCGACCCTGGTCAATGCCCTGGTCCCGGATGCCCAGCGGGCGACGGGCTCGGTCACCGGTGTGGGCAAGGGCCGGCACACGTCGACATCGGCCATCGCGCTGCCGCTGCGGGCCGGCGGCTGGGTCATCGACACCCCCGGGGTGCGGTCCTTCGGACTGGCCCACGTCACGCCGGACGACGTGCTGGAGACGTTCGACGATCTGCTTCCGGCGACGGTGAACTGCCCGCCGAACTGTGACCACACCGGCGCCGGGGGCGGCACCGACACCACCGGGGTCGGCTGCGCGCTGGATGCCTTCGTCGCCGCGGGCAACTCGAGCCCCGGCCGGCTGGCCTCGTTCCGTCGCCTGCTGGCCTCATTGGCCGGCAGCGACGACCTTTCAGACAACACAGCCGGCGACGCGGCGGCCGACGTCGGCGGGGAGCCCACAGAAGGCAGTACCGGCTCCGCACTGTGACCATCGTCACACCCTGTGTGGTCGCCGAAGTAGATGACGAGTCCACTACCGGGGAATAGACTGCCGGAAGCTTTGTTGAAGGTTCATGTAACCGCGACTCCACCGCTTCGGAAGGAACCACCATGAGCACCGCAGTCACCACTCCCACCCTGACCGCCGGCACCTGGACCGTCGACGCCGTTCACTCGGACGTCTCGTTCAAGGTCCGCCACATGGCCGTCGGCAAGGCCAAGGGCACCTTCGCGGTCAAGAGCGCCACCCTCGTGGTGGGCGAGAACGGCGTGGCCGATGCCGCTGTCACCGCTGAGATCGACGCCGCGAGCGTCGACACCAAGCAGGAGCAGCGTGACGCCCACGTCCGCTCGGCCGATTTCCTCGACGTCGAGAACCACCCCTCGCTGACCTTTGTCTCCACCGGTGTGAAGAGCGTCGACGGCGAAGAGTTCGTGCTGGCCGGCAACCTGACCATCCGCGGCACCACCCAGCCGGTCGACCTGGACGTCGAGTTCCTGGGCGAGACCGTCGACGCCTACGGCGGGACCCGCGCAGGGTTCTCCGCGAAGACCTCGATCAGCCGCAAGAGCTACGGCGTCAGCTTTGATGCCGCCTTCGGCGCCGGCAATGCCGTCGTCTCGGACAAGGTCGAGATCGACCTCGAGCTGGAGTTCGTCCGGAACGCCGACTGACCCCGGCTTGAACAATGGGTCTGCACAACTGCACCCGAACTCTTGAGAAGCCCGGCCGACACCATGTCGGCCGGGCTTTTTCGTGCGTTCAGCTCATGACGTCGCGGTTATTGGGGGGGCACTCATTCGACGGCGCTCATCCGGCGGCGCTCATCCGGCGGCGCTCATCCGGCGGCGCTGATCCGGCGGCGCTGACCTAATGCGCTCATCCGGCGCGGCGCGGCTCCCGGCGCAGGACACAGAATTCGTTGCCCTCCGGGTCGGCCAGCACCACGAACGGGTCGCTGTCCCGCTGCCCGATGTCGACCCGGCGCGCACCCAGCGCGATCAACCGGTCGACCTCGGCCTCCACGTCACCGTCGGCGGGCCGGAGGTCGGGGTGGTTTCGGTTCTTCACGATCTTTTCGGTGCCCGAGCCCTGTAGCCAGACCGTCGGTACATCCGGTGGGGCATCAGCGGGCGGATACAGCTTCGCGCTGCCGTCGCCGCCCTGTTCAGCCCGGTAGCCGAGCGCGCCCGACCAGAATGCAGCCATCTTCCCGACGTCCTGGACGTCGATGGTCCATTGCACGAAACGCAGCGTCATGGGTTCTGCTGTTCCCCTTCAGGGCGCCGGGCACGCGGCGGCTCAGCGACCGTCGGACAGTTCCTCGACCAGGTAGCGGATCTCGCCGGGCGCGTACCAGGCCAGGTCGAAATCCTCCGCGGAGCCGAGCGCGAACTCGGCGTCGTGGTCGCCCAGGTCGGCCGCATCGATGAGTTCCGCCGCCTCCGCAACGGCGTCCATCGCGTCCGCCCCGTCGACGTGCACCGCAGCGACCCGCGACCACTCGACCTGGCCCCGGACAGCGACGACCGCCCGGTCCGCCTCCGGCCGGGGGGTCACATCGGCGTCGTCCACGTCAGCGGCGATCACCACCCGCAGCGCCGGCTCGTCCGCGTCGGCCGCCGCCAGCAGGCGCAGTGACGCGCGCGACGCGTCCTGCATGGCGAGGTACTCGAGGTCCTCCTCGGACCAGTCCGGGTACTCCAGCCGGAGCGGTTCGGTCACCGCGAACCCGACGCCGGAGAGAACCCGGACCGAACCCGCCTCCAGTGCCTGGCGAACCCGGGACACGGTGCCCGGCAGATAAACCCTCATGACGACGTCCGCGAGCGACCCCGCGGCCGGGGACCGGATGCGGGCGCACCGGCCTTCCGCGGGACCGTCGACATCACCTCGTCGATGGCCTCCGTGATCTGATCGGCGAATTCCTCGACGTCCGGGATGGCGTCCCGATCGGCCGTCACCCCGAAGAACACCTTGCCGTTGTACGAGGTGCAGGACACGGCGAGCGCCTGGCCGAGGCCGAGCGGGGCGACTGGATACATCGCGTCCACCTCGAAGCCGGCCGCGAACAGCGGCACCTGGGGGCCGGGCACGTTGGTGATCAACACGTTGTACATACGCTTCGAGATCTGGCCCGCCACCCTGGCACCCAGCGCGTGCAGCGTCGGCGGGGCGAAACGCCCGAGCCCGATGAGCCGGTCGGCGCCGACCGGGTTCCCGGAATCCAGATAACCGCCCATCGCGAACGACACCTGGTGCAACCGCATGGCGGGGTTCGGTTCCGCCACCGGCAGGTCGATGAGATAGGACGCGACCGAGCCGCTGTCCTCCCCCGGCACGGGCGCCACCGACACCGGGACCATCGCCCGCACGACGGTGTGGGCCGTGACGGCCTCCCCGCGGGACAACAGCCACGAGCGCAGGGCGCCGGTGATCACCGTGAGGATCACATCGTTCACCGAACCGCCGTGCGCCTTGCGCACCTTCTTGAAGTCCTGCAGGTCTGCCTGCACGGTCGCGAACCGGCGCTGCACGCTACGGGCGTCGTTCAGCAGCGAGCGCGGGGCCGGGATCACCGCCCGGCGGACCACCTCGAACGCGCTGCCCGCCGCGCCCACCACCCTGGTCATCATCGAGCCGACGTCCTGTGCGGCGAGCCTGGCGATGTCCCAGGCCTCGGTCGGGCGGGAGGTCAGATCGGCGATGGCGTCGACGACCAGGTCGATGTCGCTGGGTGACGGGTTGGGGATCCACGGCTGGTCCGGCAGATCGCGCGGCCGCCGGTTGGTGTCCAGGATCGCGGCGGCGACATCGACGGCACCGATCCGGTCGACCATCGCATGATGGGTCTTGTTGACCAGCGCGACCCGGCCACCGGTCAGCCCCTCGATGACGTACACCTCCCACAGCGGGCGGCTGCGGTCCAGCGGGCGGGAGATGAGCCGGCCGACCAGCTCGTTCAGCTCCGCATCGGTCCCGGGCCGCGGTAGCGCGGAGCGCCGGACGTGGTAGGTCAGGTCGAAATCCTCGTCGTCCACCCAGACCGGCCTGGCGAGCCGACCGGGAACGAACCGCACCTTCTGCCGGTACCGCGGCACCAGCGCGAGACGCGACTCGATCAGGTTCATGATCTCCGCGTACGCGATCTCCGGGCCGTCCCGGTGTGGTTCGAGAATGACGACACCGCCGACGTGCATCGGGATCCCGGCGTCCTCGGCGTACAGGAACGACGCATCCGTCGCAGACAGCCGGTCGGTCATGGGGCCATCGTGACACAGCGCCCGTTTTGCCACAGCGCCCGTTTGCCACAGCCGTCTTGCACAACGCCCGTCGTGGGAGCGTCCCGGCGCTACCGCTTGGTCGCCGTTGGCGCAGGCTCAGGTCGCTCGAACAGCTGCGCGACGCCCGCGGCACTGAAACATGCTGCGCCGAGCGCGGTTCCCCAGTTGATGACGGCCACGTTGATCACGGTGCCGGTGGCCGGCCGGACGAACGCGGCGAGTCCGGAGAGCAGGAACAGCCACGAACCCAGCTGGTTGACCGTGACGAGCCACCAGGAGAGCGAGCGTGGCAGGAGACGGAAGCGGCCGTGGCAGACCTCGATGATCGCGATGTGCCCGCTGATCAGGAACAGCACGCAGCCGACCATCTCGGGCGCCCAGATCAACCTGTCGATCTGCTGTTGCGCGAGGTCGGTCAGGAACGCATCGATCAGGCTGACGGCGAAGGCCAGCGTCCCGGCGAACAGCACGAACGCGGTCAGCCAGCCCGCGCGGCTCGGCTCGTACGCCCACCATCGCCACCGGCTCTCCTGCAGCGCGCCGTCCGCGCCGACGCTGCGGGGCGAGTTGATGGCCTGGACCAAGCCGGCATAGGCGCCGGTCGAGAAGAAGAAGCCGCCGATCAGGAAGGTCCAGTCGATGGTGGTCATGCTCGCGGACGACAGCTGACTGAGCACTGCACCGAGGGTGAACAGCGCTCCGCCGAGAAAGAAGGACACCCCGGACACCGCATTGCACCGGGCGAGCCGCACGGCGTGCGCGGGCCGAACCCTGATCCGCTCGGCGACGCCGTCACGGACGATCTCGATGAAGCCACGTTTACGGGCCTGGCGTGATTCCCAGGTACCGGTTGCGCCGTCCGGTTGTTCCCACTGCACCCGGCTGATCAGCGTCCATCCGCCGCCGGTGGGCCGGGCCGCGGTGCCGTCCGGCGACCGGAAGCTGACTGTGGCCGGTGACGGATCGGTCATTTCTGGCGGATGCCCCACGCCGTCATCATCTCCCAGGGTCAGGCGGTTGCCCGGTCCGGGATCACGTCGCGGGCAGTACCGCGCCCAGCAGCTCCCTGACGGCTGCCCGCAGCGGCGACCGTGGTGCTGCCTCTGCGAGCGAAACCCCTGCGCGCCAAGCACTGTCGGTTCCTGCGCGGTCCTCGGGCAGCCGTCCGGCAACGGTCGCCCCGGCGAATCTGTCGACCGCGGCTGCGGCCTGGTCGATGGAGCCGACCGAGGGCCGGCACCGGTTCAGCACCACCCGCGGGTTTGTTCCGGGCAGCGTCTCGGCCAGCTCGGCCAGCCCGCGGATCAACCGCTCGAGGCCGGCCGGATCGCACGACCCGACCGCGAGCACGACATCGGCCGCGGCCAGCACCGCGAGCGTCGCGCCGTTGCGCCGCGGGGCCATGGTGTCGTAACTGATCTCCTCGTCGGCCTCGAGCGCGAACGCGCAGTCGACGACGGTCAGCGGGGCCATCGAACGGGCGACCTCGAGTACACCCGGGATGGCCGACGGACGCACCTCCGGCCACCTGTCGGCCCGGGATATCCCGGTCAGCAACCGGAGGTCGTCCTCCAGCGACCAGCACAACGCCGTCATCGACGCCAGGTCGAGCCGCCCGTTGGCGGCCAGCCGGCAGGCGCCGGCCAACCCGGGTGATTCGTCCAGCAGCCCGAAAGCCGATGCGATGACACCGCCGTACACATCGGCATCCACCAGCAACGTCGACGTTCCGGACCTGGCGGCCTCGACGGCCAGCGCGCCCGCGACGGTTGTCCTGCCGGGTGCCCCGGTCGGGCCCCAGACCGCCACCACGCGGCCCACCACCCGACTCGGCGGATCGGGAAGATCCGTGCCGTTCACCGCACCGACGGGCGGCAGCGCCCGCCGCGGGTCCGAGATCCCCGGCGCCGCTTGCCTTCTCGAGGCCAGCTCGGTGACGGCCGACCGCGCCGCCGACAGCACGGCGTCGGTGCCGGCATCGTCGGCGACGATCGAGCTGATCCCGATCCGGTCCAGCCGTTCGCGGGATCGCTGGTCCACCGCGGAGCAGACGCCGACGACCGCCACCCCCGACGTGCGCAGGCGGGTGACCGCCTCGGAGTCGAGCCGCCGGAGGTCGGCGGACACGATCGCCACCGCGGCCTGCCCGGTGGTGGCCAAGGCCAGCACGTCACCGATGTCGACGCAGCGGCGGAGCACGGTCATCGACGAGCCGGGCCGGTCGAGCGCCGCCACCAGGTCGTTCTCCCAGTTCTGACCGCTTCCCGCGGTCAGCAGACCGGTCACCATCAGCCGCTGACCAGGACGACGATCGGGTTTCCCGTCGGCAGAATCCTGACCAACCGGTCCGCGCTGTCGGCGGCGAGCAACACCGACAGCTGGTAGCGATTGGACGTGGCACCGGAGAGTCCACCGGACGCCGGTGCCAGCAACGACTGCACGGTGAGGTCGCGCCCGATCAGTTCGGTGGTGGCCGTCGATTCCGCGCCGGCGCCGCCGCCGGTGGTCAGGTACAGGTCGACCGTGGACCCGTGGTCGACGCCCGGCGGCATGTTGTCCGGTTCGACGCCGATGGCGACCACCCGCCCGGCGGCGGATTCCTCCACCGCCGAGGCGGCGAGCAGCTCGCCGGCCGACAGCGGGGTGATGACCGTCCGACCGATCAGCGACGCCGAGTCCGTGGTCAGGTAGAGGTCGGTGTTCGTGCCCAGGTTCACATCGGCCGCGGTCAGATCGTCGGGTCCCAGCACCGTTCCCACGGCCAGGTCGCGTCCCGCCGTCCACACCGGGGCAGTCTGCGAGCTCGCCCCGACCACCCTCGCTCCGACGACGACCGCAGCGATCACGAGCAGGATTCCACCGACCACACGCACATTGAGCCACTTCGGCCGGGACAGTCGTCGCGGCGTCGGCGCCACCGGAATACCCATGCGCTCCAACCCTCTCGATGGGGAAGGCGCTGGTGCGCCGGAATCTGTGCACAACACGCTCTACCGGCTACACCGGACGAGCCGTCTCATGGCAAACTACATCAGCAAAGATCAAGCGCGCTCAAAGCTGATCGAATGCGCTGACGTCAGGAGGGTGAAGATGATGCGTACGAATACTGCTGCAATCAATACCGCCCCGATCGACACCGCCGAAATCAGCACCACCCGGATCAGTACCACCCGGATCAGTACCGAAGGAAGGAACGGTCGATGACGGCGGAACGCTTCCTCACCCTCGCCGACGTCGCAGAGATCCTGAACATCTCCGCGTCGCAGACCTACGCGCTGGTGCGCAGCGGCGAATTACAGGGCATCCAGATCGGCGGTCGCAACCAGTGGCGGGTGGAGCGCTCGAAGCTCGAGGAGTACATCGAGCAGGCGTACCGGCGGACGGCGTCGAACCTGTCGGAGTTGCCGTCATCGTTGCCGAGTGACGTCACCTCATAATCAGCCCGGTGCAGCACAACGGGCGGCGGGTCCGTTGTCCGGTCCCGCCGCCCGTTGACTTCTCGAGTTGACGACCGCCTATCGCCGCGGCAGCCCCATCGCTCGCAGGACGGCGTCGTGCACGTCCGTGTTCTTCAGCACCTTGCCCAGCCGCTCGGCGCCCGGACCCTGCGCGGTGATCGGCGTCGCCGCACCGGTGTGTCCGCCGGTCGTCCAGTCGACGCTCATCATCAGATCGGAGTTGGCTATGGCGATCTGGTCCTCGGACTGCTCGCCCTGGCCGTTCTCGTCCTCGGGATCGACATTCTCGATGGCCAGCCCGCCGGTCTCGTGGTCACCCACCACCAGCACCAGCGTTCCCGGGGTCCGGGACGCGAAACGCAGTGCCAGCGCAACCGTTTGGTCGAGAGCCTGGCCGGACTTGACGGTCAGCTTGGTGTTGCTGTGATGGGCCATCTCGTCGATGCCCTCCTCCTCGATGAAGAGGAAGAAGCCGTCGCGATCACGGGACAGCAGGTCGAGAGCCTTCCGGGACATGGTCTTGAGCGGGACGGTCGGTTCGTAGAGGTCGCCCTCCCCCTCGTTGTGGTGTTCGAACATCTCCTCGTTGGCGAACAGGCCCAGGACCGGCGTCCTGCGCACCGTGCTCAGTTGTGTGGCGTTCCGGACGTACCGGTAGCCCAGTTGCCTGGCCCGCTGAACGAGATTGCCCTCGGTGCCCTTGCTCTGCTCGGTCGGATCCTTCGGCGGATTGTCCGGCCAGGCACCGGCGTTCCCGGCCGGGTACCACCAGTCCTCACCGCCGCCGAGCACGAGGTCGACCTTCGTCTCCTCGATGATCTGCCGGGCGATCTCGCTCTGCTCCCCGCGATCCAGCACATGTGAGGCGAACGCCGCCGGCGAGGCGTCGGTCACCTGCGAGGTCGTCACCAGACCGGTCGCCTTGCCGGCCGCCCGGGCCTGCTCGAGCAGCGTCGGCACGCTGTTGCCGTCGACGTCCACGCCGATGGCGCCGTTGTAACTCCGAACTCCGCTCGCATACGCGGTGGCGGCCGCAGCGGAATCGGTGACGGCCTCCTCGGGATCGGCAGAGTCGGTGTGCACGAAGCCCGCGTAGTCCATCCGGTTCATCGCCAGCTCACCGTCCTGGCCCTTGGTGGCCAGCCGGATCAGTTCCCGGTGAGCGATCCCCATGCCGTCACCCTGGATGAAGATCACGTTGCGGGCCCGGTGTTTCCAGCCGCCGGAAGCCGCCTGTTGGCTGGCCCCGGCCGCGTCATCGCCGGTGTTGTCGACAGGCGTGACGACCGGTGCCATCGACAGCACCATCGCCGATGACGCCGCGATCGCGATGACACCGAACGAGACGCCACCCGCCACCCGCCACGACGACCTTCGAGAACGGTTCATCCGACCTCCCAGTTTCTGCCCGGGCAACGCCGCCCGAACGCGCGGAGTCATCGTCAGGCCGCGACGAAAACCCGGCAACCCCAAGGACATTCGGGCACGCATCGGGCAGCTGGGCTCCGACATCGGATACTTATCCGGTCAAATTTTGCGGTTGGTCCCGCACGCCGTCAGCCCAACGGAACGGCGCGGACCAGCATCACCGCACGGAGCGGGACGAGCACGACCGCCCGTACCGCCCCCGACCTTCTCGGCTCCCACGCGGCATGGACGGCCACCTCGAGGAAGTCGGCCCCGACGCGGTCGATGGTGCCGACGACCTCGGCCGAGCCCGTCGTGGACGGCGCCATCGAGTCGACGACGCCGCCCGCCCAACCGCTCAGCGCGATGGCCACCGGCGCCCGGTCGCGAGCCAAGCCGCGCAGGGCCCGCCGGAGGTCCAGTCGCCGGTCGAGACCGGTGGCGGGCGCGGCGGTCGCCGTCGTCAGCCCGCCGACCGCGACAACCGCATCCCACGCGACCAGGCAGTCGCGGCCCATGCCCTCCTCGATCAGCAGCCAGTCGGCACCCACCGTGCGCAGCGTTCCGTCGATCAACGCTCCACCGGCCAGGTGCAGGCGAACAACGGCGCCGACGGAGCCCCCCAGGCGTTGCAGCGAGCGGATGGCGCCGATAGCGACGCGTTCCCGGTCGGCATGTTCCGCGGCCGCCTCCGCGTCCGCCATCTCGGTGAAGAGCGCCTCCAGATCGGCGAACAAACGCTCCCACCGCATCGGCTCACTCCGTTCCGGGCGTGTCGTGCGGCGTGTTGTTCAGGTCCGCTTCACCGTACTTGACAGAAACTGCTGGGGTCATCTTCACTCAAACAATGTCAAATGACATCAAACGAAGGTACTCGTGGGCAGCGCCGGCTTCCGCCGCAGCGGGCGCCACTGCTGAGCGGCGCACCGCTGTCGCTGCCGTCGCGGCCGGCCTCGCAGGACTCGGCGGGCTCACCCTGCTGCTCCCCGGCCCTTTCGCGCTGACCGGCTCGACATCGGCCATCACCGGCTCGGCGATCGAGCAGGCACTGCTGTCCGCGGCTGGCGTGACGGTGTGGGCGCTGCTGGGCTGGCAGCTGTCGATCGTTGCAACGGCTCTGCTTGGCCGACTGCCTGGTAGGGCCGGGCGCGGCGGCCGCGCGTTGCTGCGACGACTCGCGCCCTGGACCGCAGCGAGGGTCGTCGCGGCTGCGGTCGGGCTGACGTTGCTCTCCGGGACCGGGGCGTGCGCCGCCGGTCTGACACCGGTCGACGGCGGCGGCGCTTCGGGCGGGGCGGGCTCGGACCGCGTGATCACCTCGATGAGCATCGACTGGCCGGACACCGGGGCGGCCGAAGTCACGTCGGCAGCGACCGGCGCGCCTACCCCTGCTGCGCGCGCCCCCGCCCCGGCCGCAACACCGCCCTCGGGCGCAACACCGCCCTCGGGCGCAACACCGCCCTCGGGCGCAACACCGTCGCCGGCCGCTACGCCGTCGCCGGCCGCTGCATCGTCCCCGGCCGAAGCACCGGCGCCCGAGGTCACGCCTGCCCCTGCACCCGCACCGGCACACGCACCGGCACCGATCACGCGGGCCGGCCCAGCCATCAGCCCCACCGCCGCTCCCACCCGGATGGCGCCGGTGACCGTTCGCGCCGGGGACAGCCTGTGGTCGATCGCCCACCGCTTTCTCCCGGCGAACGCGACCGACGTGGAGACCGACACCGCCTGGCGTGCCTGGTATGTCGCCAACTCCGACACCATCGGCGCCGATCCGGACCTCATCCGACCAGGGCAGTTGCTACTGCCGCCGACTTCCAGAACGGGCTGACATGACCGCCGCCGTCGCTGCACCACCCGACACCGGGACGCCCCTGTCGAGTCGATTGCCGTACCTGACACCTGTCCCCCCATGCGAGCCGCCGTTCGACGACGAACTCGACGCGCGGCAACTGCCCGCAGAAGCGCGCGGTGACGGGTCGATGTCGGTCGGCGGCCCGGGGTCGGCGGCCCGGTTGACCGTTGGCGTGCCGTTCCACGCGGTGCCCACCGCCCTGGGTGGTCGGGTGCTGCCGGAGCGGACAGCCACCGCCGGCACAACGCGGGCAACCGGCCGGGCGAACTCGATCGCGGCGGTCGGTGTACCGCCGTGGTCATCGGAGTCCGACGTCGGTGTCCAGCGCACCGGCACCGGTTCGCTGCCGCCGGCGGCAAGGACGGGCCCGGTCTTCGCCCGGGCGTTGATCGAGGTGCTGTCCGGTCGGCGTCCGATCGCACAACTGCGGGTGCACTGCGCTCCCGATGTCTACGCCGGGCTCGCCCAGCGTCCGTCCGCCGGTGCACTGGCGTTACCGCACCTGCTGAACGTGCGGGTGTGCGAACCGGCCGACGGGGTCGCCGAGGTCAGCGCCGCCTTCCGGCGGGCGGATCGGGTGCGGGCCATGGCCTTCCGGATCGAAGGGGTGGACGGGCGATGGCGCATCACGGCCCTGGAACTCGGGTGACGCACTGTGCCGATCGAGGTTGCCGATCGAGGTCGTCGGTCACACCATCGTTTCGGTGGGATTCATCAGGTCGTCGCGGACGGGGCCTGCCGGGCGGACCGGGTCGGGCACCGCCGGGTCAATCGTGGCTGGCCCCAGCGCATCGAAGGAGATCTGGATCAGGCGCATCAGCACGGCCTGGAAATCCGGATCCCGGGTGAAGTTCGAATGCCGGCCCGCGGTCGGCATGGTGCTGTCGCCCCTGCCTGGCAGGAACTGCGGATCCACCATCTCCACGTCGAGCTGCGCCACTCCGCGGGCCCTGTCCGGCCCGGCCGAACCGGCGGGCTCCGTCGCCGGAGAGAGCGGGTTGCCAACCTTCCCGCCGAGATAGTCCGTCCGCCGCCACAGGTTTCGCCACCGGACCTGGGCGGCGACCACCCCCGGGTGTTCGCTGTCCCACGGACTCGTGGCCGCGTCAGGCGGTTCGCCGAGCCGGCGCGAGAGCGATGCGAAGGCGCCCGCCGAGAAGTACAGCGGGAAGAACCGGGCGTAGAGCCGGCGCAACACGGTCCCGAACGTCAACAGCGCGGTGTGCCGGGCCGCGCCGCGACCGGGACCCAGCAGCGCAGCCATCGAGATCACCGTGCCCTGACTGTGCCCAGCCAGCACCACCAGGCCGGCCGGTGGTTCCGCCGGGCCGTCACCGCCGTCACCCCTGAGCGCCGGGATCATCTCGGTGCCCGACACCATCGCCGCGTGCGCGGCCAGCCGCATCGCCAGCTCCGGGACCGCGCGTTCGGCATAACACGGCGGGGCCAGCGGGTGGACGTCACGGGGCCAGAAAGAGCCGATGTCCCAGAGGATCCCGACCGCCTTGCGGGTCTTCGGGACCCGGAATGCCGCGGCCCCGATCAAAACCGTGCCGACCGCCAGGACGCCGATCAGCCAGACGCCGATGGCGATCGCGTTGATCGTCGCCATACCGAGGAACCACGGCAGCCGCAGGTTCGTGCCGGACACGATGGCCTCACCGGTCACGCCGACCCCGAAGCCGTAGAGCAAGGTCAGTACGCCGACCAGCGCACCGATCGAGAGCACCAGGGCCGCCAGCAGCGCCGACAGGTAGTCGACCCGCCGGGCCATCCAGATCGCCCGGGAGATCATCGTCCGCCGGCGCGCGATCGTTCCCGCCTTATGCCGGGCGAAGCGTTGCGGGTACAGCACTTTGGCCTCGACCGCCGCGCGGGCGGCAGCGGTGCGATCCGCGGCCGCCCCGCCGCGGACCCACATCCAGGCGGCGTGCACACCGACCACCAGCAGCGTGGCCAGCACGATGACGGCCACCAGGAATGCGCTGAGCCCGGCGGAGGACAGCGAGTCCGGCACCTTGATCGCGCTGTCCGGCAGCAGCAACGCCTCCACGTCGCCAATACCGATCCACGGCGTCGACGAGGTGATCCACGCAGCCGACAGGATGACGAAACCCGAGGTCAACACCGCACCCAGGTACAGCGCGAGCACCGTCATGACGGCGGTTCCCATTCCGCCCATCGCCCTTCGCGGCGTGCGTGGCCGCTCCCGCAGGGCCATAGCAGCGACCAGCAGGAACACCAGGATCGCGAGCAGCGTCTCGCCGGTGAACCAGGCGGTGATGGCTGCGTCGTACCCGGGCATCTCGCCGCCCAGGTCATGGGGCAGCAGCAGACCGACCAGCAGGATGCCCGCGACCGGCAGCCAGATCAGCAGGATCCAGCCGGTGTTGCGGTACCGCGCCATCCTGGTCGGCCGGCTGTCGGCATCGTCGCCGGGGACCTCCGCCCGCCGCAACAGTCCCGGCCAGGCCAACCCGGCGACGATGCCCAGGCCGATCAGACCCGCGAGCACCAATCCCACCGGCCGCAGCGGCGAGTTCGACGCGGAGACGACGAGAGCGGTTCCGACCGTGCCGACACCGGCCTGTAGGTGCAGATGGCGCAGCCTGCTCACCGGATATCGGCCGTACCAGAACTCGGGGTCGGCCAGGCGCGGTTCGGCCGGCACGCCGATCTCGGCGCTGTCCTCGACGGGGGCTGCCATCCCGATGGGCCGGATCAGGTCGTACTGCACCGACTTCCGCCAGCTGAGCACCGCCAGCACCGACAGCACCGACAGCGGCAGAACGGTTCCCCACAGCACGCGCCACCCGGGCGAGCTGTCGACGAACATCGCCGACAGTGGCCACGGCAATTCAGCGCAACCGCCCCCGCACTGCCACGCCAGGATGTCCAGGCCGACGCCGACGGCGCCCAGCGTGATCGTCACCGTCAGGCCGACGGCCATCAGCCGGCACAGGAACCACACCGTCCACGCCGACCGCCGGTAGTCGTCCGGCCCGCTTCCCGGGATCGGCCGCATCCGCGGCGCGACGTTGATCAGGGTGAACGGCAGCAGGATCAGCCACAGCGCCCGGGACGGCGACCCGGAGGTCAGGCCGCCCCAGGAGTACCCCTCCAACAGCGGCGGGGGCAGGGTGTCATCGCTGACGTCGTACGGCTCGGAGTCCGAACCGGGGTCGTTGGTCGGCCGGTCCCGCCACTCCTCCCGCAGCCTCGGCCGGTAGAAGCCGGCGGTCTTGTCGCCCGCCACCTGGCGCACCAGTTGACGGTCGAGCAACTCCTCGGGGGGCGTGCCGGAGACGCCGTGCACCCGCAACTCGACGACGTTGCCACGAGATCCGTCCGGCAGTGCCATGGCCACCTCTCACGGCTGGGCACCCCTCTCACGGCTGGGCACCACTGTCATGGGAAAGAGCACCATCGTGATCCCCTGAGACAAAAGGTGCGAACCGAACCGCCGAGCAAACAGCTGGCTGTTCCCCGGTGGGCAGCCGCCGAAACGCCGCCGGTGCACTGCATCGGTTACGAAAACCTTTGTGGCACACGGCATTGACGTCGTGTCACGATGGTTTCATGGCATCCATCGGATACACCCTGATGACAGAACAGGCCGGGCCCCGCGAGCTGATCCAGCACGCCGTCGAAGCCGAACGCGCCGGCTTCGATTTCGCGGTCTCCAGCGACCACTACTTCCCGTGGCTGGACGAGATGGGACACGCACCGAACGCGTGGGTGACCCTCGGCGCCGTCGCCAACGCGACGTCGTCGATCGGGCTGATGACGTACGTGACCGCACCGACGTTCCGCTATCACCCGGCCGTCGTCGCCCAGCAGGCGGCGACCCTGCAGTTGATCTCCGAGAACCGGTTCACCCTCGGGCTGGGCGCGGGCGAGGCGCTCAACGAGCACATCATCGGCGGCGGGTGGCCGGCGGCGAACACCCGGCAGGCCCGCCTGGTGGAGGCGGTCGAAATCATCAACGCCCTGTTCGACGGGGGCTACGTCAACTACGACGGCCGGTACTACCAGGTCGACTCGGCGAAGATCTGGGACCTGCCGGAGCAGCGGGTGCCGATCGGCCTCGCGGTGTCCGGCCGCCAGTCGTGCGAGCTGTTCGCACCGCTGGCCCAGGTGATGGTGGGCATCGACCCGGAGCCGCAGCTCGCCCAGTGGTGGGACGGCGCCAGGGCTCAGTCGAAGGGGCAGGGCAGGTCGAACGGGGACGCGCAGCCGGCGGCCGGCCGCTCCCGCAAGGTCGGGCAACTGCCGATCTCCTGGGACTCCGACAAGAAGGCCGCGATCCAGCGCGCGCACGAACTCTTCCGGTGGAGTGCCGGCGGCTGGAAGGTGAACGCCGAACTACCGGGCACCGCCGCCTTCGACTCCGCGTCCAGCTTCGTCACGCCCGAGGACATCGCCGAGCAGATCCCCTGCGGCGACGACCTGCAGGCCGTCGTCGACGCGGCGCGGAAGTTCTTCGAGGCGGGCTACACCGACCTGGCGCTCGTCCAGATCGGCGGGGACCAGCAGCGGAAGTTCTTCGACGCGGCCGCCGACCTGCTCCCGGCGTTGCGTGCGCTGGAACCGGCGCAGCTGGCAACGACCGGCTGACTCTTCAGGACGGCGGACCGCCTCAGGATTCAGGACGGCGCAGGTCGGGCTCACCGAGCTCGGCCCGCTCCGCCGCGTCGCGAGCGGCCATCTCGTCGACGCCGTGCTCGGCCCAGTGGTCGATGCCCTGGGCCGCGTCAGCACGCGGCAACCGGTCGCCTTCGCGTCGTGGATCACTGCTGCCTGGATAACTGCTGCCCGGATAGCGGCCTGCATCATTGCGGCGCGGATCGGTCATGTCACCACCTCCATCACCGGTGCTGTGCCCCGCCACCGGCCTGTTCACGCACGCACCGAGAAGTGCACCCAGCGGATCAGAGTGCGCCCGGCCGCCCGTGACAGAGCTTGTACTTCTTCCCGGACCCGCAGGGACACGGGGCATTGCGGCCCGGCTCCTTCGATCCCGTCGCCGTCGCCGTGCCCTGCTTCACCGGACCGCCGCCGGCGCGCCGGGTCTCGGTGCCGCCGTTCTCCTGCGGGCCGCTGTAGGTCAGGGGCGCCGTCGTCGTCGGGCCACCGAGGCCCTTGCCGCGCAGCGCCGCGGGGCCGCCCGCCGTCACGCCGACCGTGGCTGCCTTCTGCTCGGTGGGCAGCGCCTCCACCGGCCGGACCCTGCGCCGGACCGGCGCCGGAGCGGCCGGGGCCTGTGCGGCAGCCGCGGCGGCGCCGTTGGACCCGCCGCCGGCGATGGCGGTGGCCGCCGCGGACGCCGCGGTGACCACCGGGGCACCATCGGCTGCCACGGCGGGCTGAGCCTGCTCGCCCGCTGGCACGACCTGGACCTGCAGGTTGTAGAGGAAACCGACCGACTCCTCCTTGAGCGAGTCGAGCATCGCCGCGAACATGTCGAAGCCCTCCCGCTGGTACTCGACCAGCGGGTCGCGCTGCGCCATCGCGCGGAGCCCGATGCCCTCCTTGAGGTAGTCCATCTCGTACAGGTGCTCGCGCCATTTGCGGTCCAGGACCGAGAGCACGACGCGCCGCTCCAGCTCACGGGTGATCGGCGGGGTGAGCGCCTCCTCCCTCGCCTTCCACGCCTTGCGGGCGTCCTTCAGCACGGCTTCCTTCAACGATGACCTGGTCAGGTCGCCGTGCTCGGCCGCGATGGACTCCGGGGTGACCGAGATCGGGTACAGCGTCTTCAGCGCCGTCCACAATGTGTCGGTGTCCCAGTCCTCGGCATAACCCTGGGCGGTCGCACCGTCGACGTACGCGGTGATCACATCGGTGATCATGTTCTGCACCTGCAGGTGCAGGTCCTCACCGTCCAGGACCCGGCGGCGCTCCTCGTAGATGACGGTGCGCTGCTTGTTCATCACCTCGTCGTACTTCAACACGTTCTTGCGGATCTCGAAGTTCTGCTGCTCGACCTGGGTCTGCGCGCTCTTGATCGCCTTAGACACGAAGCTGTGCTCGATCGGCACGTCGTCCGGCATCTTCAGACGGGTCATCAGCATCTCGACGGTGCCACCGCCCACCCGGCGCATCAGGTCATCCCCGAGGGAGAGGTAGAAGCGGGACTCACCCGGATCGCCCTGCCGGCCGGACCGGCCGCGCAACTGGTTGTCGATCCGCCGGGACTCATGACGCTCGGTCCCGAGAACGTACAAACCGCCTGCAGCACGGACCTTCTCGGCCTCCGCCTCGCTACGCCGCTTGGCCTCCTCGACCGCCTCGGCCCAGGCCTCCTCGTACTCCTCGGGCGTCTCGGTCGGGCTCAGGCCCTTCGCCCGGAGGTCGAGGTCGGCACTGAAGTCGACGTTGCCGCCCAGGATGATGTCGGTGCCGCGGCCGGCCATGTTGGTCGCGACGGTGACGGCACCGGCCCGGCCCGCCTGCGCGATGATCGCCGCTTCCCGGGCGTGGTTCTTCGCGTTCAGCACCTCGTGCGGGACGCCGGCCCGCAGCAGCAGCTTCGAGAGCAACTCGGACTTCTCGACCGACGCGGTGCCGACCAGCACCGGCTGGCCCTTCTCGTGCCGTTCGGCCAGGTCGCCGACGACCGCGTCGAACTTGGCGTCCTCGGTCTTGTAGATCAGGTCCGCTTCGTCCAGCCGCTGGATCGGCCTGTTCGACGGGATCGGCACCACGCCGAGCTTGTAGGTCTGGTGCAGCTCGGCGGCCTCGGTCTGGGCGGTGCCTGTCATCCCGGCGAGCTTCTCGTAGAGCCGGAAGTAGTTCTGCAGGGTAATCGTCGCCAGGGTCTGGTTCTCGGCCTTGATCTCGACGCCCTCTTTGGCCTCGATCGCCTGGTGCATGCCCTCGTTGTAGCGCCGGCCGTGCAGTACCCGGCCGGTGAACTCGTCGACGATCAGCACCTCGCCGGAGACGACGATGTAGTCGCGGTCCTTCTTGTAGAGTTCCTTGGCCTTGAGCGCGTTGTTGAGGAACCCGACCAGCGGCGTGTTGACCGACTCGTAGAGGTTCTCGATGCCGAGTGCCTGTTCGACCTTGGCGACGCCCTCCTCGCTGACGCCCACCGTCCGCTTGGACTCGTCGACCTCGTAGTCCCCACCGAGCCCTCCCTCGCCGCCCCGGTGCAGCCGCGGGACGAGCCTGGCGAACTCCGAGTACCACTTCGACGACTGGTCGGCCGGGCCGGAGATGATCAACGGCGTCCGCGCTTCGTCGATCAGGATCGAGTCGACCTCGTCGACGATGGCGAAGAAGTGGCCGCGCTGGACCAGGTCGTTCTTCGACCACGCCATGTTGTCGCGCAGGTAGTCGAACCCGAACTCGTTGTTGGTCCCGTAGGTGATGTCCGCGCCGTAGGCCGCCCGCCGCACCTCGGGCGTCTGCTGCGCCAGGATGACGTCGACATCGAGGCCGAGGAACCGGTGCACCCGGCCCATCCACTCGCTGTCCCGCTGGGCCAGGTAGTCGTTGACCGTGACGACGTGCACACCCCTGCCCTCGAGGGCGTTGAGGTAGGCGGGCAGGGTGGAGACCAGTGTCTTGCCCTCGCCGGTCTTCATCTCGGCGATGTCACCGAGGTGCAGGGCGGCGCCGCCCATTAGCTGGACGTCGAAGTGTCGCTGTCCCAGGGTGCGTTTGGCGGCCTCGCGGACGACGGCGAAGGCCTCCACCAGGATGTCGTCGGTCGACTCGCCCTTGGCAATGCGTTCCTTGAACGCCACCGTCTGACCGCGCAGTTCGTCGTCCGACATCCCGACGTAGTCGCTCTCGACGTCGTTGATGTGGTTGGCGATCGTGCGCAGCCGTTTGAGTGTCTTCGCCTCGCCGACGCGAAGCAGTCTGCCAAGAACCACGTGTTTCACCCTCGGTTGAATCGTGCCCCGCCGCTGGTCGCGGCGAGTGCGTCTGGGACGACAGCAGGACACCGCAATGGCATCAGCCGATCGGCATCCCCTGTGCCATCCGCTGCGACACAGTCGACCGGGCTCGGAATTGGGCCCAGCGGTGACCATGGTAGGCGCACCGCGGGTGACGCGGGGGTCAAGCAACCGGCATCAGGTCAACCGGAGCAGCCCGTAGTCGAAGCCCTTGCGCCGGTACACGACGGACGGCAACTGGGTGTCCACGTCGTTGAACAGATAGAAGTCGTGACCAACGAGCTCCATCTGGAACAGTGCCTGGTCCACCGTGATCGGATCGGCCGGGTGATCCTTGATGCGGACGACCCGGCCGGGCCCGTCGTCACTGGCCGCCCAGCGGTCCTCGAGGTCGTCGTCGGCGTCGCTGTCGGCAACGGTCGCCGCGGAGCCGTTCCCGCCGGCCGCATCCGCGGACGATGCCAGCCAGGCGTCGTCGATGTCCTCGTCCAGCACCGCGGTACTGGTCGTGGCCTTGGCGACCGACGGCACTGCGTCGGCGAGGATCTCGTCGGGAGTGGTGGCGACGGCGGCGATGGGCGTCCGCCCGTGCTGCCTGTCGTGGCGGCGATCGGCGGACCGCCGGAGCCTGGCCTCGAGTTTGGTGACAGCGGCATCCAGTGCGGCATAGAAACTCTCGGCGCTCGCCTCGGCGCGAATCGCCGGGCCACGGCTGGCCAGGGTGATCTGAACGCGCTGGCAGGTTTTCGACTGGCGGCGGTTGGTCTCGTGGGAGAGTTCGACGTCCACCCGGATGATCTTCGGGTCATAGCGTTCGCTGCGGGTCAGTTTCTCCGCGACGTGCACACGAAAGTGCTCCGGAACCTCCACATTGCGGCCCTTGACGACGATGTCCACAAGTCCTCCTGTCTCGCAGGGGACGGGTCCCCTGCAGGCGCGCGCCCGAATGGTGCTCTCCCGACCAGCCGGTACGCGTCCGGGGCTACCCGGGGATGCTTCGAACCTACCTGCCGACGAAAACGGCGCAAGGCGGACCCCCACCCCATCGCCACCCTCACCGCCGGCCGATGGCCAATCGGAGTCGCAGGGTGCCGACTCGCCGCCGGCACGCCCCTGTGCGTCTCGTCGAACCGTCGCAACACTACGTGCAGTAATCTGTCGCTGACATTCTGTCACAGCAGTCGGAAACGGTGGGGGGCGGCTCATGTCGGGCTGGGCAATCGTTCTGGTGGGCATCGTCCTGTGCTTCTTCGGCGTCGGATCGCTGCACGTCGCGATCCTGGCGTCCGGCTTCGGTCTCGGCTGGGTGCTGGCCGACATCTTCGGGGCGACGGAGGGCACCGCATTGATCATCGCGGCCGCCGGCGCGGTCATCTCCTGGGTGCTGGTGACGCTGGTGTTCAAGGTCGCGGCGTTCTTCGTCGGGGTCATCACCGGATCGCTGATCGGTGCGCGACTGGCCGCGGTCCTGACACCGGGTCAGGGCAACATCGCCGTGACGGTCGTCCTCGTCATCGCCGTCGCGGTGGCGTTCGGGTTCCTCGCCGATCGTTACCGCAGCAGGGTGCTGTTGTGGACGACCGCGATCGGCGGCGCGGGCCTGATCCTCGGCTCCTTCGGCCTGATCTGGCCCGGCACGCTCGGCTTTCTCCGCGACCCGGCGGCGGGAGCGGAGCAGATCACCAGCACCCTGCTGTGGGTCGCGCTCGCGGCCGGCGGCTGGCTCACCCAGCGCGCCCTGTTCCCGAAGGCGCTGCGCGAGCGCCGCCGGGTGGAGGTGTGACGGTGTCGCGACAGCCGACCGGCGACGGGCGCTTCCGGCCCGTTCCGGACACCGGTGTCACCGGGTGCCGATCCACCCGGGAACCGACGCGAGAACCAGCACCGCATCGACCCGGATACCGGCGGCGCGCAGCCTCCTGCACGCGGCCGATGTGGTGGCGCCGGTGGTCAGGACGTCATCGACGATGACAGTGCCGGCCCCGGCAGGTGGCGCCCCGGCGGGCAGCCAGATCACCCGCCCGGCCAGGTTCGCCGCCCGCGCGGCAGCGTCCAGACCGACCGAGTCGCCCGCGGAGCGGGCTGTCACCAGGCACGGCGCCACCCCGGTGGCCATTCCCTCACCGGCCAGCAGCCGTGCCGCGGACCGGGCCATCGCACGAACCGGGTCACCGCCCCGGCGGCGGGCGGCGGACTGCTTGCTCGGCGCGGGCACCAGCCAGATCTCCGGCGGCAGCACGGCCAGCCGGTTCAGCCGCAGGAGCCCTTCGCCCAGGGCGTGTCCGAGCAGGGCCGGTAGCTCGCGCAGGCAGCCCTGCCGGCGATGGGCGGACCAGCACCGTGCGGTCACATCGGCCCACGCGGGCGGCACGCGAAGAAGGCAGGGAGATGCTCAGAACAGCGTGCAGCGCGGCGGCCCCGCAGCGAGGCCGCGCAGCCGTCGCACCAGGGGCCCGGGCCGCCGCACCCGGGGCACGGGCGGGGCAGCACCAGATCCATCGCCGCCGCGCCACCCAGCCGGATCGTCCGGAGCGTCGCGGAGGCGCCGCGCGGCCGACCGTCGATCGTCACCCTGCCACGGTGCGAACGCCCGACGACCCGGTCAACCGGCCCGGCCGGAATGTGGACGGCGCCGGGCCGTGTGCACAGCTGCCGTCAGCTGGTGGCCCGCCGGATCAGCGCCAGCAGCGCCCGTGCATAGGCCTCGGACGGGTCGGTCCCCCAGTACGCGCCCGGTTCGTCGGCCGGGTGGCCGGGCAACACCGTCGTCACCCGGTACCCCTCGTCCACCCGCTCGAGGGAGCGGAAGCTCGCCGCCAGCAGACCCCTGAGCTGGTCCTCCCGCGGGAGCCACAGCGCGTCACTCGCCTCCGTGGCGTCCAGCGCCCATTCGGTGGTGCCGTTGAACCCGAGGACCGTCCCGGTTCGTGACTCGTGGGCCTCCACGACCATGTCGCTGAGGGTGAAGACCTCACCGTCGAACGCGCCGGTGAGCAGCGTGAAACGGTCGCCCGTCGCGGGATGCCAGACCAGACCGGCCGCCTTCAGCGCGCTCGCGAGCTCCACGGAGATCATCGGTGGATGGTGCCTTCCTCGTGCGGAATCGGAACAGCCGGGGTCGCGACCGGTCACCCGGCCACCCGTGAGCTGGCAGGCATCAGCCGGGATAGAACGGGGCCGAGCCGTTGAGGAACGGCTCGTTCTCCAGGGGCGACTGCCACTGGCCGTCGACCTGCGAACCCTCCAATTGCCAGATCCGGCCGCTGAACGCGATCAACATCGGCTCACCGGCGGCCACGGCGAGTCCGTCGATGTCGCCGAAGATCCCCCGATCGGTGAGCTCCCGCGCCTCGAAGCCGTCGATCGAGACATCCCAGAGGCTCCGGTAACTGCCTTGCGTGGTGGAGGCGGCCACCACCAGTTCGCGGGAGTTCGCGAAGGCGACCGGTCCGACGTGGATCAGGTCCGGTCGGAGCGGGGTCAATTTGGTGATCTCCAGTGGCGTGCGCCCGACGGCGGGATCCGCCGCGGTGTCGGTCGTCGGGGCGGCCCCGGCCGCGTTCGGCGGGGTGTCCTGCGCGTCCGTCGGCGGCGTCAGCACACCGACGTACAGCTTCTCCCCCGCCACCACCGCAACCCGGACACCGTCGGGTGACAGCACGAGCGCGGTGACCGCACCCTTGCCGCCGAGCTCGGTGGAGTTGACCCGTTCGCGGCTCGGATTCGCGCTGGACGCCACCCGGTAGACCTCCGGTTTGGTGGCGCCGTTCTGCACGACCCACGCCTCGTCGCCGGCCCTGGTGAAGCTCGGCATGGTCAGCGTCTTCGCCTTCAGGACCGGATCTGCCCTGTCGTCCTCCTGCGGCCGGGCCATCAGCAGGTCCTGTCCGCCCGCGGGGTCGACCGTGACGGCTGCGATCGCGCCGTTGGCAGCGGACTGCGCGGCCGTGACAGCCGGCACGTCCGAGGTGCCCAGCGGCCCTGGGGCGGGCGTCCCGTCGAGCAGCCCGACGATCGCGCCGTCGGGGGTCACGAACAGCGGATCGGAGGCGACCTGACCGGTTCCGGCCAGGCGGTCGGGATCGAACGAGGTGACGGTGGTGATCGTGTACACCTGCTGCGCGGGATCGAGCGGCTCCCCGTCGACGGTGATGGCGATCCGCGGGGACGTTGGTGACAGGGTCCAGACCAGCTGGGCGGCGAGCGCCCGCCTGGCCTCGGGCGTGGAGACGTCGACGCCGGTCAGGTCGACCTGCAGCACCCCTTCGGCGTCCACCGACGGGTTCGAGCGCAGTGCCGACCGGGCGGTGAACTCCGACTCCACCGCGCCCTCGAGCTTGCTGCTCGGCCCGTCGATGAGCATCGCGATCAGCCGGTTGGCCCGGTTCGCCGGCGTCTGCCCGATCACCACGTGCCGGACGTCCGGGACGACGACCGTGCCGGAGGAGTCCAGGAAGTAGAGCGTGCGCTGCCGGAACGCGGTGGGGAACTCGCTGGTGGTGAGCAGCAGTTCGGGCGGTGGATCGCTGATCCGCCACTCGCCGTCCACCTGCACCAGGGTCAGCGCGCGGGAGTATTCGCCCGTGGCGGCGGGCCGGAAGGCCCGGTCGAGATCCAGGCTGCCCGGGGTCTGCCCGCTGACCGTGACCACGCCCGGGGCCGCCCGGTTGACGGTCGTCCGGTATCCATCACCCAGCACCACCACGGGTATCTCGCCGGGCTGCCACGACTCCTGCGCGTCCGGGGTCAGGTACTGCCTGGCCGCGGCGAAGCTGGACCCAGAGGCCGCGTCCAGCTCGGGGCGGGCGCTGGCCGAGATGAAGCCGCGGACGATCTGGTCCGGCTGCTGGCCGGCCGTCGGCGCCAGCGGAGCGACCGCGTCGACCTGCTCGGCGATCTGTGTGACGTCGACCGCGGCGCTCGACCCCGGCACCCCCGAACACCCCGCTGTGAGGCCGAACAGCACGGCCGACAGCAGGGTCGCCAGTGCCGCAGCGAGCCTGCGATGCCTTGTCACGACGTCCCTCCGACGGTGCTCGGCCGCGCACCGGTGCTCTGCGGATCGTCGACGACCGTGCCGGGCCGGTCCGTCGAGGACAGCGTCGCGCTCGCCCCGGCCGACGGGACCGATGCGGGGTGCAGGTCGTCGTCGCTCGGGGCGGGCTTCAGCGTGCCGTCCTCCACCATCATCCGGACTCCGTCGCGCAGTGCATCCCCCGTCACCGGGCCGACGACCGTCCCGGGCAGCGCCGGCGCGTCGACGCCGAGCCGCAACGGCAGCGGGGACTGGGTGATCAGACCACCGTGCCGGCGCGGCAGCGTCAACCGGAACCGGGCACCTTCGCCGGGCGCGCCCGACGCCTGCAGCCAGCCTCCGTGCAGGCGCGCGTCCTCGAGCGAGATCGCCAGGCCCAAACCGGTTCCGCCGGTCTGCCGTTGCCGGGACGGGTCGGCGCGCCAGAAACGGTTGAAGACGAGGCCGGCCTCGCCCGGGCGCAGCCCGACACCGTGGTCGGTGACGGTCACCGCGAGGACGTCATCGTCGGCGGCCAGTTCCAGTTCCACCGGCCGGCCGTCGGCGTGGTCGATGGCGTTGTAGATCAGGTTCCGCAGGATGCGGTCCACCCTCCTGGTGTCGATCTCGGCGACCACGGGCTCGTCGGGCTCCTTCGTCACGATTGCCACACCCACCTGCTCGGCCAGCGGCATGGCCGCCGCGATGCTGGCGTTGATGCTGGACCGGATGTCGATCGGCTCCGCATTGAGTTCGGCCATACCGGCGTCGTACCGGCTGATCTCGAGCAGGTCGGCCAGCAGCGACTCGAACCGGTCGAGCTCGTCGACCAGCAGTTCGGTGGACCGCTTGAGGTGCGGTGGGAAGTCGTCCCGGCTCTCGTGCAGCACGTCGGCCGCCATCCGGACCGTGGTCAGCGGGGTGCGCAACTCGTGCGAGACATCAGAGGTGAAGCGACGTTGCAGCTTTCCGAACTCCTCGAGTTGGCGGATCTGCACCCGGATGGCCTCGGCCATGCCGTTGAACGAATTCGCCAGGGTGATCATCTCGATCGCGCCGGTCACCGGCATCCGTTCGGCGAGCTCGCCGGCCGCCAGTTTTCGGGCACTGGACGCCGCCCGGCGCACCGGTCGCACGACCTGCGCGGCGACCAGCACCGAGATCAGCGTCAGCGCGATGGCCAGCGCGACACCGCCGAGCAGCAGCGTGCGCTGCACGACCTGCACGGTGCCGAGTTCGCCGGCCAGCGGGAAGATCAGGTAGACCTCGAACGAGTCGGTGGTGGTGGGTGCCGGGCTGCCGACCACCAGCGCGGGGATGGCCTGACCGTTGCGGATGATGGTCGTGTACTGGTACGCGATCTGACCCTGCGCGACGCGGGCGCGGAGTTCGGCCGGCACGTCGGCGATCGGCTGCTGGATGGCGATGTCGGTCTCGGTGCCGATCCGGCTGGGCACGATGACCGGTTCGAAGACGCCCGCTGTCGAGCCCTGCGCGTCGGACGACCCGTCCGCCCGGCCGATCTCGCCGAGGGCGATCCGGAGCTGCTCACGCAGCGAACTGGGGTCGGAGTCGGCCCCCGACAGGCTGGCCTGCACCGTCTGCCGGGCGCTGTCGATCTCGGCCGTCGCCGCGTCGATCTTGGACCGCAGCAGTCCGGTGGTGATCTGCTGCTGCAGGATCAGGCCGAGAAAGAACATCACCACCGTTGACAGGGTCAACGTCAGGACGACGACCCTGACCAGCAGCGAACGGCTCCAGAACGCGACCTTGCTGCGCGCTCCGGCGAGCAGCCGGCGCAGTCGGGGCGGCCGCGCTGCGCCGTCCTGGGGCGGCGCGCCGCCTGCAGGATCAGCTGGGTCCTGGCCGGGCGATCCATTGTTCGCGCCGGCTGCACCTGGCGCCGGCGCCGTGCTCACGTGGTGCCGGCCCGATACCCGACGCCGCGGACCGTGACGACCACCTCGGGATGCTCGGGATCCTTCTCGATCTTGCTGCGCAGCCGCTGGACGTGCACGTTCACCAGCCGGGTGTCGGCGGCGTGCCGGTACCCCCAGACCTGCTCCAGCAGCACCTCCCTGGTGAAGACCTGGCGGGGCTTGCGGGCCAGCGCGACCAGCAGGTCGAACTCGAGCGGAGTGAGCGAGATCGGCTCGCCGTCGCGGGAGACCTGGTGGCCGGGGACGTCGACCTCGACGTCGGCGACCCGAAGGCGCTCGGCCGCCCCGACGTCGGCGCGCCGCAGCCGGGCCCGGATGCGGGCGGTCAGTTCCTTCGGCTTGAACGGTTTCATCACGTAGTCGTCGGCACCGGATTCGAGGCCGAGGACGACGTCGACCGTGTCGGTCTTCGCGGTCAGCATGATGATCGGGATGCCGGACTCGGCCCGGATCTCCTTGCAGACATCCAGCCCGGACACTCCCGGCAGCATCAGGTCCAGCAGCACCAGGTCGGGATGCACCTCGCGGAAGACGTCGAGCGCGCGCGAACCGTCGCGAACCACCGCCGTATCGAAACCCTCCCCGCGCAGCACGATGGTCAGCATCTCTGCCAGGGCGGGGTCGTCATCGACAACCAACACGCGTGCTCTCATGCCGTCCATGGTGACACCCCGCACACGCGGGGGACTGCTCAGCGCGCTGGGGAAGCCCCGCGGACTACATCCGGTGGCGGCGCCGCACCGTGGGACCATGATCGGGTGAGCATGTCGCGATATCCCGACCAGGGCCGGTACGGCCCGCCTGATCCCTACCGTCAACCAGGCCCGATCCCGCTCCGTCCGATGACCGTCGGCGAGATCCTGGGCCTCGGGTGGGGCGTCGTCCGCCGCTCGCTGGCACCGCTGGCCGGGGCCGCCATCGCGGTGTCGGCCGTCTCGGCGATCGTGACGCTGGGTGCCCTGGCGGCGACCGGATCACTGCAGACCTTCGCCGACGCGGCGTGGGTCGACGACCTGTTGCGCGGCGGCAGCACCACGATCCCGTCCGGCATCGTCATCGCCACCCTGCTCGGCCTGCTGGTGTCCACCACCGGCGGACCGATCGTCGCCGGACTCGCCGCCGCGTTCGCGGGCGCGCATGCCATGGGCAGGGACGGCCGCGGCGCCGTCGCGGAACGTCTCGCCGGGCGCTGGCCGGTGCTGCTCACCACCGCGCTGGTCGTGGGGGTGCTGGTGGCCGGCGGTCTGTTGGTCCTGGTGGTGCCCGGTGTGCTGGCCTACCTGATCCTGGCGTTCGCCGGACCCGTCGCGGTGATGGAACGGGGATCGGTCGGCGAGTCGCTCCGCCGCAGTGCCGCGCTGACCCGCGGTCATCGTGGCCGCATCCTGGGTACCGTCGCGGTGACGCTGATCGCCGGCTCGGTGGCTGCGGCGATCGTCTCCTCGTTCGCCGGCGCGGTGGTCGGCGGGACCGGGTCGGTGACGACACTGCTGGTGACGCAGGGGGTTTCGGTTCTCGTCGGCGGACTCGCCGGCGCCTGGACCGGCGCCGTGATCGCCCTGCTGTACATCGACGTCCGGGTCCGCACCGAACACCTGGATGACGCCCTGCGGGCCGCGGCATCCGCCGACCGGTCCCGGGTCAGTCCGCCAGATCCGTCGGCAGCGTGACGGAGCCGTCGGCGGCGGGCGTCAGCACGGTCCACGGCGACAGGTAACCCTGCGCCGCCAACTGCCGGTACATCTCGCCGGTCCGCCGCTGCAATCCGGCGTCGGCCTCGAACCGGTCCAGTGCCCGCTCGATGTCCGACGATGCACGTCCCCTGGCACGCTCCGCCGCCACGTCGAGGGGCGTCGCGAGCAGGACCTGCCGGTCCGGCACAGGCACCCCGAAACGCCCGACCTCGAGCTCTCGGACCCACTGGGCGAAGCCGGTCTCCACCTCCGGACCGCCGAGCCGGGCCGATCCGTAGGCCGCGTTCGAGGCGACGTATCTGTCCAGCAGGACGATGTCGTGCTCGCCGAGCAGCCGCCTGATTTCCGGTGCGGCCGCCCGGCGGTCGAGGGCGAACAGCAGCGCCGGCCCGTGGACCGAATCCGACAGATCTCCCAGCCTGCCGTACAGCGCATCCCGGACCAGGTCGGCGTGGACGTCCTCGCCGTACCGGGGAAAGGCCATGGTGGCGACGGTCAGTCCGGCCGACCGCCACTGCCCGGCCAACCGGGTGGTTAATGTCCGCTTGCCCGAACCGTCAAGCCCCTCGAGAACGATCAACCGGCCCACGACCGAGCACCCTACGGCGCGTCACACAAGAGTCATCACATCGGTACGGACTGTCACTAGTCACGGCGTCCATCCCGGTGGCACGCTTTGACCCGTGACAACGACCCGCAAGCCGGGGTCCGAGAAGACCTTCCTCGGACAGCCGCGACAGCTCGCCACGCTGTTCTCCGTCGAGATGTGGGAGCGATTCTCCTTCTACGGCATGCAGGGGATCCTGCTGATCTACCTGTACTACTCGGTGGCCGATGGCGGTCTGGGGCTGGACCGGGTGGCGGCGACCAGCATCGTCGGTGCCTACGGCGGCCTGGTCTACCTGTCGACCATCCTCGGCGCCTGGCTCGCGGACCGGATCCTCGGGGCCGAGCGAACGCTGTTCATCGCCGCCGTGCTGGTGATGTGTGGGCACATCGCGCTGTCCCTGCTCCCGGGTCTGCTCGGGGTGGGCGTCGGGCTGGTGCTGATCGCCTTCGGCAGCGGCGGGGTCAAGGCGAACGCGACCTCGCTGGTGGGCAATCTTTACACACCGCAGGATCCGCGCCGGGACGCCGGCTTCTCCATCTACTACTTCGGCATCAACCTGGGCGCGTTCCTCGGCCCGCTGCTGACCGGCCTGCTGCAGACCAACAAGGGCTTCCACTGGGGGTTCGGGCTGGCGGCCGTCGGCATGGCAGTCGGCCTTGTCATCTACTCCGTCGGCCGCAAGAACCTGCCGCCGAGTTCCAACGACATCCCGAACCCGCTGCCGGCCAACCGGCGGTCGCTCGTGATCGGCGCGGCGGTTGCGTTGATCGTGCTGATCGCCGTGCTGGCGTTGACCGGTGTCCTCACCGCGGACCGGCTCGCCACGATCGTCGTGGCGGTGACGGTGTTGTGCGCGATCATCTACTTCGCGGTGATCCTGTCCAGCAAGAAGATCACCCCGATCGAGCGCCGACGGGTCTACTCCTTCATCCCGATGTTCATCGTCAGCGCCGTGTTCTGGTCGCTGTACCAACAGCAGTTCACCGTGGTGACGGAGTACTCGGACAAGCAACTCAACCGGGAGATCTTCGGCTGGGAGATGCCGGTGAGCTGGGTGCAGTCGATCAACCCGGTGTTCGTGATGATCCTGTCGTTGGTGTTCGCCGAGATCTGGACGAAGCTCGGGAACCGGCAGCCGCCGACGCCGATCAAGTTCGCGGCCGGTGTGATCGTCATGGGCATCGCGTTCCTGCTGTTCATCCCGATGGCCAGCACCGTGCCGAACAGTGCGCCGCTCTGGGGCCTGATCGGTGTGCTGTTCGTGTTCACGGTGGCGGAGCTGCTGATCTCGCCGGTCAGCCTGTCGCTGGCCACCAAGCTCGCCCCGGAGGTGTTCCGGACGCAGATGGTTGCCCTGCTGTTCCTGTCGATCGCGCTCGGCACGGCGATGGCGGGCGTGCTGGCCGAGTACTACTCGGACGAGAACCAGGTCGCCTACTTCGGCATCCTGGGTGCGGTCGCGATCGTGACCGGGGTACTGCTGGTGGTGGCCACGCCGCCGATCCGGAAGCTGATGAGCGGGGTTCGCTGACGCCGGAACGGGCCAACTCCGGGTGGCGGGATCTGCTCGTGTTGGATGTCCCCATGACATCTGCCAACTCGAGCAAGCCCGTCATCGACTTCCCGAACGGCGAGCCGCCGGCGACCCTGGAGATCAAGGACATCACCGTCGGCGAGGGCGCGGAGGCCAAGCCGGGCGGCACCGTCCGCGTGCACTACCTCGGTGTGGAGTTCTCCTCCGGCGAGGAGTTCGACTCCTCGTGGAGCCGGGGCGAATCCATCGAGTTCCCGCTGCGCGGCCTGATCAAGGGCTGGCAGGACGGGATCCCGGGGATGAAGGTCGGCGGCCGCCGCCAGCTGACGATCCCGCCGGAGCTGGCCTACGGCCCCGCCGGCGGCGGCCACCGGCTGAGCGGTCAGACGCTGATCTTCGTGATCGATCTGCTCGACGCGCGGTAGGAACCGCGCCCGCATTCCGCTAGTCCCGCTAGTCCCGCTAGTCCCGTGTTGATCATGGCAAAACTCGCACCCACCGGGCGTGTTGCTCGGCGTGTCGTGCGAGTTTCGCCATGATCAACTTCGAAGGAGGCACGCAGTTCCGCACCGCCCGCTGAATGCTCAGCTGCCGGACAGCACCGACCGGACGGCCCGCACGGCCAGCGCGTGGTCCTCGTCCTCCGGAAGCCCGCTGACCCCGATGCCGCCGACCAGCGACCCGCGCACCCGGAGCGGGAACGCACCGCCGGAGGCCGCGAACTGACGCGGGTCGTACCCCGCGTCACTCGCGAACACCTGGCCCCACACCCGGAACTGCTCCCCTACCCCGTAGGACGAGCGGTCGAACAGCCGGACGACGGCCAGCTTTCGCCGGATCCACTCGTTGTTGTTCGCGTTCGATCCCGGCAGGGCGGCGCAGAACACCACCTGCGCACCGAGTTCGATCGAGATCACCACCGGCAGGTCATCGGCCTCGGCCAGTTCCCGAGCCCGGCAGCCCAGCTGCCAGGCGTCGGCCGGACCGAATCGGTCGAACTGCAGATCCCTTTCCTGCTCGTCGATCTCGGTCAGAAGTCCGGGTGTCGCCGTCATCGGTACGGAATCTCAGTACCGGTAGTGATCCGGCTTGTACGGGCCCTCGACGTCGACGCCGATGTACTCCGCCTGGTCCTTGGTGAGCTTGGTCAGCTCGCCGCCGAGCGCCTCGACGTGAATCCGGGCCACCTTCTCGTCCAGGTGCTTCGGAAGCCGGTAGACCTCCTTGTCCCACTCATCGGGCTTGGTGAACAGCTCGATCTGGGCGATGACCTGGTTGGAGAACGACGCACTCATCACGAACGACGGATGACCGGTGGCGTTGCCGAGGTTCAGCAACCGGCCCTCGGACAGCACGATCACGGTGTGGCCGTCCTGGAAGCGCCACTCGTCGACCTGCGGCTTGATCTCGATGCGCGACGCGCCCGACCTGGCCAGCCCGGCCATGTCGATCTCGTTGTCGAAGTGGCCGATGTTGCCCAGGATCGCCTGGTGCTTCATCCGGCGCATGTGGTCGACGCCGATGATGTCCTTGTTGCCGGTGGTGGTGATGATCAGGTCGGCGCGCTCGATGGCCTTGTCGACTGTCGTCACCTCGTACCCGTCCATCAGGGCCTGCAGCGCGCAGATGGGATCGGCCTCGGCGATGATCACCCGGGCACCCTGGCCGCGCAGCGACTCCGCGGAGCCCTTGCCTACGTCGCCGTAACCGGCGACCAGTGCGACCTTGCCGCCGATCAGCACGTCGGTCGCGCGGTTGATGCCGTCGACCAGCGAGTGCCGGACGCCGTACTTGTTGTCGAACTTGCTCTTGGTCACCGCGTCGTTGACGTTGATCGCCGGGAACAGCAGCTCGCCGGCGGCGGCCAGCTGGTACAGCCGGTTCACGCCGGTGGTGGTCTCCTCGGTGACGCCGCGGATCGCCGGTGACGTCCGGGTCCAGTACTGCGCATCGTTCGCCAGCGACTGGCGGAGCAGATCGAGAACGACCTGGTACTCCTCGGAATCGTCGTCCTGAGTGGGGGGCACGACGCCCGCCTTCTCGTACTGCACGCCCTTGTGGATCAGCAGCGTCGCGTCGCCGCCGTCGTCCAAAAGCATATTTGGACCCTGCGCTGTGCCGTCTTCTTTGGCAGGCCAGCGCAGCATCTGATCGGTGCACCACCAGTACTCGGGCAGGGTCTCGCCCTTCCAGGCGAAGACCGGCACGCCCTTGGGCTCCTCGACGGTTCCGTAGCGGCCGACCGCGACGGCGGCGGCGGCGTGGTCCTGGGTGGAGAAGATGTTGCACGAGCACCAGCGGACGTCGGCGCCGAGGTCGACGAGGGTCTCGATGAGGACGGCGGTCTGCACGGTCATGTGCAGCGAGCCGGAGATCCGGGCGCCGGCCAGCGGCCGCACCTCGGAGTACTCACGGCGCAGCGCCATCAGGCCGGGCATCTCGTGCTCGGCGAGGGTGATCTCCTTGCGGCCGAACTCGGCCAGTCCCAGGTCCGCGACCTTGTAGTCGAGGTCGCCGGAACGGTCGACGGTCAGCTCGGTGGCGGACGATGTCGATTCGGACAGCGTTGATGCGGACAATGGTGCTCCTCTGAGGGCATGACGGGACCGCGGTGTTGCGGTCACGAGGGCCGGACTCGGGTACCACCCTGCACCGGACGCCCCAGTGTCGATGTCACAGCGTCACTGTCGCAGTGCCATTTCACAGCGGGGGCGTGCATGTCACCGCTCAGGATACCGGGCGGATCCCCGATCGCAGAGCGCCACTCGCGCAGCCACGCCGGAACAACGATTGCGCCGCCGCGCAGGACCGCGAGAGGTCAGTCGTCCGACGGGGTGTGCTTCGGCCGGGTGGTGTACATGCCGAACGCCAGCCCGAGCAGCCCGCCGATCAGCACCAGCAGGACCAGGTTGCTCAGCACCACCCCGGCGGCCAGTCCGGCGAAGGCACCGGTGAAGGCCCAGATGGCGACCGCAGGAGCCCGCGGCTCCTTCCCGTCGGGTGCTTTTCTCACCCGGTCACCGTAGCCGCCGCACAATCGGCAGGTCCGCTCTTCTTCGCAGAGGGTCGAACGGGCACGATGCACCCATGAGCGACACAGAACAGGCGCCCGAAGGCCAGCAGGGCGAAGCCGTTCCGGCGGCCGGACCGTCACCGGCGGCGAAAATGGGAGCGGCGGCGCTGCGACGCCAGGGCAACTACACGTCCGCCGTGTACGGGTCCGTGCTCGCGGCGTCGGTGGTGGTCAGTTCCGGAGACCTCCGAACACCCGCTGTGTTGTCGGTCCTGCTGGTGGTCAGCGGGTTGGTGTTCTGGAGCGCGCACGTGTACGCGGCCACGGTGGCCGGGGTGCACGGCGGCTGGCACTACGGCGCCATCGCGTCCGGCATGCGGAAGGAATGGCCGGTCGCCTTTGCGTCGATTCCGCCGGCCGCTGCCGCGTTGATCTGCGGTGCGCTGCCGAACGTCTCGGTCAACGACGGTGCCTGGGCGGCACTGATCGTGGCGATCGTCGAGATGCAGGTGTGGGGTTTCGCGGCCGTGCGGAACTCGAATCTCACCGGCCAGGCACTGACCAGGACCATGCTGTTGAACGTCTTCATGGGCCTGGTGATCGTGGCGCTCAAGGTGGGCGTCGCGCACTGACAGCCGGGCCGCGCCGCCCGGGCGGCGCGCTGGCCCCGCGACTGCTCGGGTGCGGGCTGCTCTGGTGAGGAGTGTTCGGGCGCGGGGTGGGTGTCCGAGTGGTGGGTGGGCATCATGGGTGCTGCTCTCCTTCACAGGTAACGGTGGGGTGGGGGCAATCGGTGGGCCGGGGGCTGCAATCCCCCGGCCCGCCACCTGACCCCACCGGGTCAGTTCGCGGCGACCAGCTCGAACGCGCGGGTCTCCACGGCGGCGTCGTTCGCGGAGGTGATCGCCCGCTTGGCGCGGGCCGCTGCCGGGTTCCGCTTGTCCGCGACCGGGGCGAAGTGGTCGGTGTACTCGGTGATCGCCTGGTACGCACCCCACCGGGCGCCCCGGATGACCTCACCGGTCGGTGAGTGCCGCCACAGGTCCACCAGCGCGGTCCGCCGGTTCGCCGCGATCGTCTGCGACCGCTTCGACTTCCAAACGGGGCCGACGACCCCGAGCACGTCCGGTCGCCCGGTGACCGGGTTGGTCCGCACCGTGGCGAACTGCTGCACGCCAGATGGAATTGATCGCGCCTCGGCAGGCTCGCCATGAACAGGACTATCGCGTCGTCGGGCCCGTCGAGGGTGCAGATGCGGAGACCTTGGTGGTGATGTTGCAGGCCGCGATGTCATTCTGCAGGTTGGTTTGGATCGGCTGGAGGCGCCGGACGATGTCGTCGAGTCGTGCGATGTCGAACTGCTTGGCGGCATCGCCTAACTCGGTGATGGCCTGAAAGGCGTCTTGCGCGGTGTTGATTGCCCGAACGCAGGCATCGTTGACCGTCACCTGGGCTGTGATAGCCGCGGTCTCGGTACCCGACGGGGGGCCGGTTGCCGGGGCGGCCGTTACGGTGGTCGGTGCCGCCGCACGGACCGGCTGGGAGTCCTCACTGAGCAACGCCATTGCGACGGCGCCGAGGCCTATGCCGAGAACGAAGGCGATACCGGCGAGAATCCACGCGAGGGATCCGCCCCCACGGCGCCGCCCAACCGGCTGAGGCGCTGGTCCGGCCATGTCGAGTCCTTCCCGCCGTCGACACCGCTTTGTCGTCCAACAGCGTGTTCCCCAGGCGCGACGCCCCGAAGCCTCCACCTCATGCGGTCGCCGTAGGTGCACGGTCGCCGCCGGCCACGTTCACCTGCGTCGCGCGACGCGGGATCTGTCGGTCTGGCTGACCCTGAGGTTGGCGGGGAACAGTCTCCTTTATGTGCACCGCGGCAACGGGTAGCGGTGGGCCGACCTGCCTGCTGGGTCCGGCCCGATGACCGGCGCTGCGACATCGGCGTACCGGGCCGTCGTCGTGGCCGGCCGTTGGTTGATCGTGGTCGGCTGGGTCGCGTTGGCCCTGTTGTTGCCGCCGGCGGCGCCGTCGGCGGAGGGCACGATCGGCAGTGACGTCGGCACGCTGCTACCGGCGGACAGTCCCGCGGTGACCGCGCAGCAGCGGTCGCTCGAGAAATTTGCGGTGCCATTGATCTCCCAGGTCTCGATCGTCGTGCACGATCCCGCCGGCTTGACCTTATTGACGCAGGCCGACGTTGCCCTGTTTGCGCTGTCGTTCGTGAAGGCGAACCAGGAGGGACGAACGCCTCCCGGCCCCGCGCAGATCATCGGTGCCGTACCCGTTCCCGGGGTCACCCCGGACACCGCCGTGACCTACCTCTACACATCGCCGGGGACGGCGCCGAAAGATACGGTCGCGCTCGCCAACGGGTACGCGGCCCACTTCGCCAATCAGGCGTCGGTCCAGACGTGGGTGACCGGGGTGCTGCCCGGACAACTGGCCCAGCGCGTGTATTTGTACTCCCGCCTGGACTTCGTGGAGATCGCGACGCTGGCGCTCGTCGCGCTCGTCGTCGCCTTCGTGTTTCGCTCGTTCACCGCCCCCCTGGCCGTGCTCGCCGTCGCCGGGCTGGGGTATGTCGTCTCCCTCCGGTTGTTGCGGGTGCTCGCCGATCGACTGGGTTTTCCGCTTCCGGACGAGCTGCGACCGCTGCTCGCGGCCCTGCTGATCGGCGTGGTCACCGATTACTGTGTCCTTTTCCTGTTCGCGTTCCGCGACCACCTGGTCCGGGGTGCCCATCGGCACGGCGCGGCGGCCCGAGCTGCGGCGGCGGAGGGACCGATCGTGGCGGTTGCCGGCCTGACCGTCGCCGGCGGCACCGCGGCCCTGCTCGCAGCCAGCTTTCCCATCTTCAGGGCCTTCGGACCCGCGATGGCGGTCACCGTTCTGGTCGGACTAGCGGTGTCGATCACGCTGGTTCCCGCCCTGATGGCCATCGCCGGCAGGTGGCTGTTCCTGCCTTGGAACCCAACGCGCTGGGCGGCGAAACTGCACCGCAGGACCACGCGCCGCGCGGGCCTGCTGGTGCGGATTCTCGTCAACCGGGCGGGCGCCGCGGTCGCGGCGCTCCTGGCCATCGGCGTCCTCGTGGCGGCAGCTGCGCCCATCGTCACCATGAGGCTCGACGCGTCCTTCACCGGTCCGGTACCCCGGGGCGATCCTGTACGCGAGGGCGCGGACTTGCTGGACGCCTCCGGCGTCGGCGGGATCACCGCGCCCACCGAGATCCTCATTGAAGGACCGAAGGTAACCACCCAACGCAAGGCCCTGGACGCCATGCAAGCCGCCATCGCGGATTGGCCCGGAGTCGCCCGCGTGCTCGGGCCGGCGCAGAACCCGTTGCCGGACGAATACGGCGTGGTGTTGTCGACTGACGGCACCGCTGCGCGCTACATCGTCGTTTTCGCGGGCGACCCGTTGGGCGGCGAGAGCATCGAAGATTTGGAATCATTGAGCCCCGAGCTACCGGCGCTCGCCGCCGCGGCCGGTTTGCAAGACGTCAGCATCAGCGTGACGGGGCAGACCGCCATTGCCGCCGAGCTCGCGGCGATCACGCGGCAGAACCTGCTCGTCACCCTGCTTGCCGCGTTCGGGATCGAACTGCTGATCCTGATCGTTTACCTGCGCGCCTTCCTGGCACCACTGCTCCTGCTCGCCTGCAGCGCCCTGGGCGTCCTCGCCGCACTCGGTCTCACAGTGCTGGTCTTCCAGGACGTCGGCGGCGCCACCGGGCTGACCTTCTACGTCGTGTTCGCCACGTCGGTGCTGCTGCTGGCGCTCGGTTCGGACTACAACGTCTTCACGGTCGGAGCGATCTGGCGCCAGGCCGCACGGCATCCACTCGGCCGCGCGATCGCCCGCGCCATGCCGGCCACGGCGCGGGCGGTGACCGCTGCGGGTCTCATCCTGGCCGCCACTTTTGCCATGGTGGCGATCATCCCGCTCGACACCTTCCGCCAACTCGCCTTCACGATGTCGATCGGACTGTTGCTCGACACCTTCATCATCCGGCCGGTGCTGACGCCGGCGGTGCTGACATTGCTCGGGCGGTCGGCCGGCTGGCCCAGTCGGCGCATCACAACGGCGGCCACCTCCGGCCAGGACCTCCAGAAGACCGCGCAGCGGGCCGCCCTTCGGTCGGGTTCGTCGCCCGCGGGCGTCGACGCGGGGCGCCTGCCGGCGAGGACCCAACGATGACGACGTCCCAGGCTCCCGGCAGGTCAGCCGATCCGGCTGGGAAACCGCCCGGCCGCCGGTCTCGGCGCTCCCGTCCCGGGCTGATGATCGCGTTGTTTCTGGTCACGGTAGCCCTGCTGCTCGGGGCCGCAGACTGGCTCGCGCGTACGGTGGCGCAGAGCCAACTTGCTGACGAGATCCACCATCAGACAGGGAGTTTGGCGCAGCCCACGGTCGTGATCGGCGGCCCTGTGTTTCTCCCACAGGTCCTGCGCGGACGGTACGATCAGGTGGCCATCACGTTCCCCGAACTGCGCGACGGGCCGCTGATACTGCGCGACGTGCACGCGCGACTATCCGGAGTACATGTGCCTTTCCGCGACGTCCTGACCGGGAGCGTCAACCCGCTCCCCGTCGATCACGCCGACGAACAAGCGTTGCTCACCTACGACGATCTCAACAGCTATCTGGCGGCGGTCGGGCAGTCGGTGACCGTCCAGCGCCGCCACGACGATGGGACGGTGCTGCTCACGGGAAGCATTCGACTCGGCGCGTCGACCGTGACGGGCACTGCCGAGGCACGCATCTCGGCGGCTGGCGACGCAGTCGCGGTCACGCCGACCCGCTTGATCTCGAACAACCCGCTCGCTTCGCTCAGCCAAGTGCTGCTCGGTGAGCGGTTCACGTTCCTCATCCCACTCGATCCACTCCCGTTCGGCGAGCAGGTCACCGACATCCAAGTGCAAGAGCAAGGTTTACTGATCCGTGCGCACGGTGACAGTCTTCTGGTCACGCCGTGAACTCGGGTCTGCCCTGAGCTCAGTTCACTCGTGGGGTTCGAACTGTCACGCCGCAGTTGCGAGCAACTGGTAGAGCGTCGTCTCAAATTCGACGGTGAGCTTGGCCGGGATTCTTGGTCGCTGACGCGGCGAACCCGGTTCGATAAGTCGTCAGCGTCATTACCGCGACGACAGACGCCTCGGGCGGGCCGACGGCTGAACCCAGATGCGCCGCAATGATTACCGACCTGCGGCACTTGCCCCAAACAAGCGCGCGACGCCTCCTTGGACGACCAGCCGTCTGTTTCTCCGTTGGTCTCAATCTCCAGCGAACCTCACGGCCCGCGGTTTCAGGGCGTTGAAGCAATACGAATTGCTGACGAAAGAATCTTCTCCTCCGCGTCGGTGACGAAGGAGACGACTTCGAGCTCGAGGGGCGGTTCGTCCTGGGTCCAGGAGCCCAGTTGGTGACCTCGTCAAATAGGTCGGTCACATCTACTCACCGCAGGATCCGGGCGGCCGCACCGGTACGGGATCTGATAGCGCCTGGTTGTCGGCAACTGCTGATGATGATCGGTGCGCTTCGCACGTCACCGAGTCTGGGTTCGACGACGACCCCGGCCGTCAACTCATGGCGGTCGGCATGAAGGGTTGACTCCGCCCACCACACTCAGCAGGATGGTTTGAGAAGGACGGTGCCGTTCCGCATTCCGGGCGCCCCGTAGTCCTCGAGCCGGAGGAGGCTTCCGGTCAGCTTCTCCGCTTCGGCAAGCGTTGGAACCGACGACGATCCCAAGTCGCCCCGCACGGAGGTGGGCCCGATCGTCAAGAAACCTTCGCAGGAAAAATCAGCCGGCGAGAACGACGGGGGATCGGTCACCGACCTGACGCTGCCGGTCAGGCTTGTCCCCACTCGACACCCGTCAAACTGGCCGAACGCGATGGTGGTGATCAGGACCTGGTGATAGTCAGCTCCCAACTGAAGGCTTCCGTATATGTCGTACACCGGGTGGGACTCGCCGTCGGCATCGAGGGTCTTGACGACGTTGGGAAAGGAATATGTCCTGTCCGCCAGCTCTCGCCAGCTTCGCACACCGAATCTGACGGAGTGCAGGCGAAGGGCCGGTGTCTCATCAGACGCCTTCTCGCTCAGTCGCAAAGGCCCCAGCGGTACGGAGATGGCGTGCACCAACACAGGCTCAAGGCCTTCTTCCTCGCCCCACTGGATGGACCCCTCCAGTTCCCCGTCGGCGCCAGCCAATTGCGTGAATTGCAGATGCTCAGACATCACTCTCGTACGCCTCCTTGACCTTGGCCTTCTGCTCGTCGGTGAGTCCGCTCATGCTGGCCTTGCGAACGTCGCCGATGATCTGATTGATTGCCGGTAGGAGTTCGGAAACGGTGTAGCGCTTACTGATCGCGCGATACTCGAGCGGAATCCCATTCTGGTTGTAGAGCTCGTAGAACACATTGATGTCTCCGGAATTGATGGTCGGCTTGTCAGGTGCCGGCAACTCTTTCCCGATGACGACGGAAATGGCTCCTCCAGTCCCCAGGAGAACCCGTTCGGTAAAGTCGGTGTAATCGCCTGTAATCAGGCGTTTCTCGGTCGGGCGTGCCTCCAGCTTTGCCGCGAGCTTGCCCTCACCGACGGCGCTCGGCTCGTCTCCTCGTGCCTGTTCGACCCAATAGGCGAGCTGCAGATACTTGGTCTTCTTCAACCGATCGCCGATATTTCGAACGAACTCTTGTGGTGGAGGGTCGTTCTTGAGGGTCTGGGTTGCGGTCTTGGCCAGGAGGCGGTGCGGGCTCGTCTTGATGAGGAAGGGAACGGCGTTCTTGACGGTCGCGGTAGTTCCCCCGGAGGTCTGCTGCAAAGTGTCGCCCAGGAGATAGCTGTATATCAGGCCGATCAGTCCCAAAAATGCGTCCCTGGAATCCTTGTCGAGTGTCGTGATCCAATGGTCCGCCGGGGCGCGATTGAATGTCGTGTCGAGTTCTGCGACCACCTCCTGCACGATGCCGAGAATGTGTTTGCGCGCCTCCGATGGGGGAGCCACCTCGACTTTTCGGCCGGGCAGGGCGGCTTGAGCAAAGAACGCCAGCAAAGCGGAGGGGACGACCCCCACTGTTGCCTGGAGGTAGATCTCGTCCTGGATGCCGTTCTTCAGGTAGTCCTGAATCATCTCGTCGAGCTCGGTCGACTCCTTGTCCAACCACCACCACGTGTCGAAATCCTCGACCGGTACACCGGTCTTGAAGCCGGCCTTCGCGGGCGCGCCGAGTTGGTGCATCTTTCCACTCTTGGCTTGGGTCAGGGCATCGGAGAGCAGCTGTTTCAACGACTCTCCGACGGTCCGCAGCCTCTTGTTGGCACCCGGAGCAAGCTCGTCCATGGCCGTTGTCACGAATTCGATCTTCGTCCTCGGCTCGTGCGGCGTGCCCGAGACGAAGCCCAGATCGGCGAGTTTCTGCACGATGGGGCCGCGATCGATTGACCCGCCGTGATCACTGTCCAGCCGAACGTCGAGGCCGCCCGCGTGACCGCCCATGTCGGTGCCGTAGGGAACGCCGCCGTCCAGGAATGACTTGACCGAGTCGGTGACGTCGGCAGCCGACTTGAGGTACTTGAGTTTGTCGGCGCTTGGTCCGAGGCTCGGCACCATCAGCTCCGCCTCGAAGCCGACTTTCCGTAGCAGTCGAGTCGGACTCGGCGCAGCAGTGCGGCTCGGTGCGGTTGAGCGCATCAATGCTGGTGACGCGGTCAGGCCGCCAGCACGCTGATCGGGGTTACTCACCTCGCTGGACCGCCGCCGGAGGACTCCCAGGACACCGTCTGCGACCCGATCCGCCTCGTGTTCAGCCGGATCTCCTGCCCGGCCGATGACCGGGCCACCGCCCGGCCTGCCGGCAGGGCCCTGTTGCACTGTGTGTGCGAGTTCGTGTGCGAGAAGCCGTTGACCGGAGGTCGTTTGCGGCGCGTAGCTGCCTGCACCAAAATAGATGTCCCGCCCCAGTGTGAAAGCTGTCGCCTGCACCGATCTGGCGAGCGCGGCCGGTTCATCCCCGGTGTGGATCCTGACCTCCCCGAGGTCGGCGCCCATGGCCTCCCCCATGGCGTCGGCGATGTTGGCCGGCAGCGGCCGACCCCGACCCTGCAGTCGGGCCAGGGCTCCGTTCACCTCCGGACTGACCCGGGACCCGCCGAGCGGGTCGTTCGGCTCATCGCCCCAGCGACGGATCTGAACGGTCCGCGGTCCATGAACCAAACCCGGAACCGGCACCACCGAGGAACCCACCTGAAAATCTGGTTCAACGTGCGCCACTTGCGCGTCGCCGGCAACGGGTGAGCGATCGACGTGGCTCTTGGACCTGTGCTGAGGACGCGTAGACGTCATGACTGCCCCCTTGCGGCGTTCCCCCACCCGTGCAATGGCCGATGCGCACGGTGAGTAATCGGTTCGCACGGCCAGTCACAGTCTGTGCCTCGATGCACTGATACGCCAGCGCTGGTTCGAAAGTCCCGCGGTCTCTGGCCCGTCGACATCAGTGGGATGGTTCGGACTAATTGGCGACGTTCCGCCACATCAGACAACCGACTGTGGCGATCGTGATCATCAGCCAGGATCGCGCGTTAAGCGCGGTGGGTCTGTGTCTCAGTCGATTCCCAGGCCAGATGCTGGCTGGCACGGTAGATGACGACCTCAGGCGAACGAACCTTGGCGGACTTGGAAAGCCTCTATCCACCAAAATCCGGGGATGCAACGAGGACTGGACCGGAGGGGTGAGGAAGCCGCCGAAAGCTGTCGCGTTGATCGCAGCATCGGACGTACTCGGTAGCCGGCCGATCCGAGTGGTCAACCGCTAGGCAATCAGAGACACGCGACGCCGACCGCAAGGTTTAGGGCGCTGATGGGGAACCGTATGGTCGCGGGTTCCCCAGGTTGGCAAGCAGGACCAGTACCAAATACGGCGCTGCGACCGCCATCCCCGCCGTGATTACCGGCCACGGCTGACGCGCGAGCACTTCGGCGCGTTCTGCCGCGCCGCCCACCCACCGGGGTGCGGCTCCGTCGACAACGGTGTCCGGTCCGCCGTTGGGTTGGAGCGATATCGTGTCGGCCGTTGAACAGCTGCTGGCATTGGCGAAAAGGGAGTGCGAGGTGGGCGAGGAATTTGACCCCGGCGAACGCTCCCGGAGGTTCTGGGATGCTGCCGCCCGACGAAACCCGATGTGGCATATCGCGACCGGCGTAGCGGCCGATGCCGACACGTTCTATGCGTTGGGCCGGCGGGAGGCGGATCTTTTCTTGTAGCGAAGCCGCGCCGGCCGGACCGTCGTCGACGGTGACCTGGAGTCGGTGTCCGAGGGGCCAGGCACCAACAATGACGGCTGCGGCGTCAGCACGATGCTGGAGACCGCGCAGGAAATGGCCGAGCTGCGCGTTCAGCCGCGGACCAAGGTGCGGCTCATCTTCTTCTCCCGTGAGGAGCAGTGCCTGCCCGGCTCCGCACAATACGTTCCCCAGTTGTCGACGCGGCAGGTCCCCCAGAGCCTTGCTGACGAGACGACCCCGTTCGATGGGCGCTCGGATTACTCTGGTCCACCGAGGTCGGGTTGCTGGTGGCATCTTCCCCGGCGCGGAAGGGATCGAGCAGCCGTACCAGTACTGAACACTTCCCTTGGGTCACCGGTGACCACATGTCAGCACCTGGCAAGCCCGGCGAGCAACCACCCGCACTGCACCTGCGCTTCAAATAACGCCGCGGTCCTCAACGGCGCTGGTTGATTGATCCTCGATTCGTTGCCACGTGCCTGGCGAGTAATGCGACGTCCGCCCATCGGCCCAATAGATGGTGAGCACCCCGGTAACCGGGTGGATGGTGTAGCTGCTGTCCTCGTCGAATTCCTGCCCCTGAAGATTTCCGGCCCATACCTGGAATTTCGTCACCCGACCATCATCCCTCGCTGCGTCTGCTGCTAGATGGGATTGCTTTGCCGCCGCTTCCGGGGGTGCGCCAGCTGTAGTCACCGGGGAAGGTCAGGGTATACCCGAGAGCCGCACTCGAATTCGCAGTACGGCTGGCCGTGCGGTGCCGCATCGAAGGTCTTGCTGACATGGTTGTTCACGCAGCGCCAGGTCGGGCGTTGTTTCCAGCGGTCAGGGATCCAGTCGCCTCCGTTGACCTCTGTCTCGAGTTCTGCGATCTTCTGCAATCGCACCAGAAGCCGCGCAGCCCGTACCGCTTCCTGCTTCCCGCCCCACATGGGACAATTGTGTCACGGAAGCATCGCTGTGCGTAGCGGCAATGGGGCGAACAAGTGGCCCCGCGCCGTCGGGGGTGACGCGGGGACCAAGTATGTGACTCTACGCGCAACACCTCTCGACTTGAAGTCTCCTTCTGATACGGCAGGTCGTGATCTCCCGGTGCCGGTACTTGTTCGGGCGTGCACATGTTAGGCGCTGAAACGCATGGCAAACCACGAGGGTGACGGCCCCAGGCCGATGAACGTGGTATCGCGCACCCCGCCGGCACACGATGGTTGTTTGTACTTGAGGCTGCTGTCGTCGGTTCGCCCAGTTTGCTCGTCCAGCACCCGATAAGGCTGCCTTTCGACCGCCTGGAAGTTCGGTGGACCTGGATGATGGACAGGTCCTGTCCCGCGGAGGGCACATGACCGGGGTTGCTCACGGCGCGGCCCCTCAAGCCGCACGTCGGTCCGATGAAGGTCGGCCGACCACCTGCCTTTAATGCATAACGTTGAGTATTCAGGTGCGCAGAAAAGTCTCCGGCTCGCTCACTCGGTGCCACAACAACCAATGAAAAGCGAATACCGCCGAAGGGAACGCGGTACGTGCCCGATCACCCGTTCGGCCCTCATGCTGCATCCGTTGATATCGCACACGTGAAGCGCTCGATGATGTAATTGCACCACGTTTCACTCAGCGGGGTGCTGGTCATCTGGGCGGTGTTCCCGCACGATCTTCATTACCTCACGACCCCCTCGGGCGCGTTCAGCGTCTAGCGGGCACCCTCCCCGTGCCCGCTAGGCGCAAACAACGACTTTTGGACCACTGATTCTTTCTGTAACGCGGAGAATCGGTGTTTTCCCCGCTGCGCCTGGCTGGTCGATCCAGGTCGCGGGGCTTTTGCACTATGCGTTCGAGCGTCCAATTGCGCGTCGTCGCCCTACTTCACAGCGATTGCGATGATGCGCAGGTCCGTGCCACCGGTCGCGGCGCGGCGCCAGGGTCGATCGCTCGTGTCAGGGTTGCGGGATGGCCGCATGAACCCATCACCGGACCCAAGACATCCCGGTGTTGAAATGCAGGTGCGTTAGGAGGTCGCGATGTCCGGCCTGCAGTGCCGGCTGATCTGGTCGATGTGCCGGTGATCGGTGCCGCAGCAGCCGCCCAGCACCCGGAGGGTGGGAACGACGGAGCGCAGGTCCCTGTAGCGCACGGCCAGGTCGATGGGCTCGCCGCTGTCCAGTGTCTCGGATTCGTCGAGTTCGGCGTGACTGAGAGTTGAGGCGTTGGCCCGCACTCCACCCAACCGACTGGTCCATGCCGGTGCGTCGTCAAGCAGGTGCCCGAAGTGGCTGGGGTGCGCGCAATTGATCATGTAGTACGCCGGGTACGCGTCGGTGGCGGCGTCGACCGCTCGGACGGCATCCCGGAGCGGCTGTCCGGATGGCAAGTTGCCATCGGTTTCCACGGTGAACGAGATGACCACCGGAAGCTCGAGCGCCGCAGCGGCTTGCGTGATGCCGATGGCTTCTTCGGTGTAGGTCATGGTGATGGCCGTGACGAGATCGGCCTCGGTGGCGGCGAAGGACCGCAGCTGAACGGCGTGGTACTCGCGGGCCTGTGCGGCGGTCATCGCCCCTGCGACCTGGTAGCCATCGCCCCGTGGACCGATGCACCCGCTGATCACCACGGGGCTTCGTGGGTTCTCGTGCCGTTCCCGCACTTCGGTCAGAAGTGCCACGGCGTCACGGTTGGCAGCGTGCAGGGACTCTGTGGTGTATCCGAGCCTGTCGGCCCAGTCCGGGTTTGCGCGCCAGGTAGGTGTCTCCAGGACAATCCCGACGCGGTCGCGGACGGCGATGGTGGCGTAGGAGTCGAAGTAGCGGTTCAGTGCTTCCCGGCCGGCGGCGTCGGCCAGGAGCGGGAACGCGGCGAAGTCGGGTAGGTCGATGCCGTCGATGAAGCTGAGCGTCGTTTCCAGGCCGCCGTCGGTGAGAAAAACGTCGGCGTCCAGTTGTGGCAAGTGATCACGGTAGGCGGGCATGAGCCGGTTCCGATCTGGCGGTGGATGTGTCAGAGAATTGTGCGTGATTGATGCGCCTTGCGGCGGCGGCCGTGTTGACAGTGGTCTCACCTCTGTTGATCGACGCCTCCGACGAATCGGCCCGGTCCGCGAGCAGTCGCCCCTCCTACGATCCTTGGACGACACGGCCCTGACCCTTTGAGGTGTCGCCGCCGAACTGTGCTGTGCGATTTTGACCCGAGGGGTGCCGGGGTCAACGCCGCGCGGGCTGCACGTTGGACCCATCGGAATTGGGCTTCATCTTCCGGGACGGCCCGGTGGCGCGCATCATTGCCACCATGAAACGTGTCCCACGCGTTGGTCGGGTAGCCGCTGCGGCGGCGTTGTCCGCGGTGGCGGGGATCGCGGCGCGCGATGCGCTGCAACGCGAACACACCGTGCTGCGGAACTTCCCGCTGATCGGGCACGCCAGGTACCTACTGGAAACGGTGGGACCTGAGTTGCGTCAGTACCTGGTGGCGAGCAACAACGAGGAACGGCCGTTCACCAGGGATCAGCGTCGATGGGTGTACGCCTCGGCCAAGAAGCAGAACAACTACTTCGGCTTCGGCACCGACAACGACATCGAATACACGCCCGGGTACCCGGTGATCAAACACCGCACGTTCGGCCGAGCGATCCCACCAACCAGTCCGGCCGCCGGCCACGAGGTCGACCTGCCCAGCGCCAAACAGCTCGGGCGAAGCCGGGGTCGACGGGAGGCCTTCCGGCCGCAGTCGGTGGTCAACATCTCCGCGATGAGCTTCGGCTCCCTGTCGGGCCCCGCCGTGGAGGCCCTCAATCGGGGCGCGGCCCTGTCAGGGTGCCTGCAGAACACCGGCGAAGGTGGCGTCTCGCCGTACCACCGCAACGGCGGTGAGCTGATTCTCCAGATCGGCACCGCATATTTCGGTTGCCGGGATGAGCACGGGCGGTTCGACCTGGACCGCCTGCTCGACCTGGTCGCGGACGCGCCGATCCGGGCCCTGGAGATCAAACTCAGCCAGGGCGCCAAACCCGGGCTCGGCGGGGTCCTGCCCGCCGCCAAGGTCTCCGCGGAGATCGCCGCCACCCGAGGAGTCGCCCAAGGCAAGGACTGCATCAGCCCTTCCCGGCATGCCGAGTTCTCCGACACCGACAGCCTCCTGGACTGGGTGGAACTGCTCGCCGCCGAAACCGGGCTGCCCGTCGGCATCAAATCCGCCGTCGGAGACCTGAACTTCTGGGAGGAACTCACCACCCTCATGAACGACACCGACCGCGGCGTCGACTTCGTCACCATCGACGGCGGTGAAGGCGGAACCGGTGCAGCCCCACTGATCTTCACCGACACCGTCTCCCTGCCGTTCCAGCTCGGATTCGCCCGGGTCTACAAGACCTTCGCCGAACACGGCCTCCACGAGGACGTAACCTTCATCGGCGCCGGCAAACTCGGCCTGCCCGATAACGCCGTTGTCGCGTTCGCGCTCGGCTGCGACATGATCAACGTCGCCCGCGAGGCCATGCTTGCCATCGGCTGCATCCAGGCCCAAAAATGCCACACCGACACCTGCCCCACCGGGGTGGCCACCCAGAACGCCTGGCTCGCGCACGGCTTGGACCCCCGGCTCAAGTCAGTCCGGGCGGCCAACTACATCAAGACACTCCGCCGGGACCTGGTCAAAGTCGCCGAAGCCTGCGGCGTCGAGCACCCTGGACTCATCACCACAGACTCCGTCGAAATACTCGACGGACGCACCGCCTCCACACCGCTGCGCGACGTGTACGGCTACGCCCCGGACTGGGGACTGCCCTCCGCAGCCGACCGCGCCGCCATCATCGAATTCATGACCGCCACCGAAACCCAAGGCGGAACCGCACCACCATCCCCAACTGCCACCGGCCCCAACTAGGGGTGCGTCGGTGAATTACGCGTGTGGTCTGAAAACATTGGTTGAGCGCGGCGATGCCGGTGATCGGACGACCAACGTCAGGAACTGCAGCGGATCGCGGCGTCCCCCGCAATAGCCCCGATAAAGGCGGAGCGGTAACGCCAATGAGCGCGGTGCTCGCTCGTGATGCCGGAGGAAATCAATCGTGATCGACTGAATCTGCGTAAACCTGAAGGGCAGATGGACCCGTCCTGCCGTTGTCGTGACCAACGACAATGGTAGGAAGGTAACGATTGGTGTTGATGGGACACCGACGGCGGGTCCACATCAATGTCCGTGCGGACACTGCGTGGCGTCGTGGTCTGCTCCGGGTGGGTTGGCTGCGGTTGCAGCTGCGCCGGTGGTGTCCGGTGATCCGGCGATGGTCGGCGGTTCGCCGATGATCGGGCGGGGTTTGGCTTGCGCGAGCTTGCGGATGGCATCCGGCACCCCGGTGCCCTCGCGGTCGGCGCGTTCGATCCAGAGTCGAGCGGCGTTGACCTGCGCGGAGGTGACCTGGATGGTCTTGCCCACGACCCGCACCTCCTAGTCGGTGATGCCGTTGTTCAGCTCGAAGTCGTCGTCCGGCTGATACCCGCTCAAAGCATTCTGGACCTCCGTATCCACCACGTCATCCACCAGGGCGGCGACGAACCCGGTCACCGTCGCAACGAAGGTGGTATCGGCGGGTTGAACCAGGCTCCCCTTCTGCAGCGCGTTCAGGGTGTTCTGGCCGATCGTGGCGGCCTTCGGGTTGGTCGACGCCGCCTGTTCGAGCCCCCAGCGGACCATCCGCATCGTTTCTTCCCGTTGCCGCCAGACCTGCAGCTTCGTATCGGCGGTCCGAGCCTCCCGGACGGCAGCGGCCGATGCCTCCGCAGCCTTGTCCGACGCCGCCGCCGACGCCAACGCCGCCTCGGCCGCCTTCCGCGCCTCCGCAACGGTTTCCCTACCCGTGCGGCGCTGCAGCACCGCGCTGTACACAACCCCGGCCACAGCGATCACCGCCACCACCACCGCGATGATCAGGCTCAGCGCACCGCCCGCCACCCACGGGTCAATAGGCGCCGCCAGCGGCGGCGCGGTCGCCGCACCGACCACCCCGCGATCTGCCGCCGCAAGCCGTACGAATGACTGCTCGCACCAAGGAACGTTTTCGAACCCCAACGCGAACAACGGAACGACAAGACCACCAAGAAACGCGGTCATGACACAGGGTAACCGTTCGTTGCGTTTGATGAGGTCGCAAGCCGGGCCGGCCCCGTGCGCAATGCCATGCCGCAAATTGTTGATGGCGACACCACCTGAGCGGCTGCATCGTGAGTGGCCCTGACGGCTGGTTCAAACTTCCGGCCGCCAGACGAGCCTGCCGTGCCGGATGATCAAGGCGATGATCCGGCACAGCGCACTCTCACTCGACGTCCGGGCCGCAAGCAGTCGTCTGCCATCGTCACAGTGTCGGTGCCCGAAACAGGGGTGATTGGTGAAGGTGGTGCCGTCGGCGGCGGTGGTGGTGGTCATTGTTTCCGAGCGGACACCACGAGGTATTCCCAATCGGAGACGAAGGTGCCATCGGTGGCAAGGTTGAACTCCTCGGCCAGCGCAATCAGGTCGGCGCGGAAGGCGACCCGTTGCGCCTCGTTCAACTTCGCCGCGGCCTTCAACGTGGGTCCGTACTTGGTCAAGAAGAAGTCGGCGTAATGCTCGGTGCTGAGGAATCGCTGCCGCACGGCCGTCGTCCAGGTATGCAACGCGTCGACCTGCCCACTGAACAGCTCGGAGATGACCTGCGGGTCTCCCCAACGGGTAGCGGGCTGCGCACCTGCCGGCGGCGTGACGTACCGGCCGACAGTTTGGAGCATTCGACCGACGAACCCGGACGGCGTCCAGTTGGCCATGCCGATGCGGCCGCCGGGGCGGCACACCCGCACCATCTCATTGGCCGCCCTGCGGTGGTCCGCGGTGAACATCGTGCCGATCGAGGACAACACGTAGTCGAATCGATCGCTGTCATACGGCAGCGCCTCCGCGTCCCCGACGTCGAACGTGATGTCCAATCCTTCCGCTTGCGTCCTGCGCACGGCTGTGTCGACCAACGCTGAGACGTAGTCGATACCGGTGGTCGAACAGAACGCCCGTGCGGCTGCGATGGCGACATGCCCGGTGCCCGTTGCGACGTCGAGCACCGAGCTGCCCGGTACCAGGTCGACGGCCGCGACCAGCTCGTCGGCGAGCGACACCGTGATCCACGCAATTGCGGGATAATCACCGCTGCTCCAGGTTTGATGCTGCACGGCTTTGAGGGCGGCGAGGTCCGCTCCTGCGTCGGTGGTGATCGTCATGATGTCCTCCTGGGGTTCTTCCGGCCGACGGTTCCGGCCTTGTGACGAACCAAAGGGTGCTATCAGGTCCCGACCGCTGGTCAGTGCAGCTTCTGTAGTGGTCCACTACAACATCTGGAGTCGGAAGGAGCGCGGTATGTCCCAATACGGCCAGTTCTGCCCGGTGGCCAAGGCAATGGAACTGCTGGACGAACGGTGGACGATGCTCGTCGTGCGCGAATTGCTGGCCGGGAGCCGGACCTTCGGCGACCTGCAACGCGGAGTCCCGAAGATGTCGCCCACCCTGCTGTCGACGCGACTGCGGACGCTATCCCGCGCCGGCGTCATCGATCGGCTCGAGCAAGGCAAGCGGGTCTACTACACGCTCACCCCGGCCGGCCGCGAACTGCGACCGGTCATCGAATCCATCGGCGCGTGGGGAATCCGGTGGATGCCCGAACTGGGCGAACAGGACTACGACCCCCACCTGCTGATGTGGGATGTACAGCGCAACGTGGACGTCGACGCCCTACCGCCCGGTCGCACTGTTCTCCAGTTCTCGTTCCCGGATGTTCCGCCGGCTCAACGACACTGGTGGCTGGTGCTGAGCGCGGAATCGGTCGACCTGTGCGACTTCGATCCGGGCCACCCGCTGACCGGCAGGATCGACACCCCACTTCGCTTGTTCACCCGTGTCTGGCGCGGCGACATCGAATGGGCGCAAGCATTCCGGTCCGGGGAACTCAGAATCGACGGTCCAAGCGCCGTACAGCGAAATCTCCCACGTTGGCTCACCCGATCCGACTTCGCAGCGGTCGCACGGCCCAGAAATTCAGACCCGGTCCGCCTCAAGGAGCGGAGTTCTGTGCAGATCAATTCCTGAGTGAGTAATCGTGCCGTCCGCCTTTGAATGCGACCCGACTTTGGGGGTGTGGCGAATGCGTCGACGCCGCCCTCTGTTGGTTTCGGCTGAAGGCTGATCCCAGCGTCGATTCCGCCGACGTCTGTGGGTCAGGCCCGAGAGGGCCAACGCCCGTAGCTGCGGCTGCGCCGCCGGTGGCACGACAGGCTTCCTTCGCTGTCGCAGTTGCTGAGAACCGGGCCGGCCGCGTCGTGGGGCCAAATCCAGGTGCTACCAGTCACGCAAATTCGACCGTGCAGCGCTCAGGACGTTCGTCCCGTCGTCCGCGGTGAGACCCCAGTAGTCCTCGCCCGGTGCGTGGATGTCGAACCAGATGACGGCGCTGACGCGGCTGGTTCGCAAATAGTCGAAGAGGTCGCTGACCCACTGCGCCTTGTCCCCGCCGGTCGACCCGGATCCGGCTTCGTTGATCCAGATCGGCACACCGGGGGCCAGCACGTCCAGCACCTCCAGTGTGGCTCTGAACAGCTGGATGGGGCTCCGCCAGGCGGATCCCGCGACGGCAGGACCGAAGTTGTAACCGTCCACGCCGATGACGTCGACCGCGTCGGCTCCGGGGAAGGAGTCGACCATCGCCCGGACGTCACCGCGCAGGATCACGTTCGGGCTCCACACCCAGCGGACGTTCGCGGCACCGTTTGCCGCGAACACCTCCTGGACGTGGCGGTAGGCCCGCACGTACTGTGCGGGCGATCCGCCGTTGCGCGAAACGGACCACGGGTACCAGTCGCCGTTCATCTCGTGGGCGAAACGCAGGAAGAGCGGTTCACCGTATGCCTTCGCCGATCGCGCCCAGGTGCTGATGTAGCCGTCGAATTCGCCGTTGGCGATGGCGGCAAGGGTGTAGTCCGGTTGTTCGGCGCCGGACGTGGGATTCCACGGCTCCCAGGTGATTTCCGGTAGGGCGCCGTACCGCGCAATGGCACGGATCTGCTCGAGCGGAAGGTCATCGCCCCGTTGCCAGGCTTCATAGATGTTGATCACGTCGAGTTTGCGGCCGACCGACGATCCCGCTCGGTCGGCGGCCACCACCAACGACATCGTTCGTGCGTCGACCGACATCCCGAACAACCGTGGTGGTGGTGGCCCCGTGCAGGACGTGCCAGCCATCATGAGGACGGTCACGGTCAGGAGCGCAATGGTGGCGCGCCATCGTGTTGCCGTTGTTCCTGCGTTGCCGTCGATCATTCCGACCGGGCGGTTGCCACAGTCGTGTCGGCGTTGACATCGTCGATCATCGGCAGGTCGAGGGTGAAGGTGGTGCCTTCCCCGACGGTGCTGGCCACCCGGATCTCGCCCCCGTGCGCGGCAGCGATGGCCTTTGTGATCGTCAGGCCGAGACCAACTCCGGGGACGGCATTCTTGGTGGCGGTGGTTGCCCTGAAGAACCGGGAGAACAGCCTGTCCATCTCGTCCGCGGGGATTCCGATGCCGGTATCGCTGACGCACACGAGTGCGCGTGTTTCTTTGCCGTCCTCTCCGCCGCCGATTCCCAGGGTGACGGCGACCCGTCCGCCGGAGGGGGTGAACTTGACCGCGTTGGACACCAGGTTGTCGACGGCCTGGCCCAGCCGGACAGGGTCGCCCCAGACCCGGATGTCGTCGGTGGACTCCGCGAGCCGGACACGCACGTCCCGGGTTGCCGCCACGGGCGTGGCCGTCTCGACCGCGTTGGCGAGCACGCGGTGCAGGTCAACCGATTGTTCCTGCAACTGGAACCGCCCGGATTCCACCTGTGCGGTGAACAGCAGATCGGAAACCAGTCGGAGCAGGCGGTTGGCATTGCGCTCGACGGTGACCAGGTACCGGTGCTGTTCCTCGGACAGTGGGTTCTCCTCATCGTCGGAGATCAGTTCCAGATAGCCGAGAATGGAACTCAGGGGTGTTCGGAGTTCGTGCGAGATCAGGTTGACGAATTCGTCCCTGGTCTTTGCCTGTTCGCGTTCGGCGGTGACGTCGGTGGCGACGAAGAGGAATCCGTCGAGGTCGTCGCCGGCGTCTCGTTTGGCCGTGACAGCCACTTGGACGCGTTTCTCGGAGCCGTCCCCGGTGACATAGGTCCAGTCCCCCAGCCTCGGCGACCCGGGTCTCACTTCGGCCGTCAGGACGCGGAACGGTGTGCTGTCGGCGTGAGGGCGGACCGCCGCGGCGTCCTGCATGAGTGGGCCGTTCTCAGCGCTGGTCAACTCGTCGGGGCGGTGGAACTGGGTGATCGGGCGACCGATGGCGTCGTGTGCTGCGACTTTCAGCATCTTCTGGGCTCCGGCGTTGAAGACCTCGATCCTGCCGGTTCGGTCGGTGGCGATGATCGACTGCTCGGTGACCGCGTTGATCACACTGGACAGCTGACCGGACGACTCGCGCAGCATGCCGGATGCGGCGGCCGCCATGGCTGCCTGGTCCTCGGCGGCCATCAGCAACTGTTGCTGTTCCCGCTGCAGTTTCTGGACGGCCTTGACCCGGGATCGGAGTCGGCGGGTCAATTCGTTGGCGGACAGGCAGACCAGCCCGAGTATGACCGGGCCGAAGATGATGCGGCTCCATTGACCGTCGGCGAGGGCGTTCGGATCTCCGACCAACGGCAGCAGCAGCGCCGCCACTGTGACGGGGCCGCCGATCAGCATCGGCAGCCGGCCCGGCTCGACGCCGAGCGAGAGCACCGGCAGCGCCATCATGATGGTGAAGATTGACGTCTGTCCGCCGGTCCCTGCGCGCAACAACCCGACGGCGAGGATGTCAACGAGCGGGATGATCATCGCCGCCCGCGGCGGCACGTGTGGAGCACGAAGGACGAACGCACCCGCGGTCGCGGCCAGGGCCAGCAGGTTGGCGATCAGGACCTCGGTGACCGCGGTCACGGAGACGCCCGGGATGAACAACAGTAGCTGGGACAGCAGAAAGACGGCCGCCGTGCACAATTGGCGTTCCAACACGGAGTTGGGGTCGGTGGCGAAACCCTGGATGAGTCGGACGAGCCGATTCCGCCGATGTGCCGCCGACTCGCTGGTGGCCGCGCCGGAAGTATGTGCTGTGATGGCCGCGGCCGTCACCGGACACGCTCTGCGGCGAGCAGTCCCTCGATCTGACCGGCCAGTGATCGCGGGCTGAACGGCTTGTGCACGTAAAGGTCAGCGCCGGCGTCCGAGCCGGCACGGATGGCGTCCTGGTGGACCGCCGCGGATAGCAGCATCACCCGGGTGTGTGCTGTCGCAGGGTCCATTCGCAATGAGCGGCAGACTTCGAGCCCGCTCAGTTCGGGCATCGCCACGTCCAGGATCGCCAGGTCGGGCCGGATGGCGATGATTGCCTGCAATGCTGCGGCGCCGTCGGAGACGGTCGCTCCGATCAAGGCACCTGCCCGCCGAGCGGCGACGCCGACCAGATGCCTGATATCGGCGTCGTCGTCGGCGATCACGACCGTCGGCGGCGATCCCTGAGAGTGGGCCGTCATTGCCGCGCCCGGGCGGCGCTGATCGTCGCGATCAGGTTCTGGATGTGGGCCCTGGTAACGGGTTTCGGTAGGACGGCGTCGGCATCAGGGTAGTCGTCGACATCGAGCACGGAGGTGATCGCAATCGGGCAGCGTGGATATCGTTCGCGTAGCAGTTCCGCGAGCTGCCAACCGTCCATACCTGGAAGTCGCAGGTCGACGACCATCAGATCCAGGGCCAGGTCAGCCGGTAGAGCCAACGCCCGTTCGGCATCGTGCACCGCAATCACGGAGCAACCGGCCCGGTGAAAATACGTCGTCAGCAGTGACAATTGGTCCGGCTCGTCGTCGACGATGAGCGCGGTGAACGCCGGTCGGGCCTCGTCGGCGGCTGCTGTTCGGGCTGACGCGGCCGTGTGATGCGCGTGGTTGCCGGCGGTCGGTTCGCCGTCGATCGCCGTGCCGTCCGTTCCGGAGCCGACGGTCCCCGTGCTCACAGCGCCAATTCTCATCGTCTGCCCCCTCGGCCGGGCGCCCGCGAGGACGCCGCACATCGCTGCCCCTGCTACATCTCTACGCTACCGTACGCAATCGAGCGAGTACGGAAAGTGAATCCCCTGCGAAGGCGTGCGTGCCGTCTATCGGCGTCGCATTGCGACGACCGTGACGTCGTCGATCAGCACTTCCGACCCGGTGAGATCGGTGATCCGGCGCATCACCTGCGAGCAGTCGGCGGAGGTCCGCACGATCGCCGCGACGTCTTCGAAGGCGTCGGATGTCCCTCCCAGCAGGTCGAAAAGTCCGTCGCTGAAACAGACCAGCCAATCGCCGGGTTCCAGCGTGATACTCGAGTCCGACCAATCTCCCTCGAACACGCCCAGCGGGAGATCCTGGCCGACCAGCTGGGTGAAGCTGCCGTCGGCGCGGACGTGCAGCGTCAATCCATGTCCGGCGTCGGCGTAGGTCAACACGCCGGTCCCGGTGCACAGCGAGCCGTGGAAGACGGTCACGAAGGTGCCGGTCTCCTCCAGATCCCCGGCCAGGGACGTCGCGGCGGCGCGCAACGCGGCGGCCGGCCCGCGACCGCGATCGACACCTCTCATCACCGCCCGCACCGTAGCGGTCACGAGGGCGGCAGGGATGCCCTTACCCATCACGTCTGCGACCGTGAAGTCGACGCCGTCCTGCTCGTTGACAGCCAGTGGGTACCAGTCGTAGAAGTCGCCGCCGACGGCGAAAGACGGGACGCAGACGGCGGCGAGGTCGTAGCCCTGATGGACCGGCGCGCTGTGCGGGAGCAGATCCCGCTGCACTTGGGCTGCCCGGTCCAGTTGTTGCGACAGGCTGATCTGTTGGCCCATCACCGCGGCCAGGTCCATCAACATCTGCCGTTCGAGCCGGGTCACGTCATTGGCGTCGACGGTGGCCGGGTCGATATCGGCAAGAGCCCTGGCTCCCAGTCGGGCGGCCGCACCGCGTTCGGCCAGGGCGCGCACCTTGGGCACCAGTTCCGCCGCCGCCACCGGCTTGACCAGGAATTCGTCAACCTGATGGCGCAGGGCACTGACCGCGTAGTCGACGCTGGCGTGTGCGGTCATCATGATGATCGGCAGCGCCGGCTGGGTCCGCCTGATGTTCTCGACCAATTCGAGGCCGGTCATGCCGGGCATCTGGATGTCGGTGACCAACACGTCCACTGGTTTCTCCTGCAAGATCCGCAGTGCTTCGCGACCGTCGGAGGCCAACAGCACGGGCTGATCCAGGCGCCGCCGCAGCGCCTCCCGCAGGAAGGCGCCGAGGTCCGAGTCGTCCTCGACTACCAGCACGATTCCGGGCTCGGTCATCTGACGCTCCTGTTTTCCATCATCGTGGCACCCATCGAAAGAGGAATCTGCGTTTGACCATCAGCCACAAGGCGGCGAGCACCACCGTGTAGGCGGCCGTGTTGAGCAGTATCGAGCCTTCGCGCAGGGCGGGAATGTTCGCCATGAGCACGGCGAAATACACATGCATGATGAAGACATACAGGCTGGCCTGCCCAAGTGGAGTCAAGAACCGGCCGAGCGCGGCATTGATCGGTTTCCAGTAGGCGGTCAGCAGGGCGTACAGCGTGATGACGGCAAAGAAGACATTGATGAGCCGCCCGGGTCCGAGATGAGTTCGGGTGAAGTAACTCTGGTACAGGCCGCGGAAGACGTCATCAGGGATGAGTGCCAGCCGCGGGTCGAATGCGTTGGCCTGATACGGGTTGTTCCAAGTGAAGAAGAGAAACGCCAGGTAGGAGAGCAGCACCCCGACCAGCACGACACGCCCCCAGGGTCGCCGGAAGAAGCCCAGCAGCGCGTGACGGTAGAACCCGGCGACCATCCCGTGGACGAACAGCACCTGCCAGGTCATCAGCGGAAACGAATCCTCGAATTGGGAGGGCAGTATTCGGATCGGGTGGATGGCGCTGGCGATGTACAGCGCCCAGCTCGCGCCCAACACCACCAGTACCAGCCTGCGCCTCAGCAGCCACAGCATCAGTGGAGCCAACAGCAGCAGCACGACGTACAGGCCGATGACGTTGAACTGCCACGGGCCGATCCGCAACAGCAGGACGTCGGCGAACACCGAAGGCGGCACCGGGTAGGTCAGCAGCAGGTCCATTGAGCCGTACAACTGGTACACGGTTCCCGCGGCCTGGCCTCCTGCGGCTCCGGTGCCCTGATCGGTGAAGGTGGTCAGCGCCCGGGCGTCGACCCCGGGGATCAGGCTCAGCAGGTAGACCGAGACCACGACGACCAGTGCCGTGTAGTAGAGCTTCCAGGCGCGTTTGACCAACGCCACCGCGCTGTTTCCGAAACCGTCCCTATCCATCCGCGGCCGGTACACCATGCCTAGCACGGCCCCCGACAGCAGCACGAAGAGTTCGGCGCCGGAGATCGCGCCGAGCGCTTCCTGCGAGATCACCTGGTACAGCGACGGAATGTTGATGTGATTCACCACCACGAAGACGATGGCAACGCCGCGCAGCAGGTCGACCCGCAGGTCTCGGGGCGTGCTCTCCACATAGTGCAGCTTCCGTACGGTTGGCCGGAACGCCATCACCAGCAGGCCGATGCCCGCGAGCGCAACTCCGGCACTGACCAGCCAGCCCACCGCTCCGGTCGCGATGGGCCCCTTCCCTGGGTCGACAACGGGTGCAACGGCCGGGCTGACGTCCTCGCCCAGCTCTACCCCCGCGGTGGTCATGTCCGCGCGCAACGCCTGTGCCAGCGGAGCGGACGCGGTGACACGCAGGTCGGTCCTGCCGTCGGATGCCGTGCCGAGTTCCCGCCACACGACGACCGCGAGCGCCGGGAAGCGGCGGGCTGTCGTCGCGTCGAAGGTCTGTCGCCACCACCCCTGTTTGACAGCCACCTCTGTCGCGCCCGGGCCGCCATGGACGAACCGTGCCGCCGTCTCCACCAGCAGTGGCTTGTTCCGCGAGGTGGCGAAGCGGCCGCAGAAGTTGTCCGGGTCCGTGGGTGCGCCGTCGGCACCGGCCAGATCCGCCTCGAAGGTGCCGGCCGGGGCGACGGCGTTGTCGGTGGTCAGATCGTCCACGTTCCCGTACTGGTCGACCAGCCCGACCCAGTCCACGACGTCGTCTCCCGGGTAGTACGGCAGGTAGGCGTCGTCGTCCGGGCCCAGGGAGCCGTCGGAGTTGGTGTCGAGGTGTGTCAGCACCTCGGGTTCCATGCCTGTCGTGTCAGCGACGCTGCGGAACGGGTAGTCAGCCCCGTCTGCCGGTGCCCAGAGCGTTCTGACCATTGGAGCGTCGGTCCGCACCGCTGCGCTGACGGCCCGGAAAAGCTCCCGGTATGCCGCGGGTTGTTGACCCCATGTCCTCCAGGGCGCATTCATCTCCGGTGCGATGGACAGCAGCAGCGGGACCGCCAGCCGGTCGGCCTGCTCGCCGAGAAAGGCTGCAGTATCTGCGATGTCCCCCGCTTTGACGGTCGAAAGCCCGCCGAGCGGCTGCAGCGAGAGCAGCGCCGTACCGCCCTGTCGGGATGTTTGCTCGAGGAACTGCTGCACGTACAGCTTGTTCGCGTCGTCCAACGGCAGCGGCGCGTCCTTGGCGAACACCGCCGGAGCTACACCAAGTCGTGATGTGTAGTCGGCGGCATTGTCGTTCTGCCAGTCCAGCACCGTCCCCCAGGCGATCGCGCCCCCGGGCCGCGCGAGCCGGTCGAGGGAATCGTCCCCCTCCACTGCGACGGGGTCCGGTCCGGCCGCGGCGACGTCGGTACCCGCCAGCAACGAGGCGGACCCCAGGGACAGCAGGAACGACAAGCACAGCAACACTGCGCGGCCGACGAGTTTCCAGAGGGGCGACCTCGGCCGCGGTGCACTGGCTGCGGGGCGCGGGTCGTAGATCATGGATCGCGACGGTGACGGCTCATCCGCCAACGGTTCTCGCCCTCGATCCGCTCGTAGGACAGGTCGTCGACGGCGGCCCGCACCAGTGGCAGACCCCGGCCGCCTTCGGCGTCTGCTCCGGGGAGGGTCAGCGCCGACAGATCGACCTGCACCGGTGCTCCGCTGTCACGGAACTCGGCGCCCAAGGTGGAACTGGTGATCGTCACGCGTAAGGAACATGTGAAGGCTTCCGACTCACTTCGGTGCGCCAGGATGTTGCCGGCGACCTCGATGATCGCGAGTTCGAACATCATCCGGTCGACGACGGAGACATCGCGCTTCGCCGACCACCATGAATCGAGGGCGTCGTGAATGCGGTTCAGGCATTCCAGGTCGACGCAGTCCGCGATCATCAACTCCGCAGATTGCGGGTCGGTCACGCCAGACTCTCTGCCACGGTGGCGTACGGGCGCAGCACGCGGTTCAGGTTGGTCAGCGCCAGCACCACGCTGACCTGTTCCGGTACGCGGGCGATCCGTAGGTCACCGCCGGCGCCACGAGCCACCTTCAGGCCCGCAATCAAGGCGCCGAGACCTGAGGAGTCGATGAAGTCGGTGTCCGAGAGATCGACCACGATCCGCGTCCGTCCGTCCCGCACGGTTGCCGTCACGAGCTCGCGAAGACCCGGCGCCGCCACCATGTTGAGGCGGCCGATCGTGCGTATGACTGCGGCGCCGTCGGCGGGGTACTGCACGTCGAAGTCCATCAGCGTGGCGCCTTCTTGTTGTCGGGATGGTGGGCGACCCGCTCACCGGCCGGCTCGGCCGATCGGGCCGCGGGTTGTTCTGCGGGGGGCGCCGCCGGTCGCGGCGCCGGCTTGGCATGCGGTTCGGACGTGGATCCGGCAGACCCGTCGGTGACTGTCCGGAGGTCGTGGGTTTCGGCTTCGGCGATCGGGAATCCGCGGTACAGGGCGGCCTGTATGACGACACTGAGCAGCAGCAGATCGAAAAGTACCCAGGCGACGTTGATGGTCGTGCCGACCAGTTGTCCCTGCCCGGCCGCCAACCGGACCGCTCCCACGATGGCGGAGGTCGCGAGAAGCCCCATGGCAATCAGTTGCGGCCTGATCAGTCGCCATTGCGGCGACCATTCCTGTTTGGTCTTCGGGGTGACGGCGAAGCCGAGCGGACGGCCGAAGACCACGTTGTTGAACGCGGTCGTGAATGCCCGGATCCAGATCGGGAACAGTGCCAGGCTGTACTGCTGTCCACGCCAGGTCTTGATGCCGCGGCCGATGACCATGAACAGGATCTGATTGACGACGATGAACGGGATGAACCTGACGAAGAAGTCGACACTGAATGCCTGCACGGGCAGAACACCGAAACACAGATAGATGATCGGGGCGGCTATGTAGATGATGGCAGCGAACCCCGACAGGTAACTCCACATGGTTGCGAAATACATCAGTCGCTGCCCGGGACTGAGACCCTTTTTCAGCAAAGGATTTTCGCGCAGCATGACCTGCATGGTGCCCTGACCCCACCGGAGTCGCTGGGTCATCATCGTGCCGAGATCCTCCGGCGCGAGGCCGTCGGCGAGCGATTCGTTGTGGTAGACGGTGCGCCATCCGTGGGAGTGCAACCGCATCGCCGTGGCCATGTCCTCGGTCACCGAGATCGTCGCCATCGGCATGACCGCCTGTGCCTCGTCGCCCCGATCGACGTCGACGGAGCGAATCAATTCCCGCACCGAGTCAAGCGCCCCCAAGGGCGACCAGTCGCGGTGGGCGAGCCGGTCGAGCGCCGCGTCGTCGAGCATCGGACCCGGATCGGAGGTCAATGCCGCAATGTCGCCCAGATCGGCGCGAAGCACCTCGAGATCGAACGCGACGACGCTGCGAGCTGCTTCGTCGACGGTCTTCTGGAACGCGTAGGTCACATCCGCCAGGGGTTCGCCGGCGGCCAGCCGACCACGAGCCACCGCGACAGCGGCCAGCACGTGGTCGAGCGCATCGGCGACGGCCCGCTCGCCGACAGCCTTCCGTCGCGCGGCGACCAATACTCGATTCGCGTTCCGCAGCGCCCGGCGGATCGACCGATCGATCTCGTCGACGTAACCGCGGATACCCATTTGCATCATCGCCTCGCGGCGAAGTACGGCATTCGAACCGCAGAAGAAGGCGGCATTCCAGCCGTCTTTTCCCTGCTGGATCGGACCGTAGAACAACGGCGCCTGGCTACCGAGCGGATCCGCGGCGGGTACGTTGATGAAGACCTGCTGCGTCTGAACCAGCGCGACCCGTTGATCGGCGAAGTACCCGAGCGTTCGGTCCAGGATCGCCGGCTTGGGCACTTGATCGGCGTCCAGGATCAGCAGGAACTCACCGTCGGTGGCTGCGAGCGCGTTGTTCAGGTTCCCCGCCTTGGCGTGTCGTTCGTGGCCTGCCCAGTCCGCCGTCCGGGTCAGGTAACCGACGCCGTCCGCCTCTGCGGCGGCCCGCATGTCCGGTCGGCCGCCGTCGTCGAGAATCCAGGTCCGGTGCGGGTAACGGATGCGCTGCGCGGCCCGGGCGGTCGTCATGACCATGTCGATCGGCTCGTTGTAGGTGGTGATCAGCACGTCGACGGTCGCCGCCACCGGCGGAGGGTCTGGCTCCGGCCGCTCTTTGAGCCGCCACATCATCAGCCCGAAAAGGGCACAGTCGATCAGGCTGTAGGTCTCCACGATGACCAGCGGGACCGCGATCCACCACGCCGTCCAGTTCACGGAGAACAGCCAGCGCCACATGACGTAGTTGAAGCCCAACAGGATCGTGAGCGTGATCAGCACCCTGATGACGAACAGTCGGGTGCGCGGACGAACTGCCATCATCCCCCCATCCCCAGCGCCTCGCCTACTGTACGTGATTGCGCGATTACTCAGGGCGGAGATCGGGACGATGCCGCCGGGAATGACGGGCTAACTGGTTGTCCAGCGGCGATGGCGCAGGTTTACGGGGCGCACTCCGCCGTGGCTGGTGGAGGGGCCGGCTCAGGCATTGGCCCGCTGTCTGCGGGGTCGCGGCGCGCGGTTCACCGATCGGCTTGGTGGAACTGGCGGTCTGCTCGGCGGCGCGCCGGCTGAACCGGACGCGGCGTCGGGTTGATCCCAGGGGAAGGTCAGCCCTGCGGCTGATGCTCGGGCTTGCGGGCGGCCGGCGAGACGATGCCCGCGATCGCCACCAGCACGAGCACGAGCAGCAACGCGTTCAACAGGCCGACGTGCTCGCCGACGAACCCGAGCAGCGGCGGCCCCACCAGGAACGCGAGGTAGCCGATGGTCGCCACCGCGCTGACCCTGGCCGCGGCGTTCACCGGGTCGTCCGCGGCGGCCGACATGCCGACCGGGAATCCGAGCGCGGACCCGAAGCCCCACGCCACCACCCCGACAGCGGCGAGCCAGGCGGTCGGCGCGAAGATCACCACGACGAGCCCGACAGCGGCCAGCACCGCGGACACGCGCAGCACCGGCACCCGGCCGAACCGGTCCAGCAGGTAGACGCCGCCGACCCGGCCCACCGTCATGGCGGTGACGAACAATCCGAAAACCAGCGCCCCGGTGGCATTGTCGACCCCGTGGCCGTCGACCATGGCCAGCGCCAGCCAGTCGTTGGCCGATCCCTCGGCGAAGGCCATGCCGAGCACGATCAGGCCGATCAGCAGGGTCCGCCGGTCGCGCCAGATACCCAGCCGGGACCGCCAGCCACTGCTGCCCTCGCTGGTCGCCTTCTCGCTCGCGGCCTGCTCGGCCGCCGCAACGGCCGGGTCCGGTTGGAGGAAGCGCACGGCGACGACGGCACCCGCGAGGATGACGGCCGCAATGATCGAGAGGTGGGCAACGATCGACAGCCCCGCCAACTCCGCCGCGGCACCGAGCCCGGCGCCGACGATGGTGCCGCCGCTGAACAGCGCATGGAACAGCGGCATCACCGTGCGGTCGAGCGCCCGCTCGTTGGCGGCGCCCTCGACGTTCATCGACACGTCGCAGGTGCCGTTGCCCAGCCCGAAGAGTGCCAGCCCGAGGACGACGACCGCGAAGCTGGCCATCGTCGCGCCGATGCCGGTGATCACCAGGCCGAGCGCGACCGCGATCAGCGAGAGCCGGATGGTGGCCGCCGAGCCGATCCGGGCCAGCAGGTGGCTCGACGAGGTGAGGCCGACGATGGACCCGAGAGCCAGACCGAAGACGATCATGCCCATCTGGAAGGTGCTGGCGCCGAGGACGTCCCTGATCGACGGCGTGCGGGCGACCCAGCTCGCGAGGGCGATGCCGGACAGCGCAAAGTTCACGAAAATTGCGTTGCGCCAGGCAACGACCTGCGATCGGGTGAGCGCGACGGACCCCACGTCGGAGGGTGCGGGGGCAATCTCGGACAACGTCATTCCTCACGGTCGGCAGTAATCGAATCGTTTCGAGTCGAATCGTTTCGAACGATAGGCGGCGTGGCAGCGTCGCGTCAAGATCGCGCGGGCGTCGATCACGTCACCCCCACTCATTCCCGGACAGCCGCAGCACCCCACAGATTCGGCGACCGAAGCCGATGGCGCGTCCGGGCCACCCACATCGGGTCAGACAGGGGACGCCGCGCCGCCCAGGCTCCGTTACTTCGCGTAACGACATTCCGCGCTCAGGAAGTCCACCCCTGCGGCCGATGGCCGGTCACTCCACTCGATCGACACACTGGTTGTGCGAGCAACCGGTTGGCCGGCGACTCGCTGATCTTCCGGGGTGGGGTCTATTCCGAGCACGATGACGGATAGGCGGAAGTCGATGGGGACGAACCGAATCCGACGGGATGTCGCGGCCGAACTGCGCCGAGGTGGACTGAAACCCGTGCGGAGCGAGAAACGTGACGGCGTGCGGGTCATTGCCGGTCTCGGTGACACGGCGTGCGTCGTGACGGCCTACTGCAACTACGGCGACACACCCGAGGCCATGGGCATGGAGGCTCGGGACTGCGCCGAGATGTCGGCCACCGCGGAGATGATCCTGACGGCCGCCGGCTACACCGTTCGCAGGATCAGCAGCTCAACCTTCGGCATCGCTGCGCCGTCGGCGCATCGAGCCGATCTCGAATCGTTTCGATTATCATGAATTCATGCCCATCGACACCGAACGGCAGTCCAACGGCGGCTCGCTGGAGCCCGCCGCGGCGGCCTTCGCTCCCGGCGCCGCGCCGATGGGCGGCAAGCGAACGACGCTGGCCCAGGTGGCGGCACTGGCCGGGGTCTCGGTCTCGACCGCCTCGCTGGCGTTCAGCGGGGCCGGCCCGGTGTCGGAGGCAACCCGGCATCGGGTGCTGGCCGCGGCGGAACGGCTGCACTACGCGGGGCCGGACCCGAGAGGCCGTTCACTGCGGCAGGGCCGCTCCGGCATCATCGGCGTCGTCATGGAGGAACGGGTGCTGGCCGCCTTTCGTGACCCGATCCGGATCGCAATGCTCGACGGCATCGCGCAGGCGACCACCGCGGACGGCCGGGGGTTGCTGCTGCTGACCGACGTCGGCGAGAGCGCGACGACCCTGGAGACCGCGTCGATGGACGGGGTGGTGCTGTTGAGCTGCAGCACCCACGTCGCCCGGTCGATCGATGTGCTGCGTCGGCGCGGCACACCCACCGTCGCCCTTGGCGGCCCCGAATTCCCCGGCGTGCTGACGATCACCCTGGATGACGAACAGGCCAGCACCGTGGTCGCCCGTCACTTGGCAGACCTCAGACACCGCGACGTGGCGATCGTCGCCCTCCCCCTGGACGGTGTCGTCGACGGGAGCGACTCGACGGCACAACGCGGCGCGCTGAGCGAGGAGCGCGAACGGGCGGGCACCGTGCAGGTCACCCTCGACCGGCTCCGCGGGGTCCGCGCCGTCTTCCCGGGCTGCCCGGGTGTGGTCAGCGCCGGCAGCTTCGTCGACGAGGGAATGATCGCCGGCCACACTCTTCTGGACGACCCCGATCACCGGCCGACCGCGATCATCGCGCAGTCGGATCTGCTGGCCGCCGGCGTCATCAAGGCCGCCGGCGAACTCGGCCTGGACGTACCCCGCGATCTGAGCGTGGTGGGGTACGACGGCATCGCGCTGGACCGGATCATCCCGCACGATCTGACAACGATGTCCCAGCCGGCCGCCGAACAGGGCAGGGCGGCGGGGCAGGCGGTTCTCGACCTGCTCGACGGCGGTCACCCGGACCCGGTCCGGTTCGCCAGCACCTTCCATCTGGGCGCGACGACGGGACCGCCGCGCGGGCGGTGAGTCCATTCGGATGGCGATCGGAATCGATCACATCCAGAAGTGATCTTGTGCTCGACCGCGTCCCGTTCGATGCTGTCTGTACCCATCGCCCTGATCCGAACGAGGGACGAGCACGTGCCGGACGACGCAAACGGCTCCACGGAAATGCTGATCGGCCGCGCGGCGGAGCTGGCCGCGCTCGACCGGACCATCCGGTCCGTCACGCAGGGCTCCAGTGCGGTGCTGCTGATGACCGGGGACGCCGGCATCGGGAAGACCCTCCTGCTGCACCGTCTGGAGGAGCTCGCCGAACTCCTCACCGTCGTCCGGCTCGTCGGTGTCGAGACCGAGGCGCAGTTGCCGTTCGCGGCGGTGCAGCGACTGGTGTCGCTGTGCCCGGTGGGCGATGACCTGCTCCCGCCACCGCCACGCGAGGCGCTCCGGGTCGCCATCGGCCTGCAGGCCCTCCCATCCCCGACCGGACAGCCACCTGACCGGTTCCTCGTCGGTCTCGCGGTTCAATCCCTGCTCGCCGCCGCCGCGCAGGACGCCCCGATCCTGGTGATCGTCGACGATCTGCAGTGGCTCGATCAGGAGTCCACGGATGCACTGGCCTTCGCCGCCCGGCGGCTGCGGACCGAGCGGGTCGGCCTGGTCCTGGGCCGGCGCACCGACCAACCCGTGCCCGCCTTCGACGGCTTCACCGAGCTGGTGGTGCACGGTTTGCAGCGCGAGGATGCGCTGACCCTCCTGCGCACGGTCGTCACGCGCCGGCTCGACGCCCGGATCGCCGACCAGATCGTCACCGCGACGGCGGGGAACCCGCTCGCCATCATCGATCTCGCCCAGGAGCTGTCGACCCATCAGCTCGTCGGGTTGACGCTCGTGCCGGAGCCGCTCCCCGTCGGCAGTCACCTCGAGGCGCACTACCTGCGGCGCACCCGCGAACTGCCGGACGACGTCCAGAACTGGCTGCTGCTGGCCGCCGCCGAGCCGACCGGTGATCCGGCTGCTGTTGCCGGTGCGGCCGCGGTGCTCGGGATCGGGTCCACCGCAGCCGATGTCGCCGAGGCCGGCAACCTGGTCCGCGTTGACCGGCGGATCGAGTTCCGTCATCCGCTGGTCCGCTCGGCGATATACTCCGGCGCCACCAGTGGCCAGCGACGGCGCGCCCACAACGCATTGGCCGCTGTCATCCGCCGCGAGCGGGACATCGATCGACACGCATGGCACCGCGCCGCGGGCTGCGTCGGACACGACGAGGACGTGGCGGCGATGCTGGAGAGTTCCGCTGAGCGGGCCGGTGAGCGGGGTGGCTATTCCGCGCGGGCAACCTTTCTCGCCCGGGCCGTCGAGCTGTCGGCCGACGGCGATGGGCACACCCGAAGGTCCCTGCTCGCCGCGGAGGCTGCGCTGACGGCAGGCCGACCGGGGCCGGCACTCGCCCTGCTGGACGACCTCGACGGCGTCGAGCTGACCGGCTCCGATCGGGGCCGCGCTCTGATGATCAGGGCCTCGGCGCAGGCATTCACCGGAACGGCGGGCGCGATGGCGGGGGTTCCCGCGATCTATGCCGAGGCCGCTGCGGCGTTCCAGCACACCGCCCCGGCACTCGCCCGCGACGCACTGCTGACCGCCTTCGAACGATCTCTCGCCGCGGAATGGTTGATGTCCGGCACGACCCTGCGCGAGCTCGCTGACGTTGCACTGCGGCTGGCCTCCGCGGAGCGGGGCTCGTTGGCCGACCTGTTGCTCATTGCGCTGGGCCGGCTGGTCACGACACCGTTCCGGGACGCCGCGCCGGATCTGCGATCCGCCGTCGAGGCGCTGTGCTCCCCGGACACCGGCGACGCGGACCTGCTGCGGTACGGCTGGTTGAGCGTCGCCCTCACGACGGCGCTGTGGGATGAGGACGCGAAGTGGCACATCCTGTCCCGCAGCATGGACATCGCCCGTCGGACCGGCAACCTGCATTCGCTCGACGCGCTGTTGTACATCTCCTCGGTGGCGGCGACCGAGTTGGGCCAGTTGGCGGCCGCCGGGGACCTGCTGGCGGAGCTGCGCCGGGTACGCGATGCGCTGGGGATGTCCCAGGCGCAGCAGGAGATGTTCCGCAACATCGAGTACCTGGCGTGGCGCGCGACCGAACCCGATCTGCCGGGATGCATCGAATCCTCGGCGCAGGCCGCTCTGTACCTCGGCCTGGGCGGGGCGGAAACGCTGGCCCGGAACGCCACCATGATCACCGGGATCTGCGCCGGCGACTACGACACGGCATACCGGATCGCCCGCCGGAACCACGATCTCGATTTCATGCAGATCAGCATCCGGGCGCTGCCCGACCTCATCGAGACATCGGCCAGATCGGGACGGCCGGATGAGGCACGCGCCGCCTTCGACGAACTGCGGGAGATTTCCGTCGCGTCGGGCACGCCGAGGGTGCTCGGACTTCTCGAACGGTCGGCGGCGGTTCTCGCGGAGGACGGCGACCCGGAGCCCGCCTACTCGGCCGCGATCGCGCACCTCACCGGGACCCGGGCGCTGTCCGACCTTGCACGGACGCACCTGCTGTACGGGGAATGGCTGCGACGGCGCAAACGGCGGCGCGATGCGCGCGCTCAGCTCGGGTGCGCCCTGGCGCTTTTCGAGGAGATGGGCGCGACGGCGTTCGCCGCGCGGGCACGACGGGAATTGGCGGCAACCGGCCCGGGTCAAGGTCATCCGCAGGCGTCATCCGGTGCATCAGGAGACTCGTCGCTCACTGCCCAGGAGCGTGCGGTGGCCGGACTTGCCGCGACCGGCGCCACGAACGCCGAGATCGCCACGGCCCTGGTGATCAGCCCGCACACGGTCGACTACCACCTCCGCAAGATCTACCGGAAGCTCGGCATCTCCTCCCGCCGGGAACTCGTCCGGAGGGTGCCGACCTGACTACGCGCACCACGGGATTCGGCACTGTCCAGCCGGCGCCAGACTCCGTGGATCACTCATCGGAAGGGCGGCGCAATGTCCTACATCGTCGCCGGTGACGGCGCAGAGATCTTCTACAAGGATTGGGGCAGCGGGCCGGCTGTCGTGCTCAGTCACGGTTGGCCGCTCAACTCCGACAGCTGGGAAGCGCAGATGCTCTTCCTGGCGGCCAACGGGTTCCGGGTCATCGCGCATGATCGGCGCGGCCACGGCCGCTCGGCGCAGACCTGGAACGGCAATGACATGGACACCTACGCGGACGATCTGGCCGCGCTGATCACCTCGCTCGATCTGACAGCCGTTGCACTGGTAGGCTTCTCGACCGGGGGTGGTGAGGTCGCGCGATACGTCGGCCGGCACGGCACCGCCCGGGTGAACAGGGTCGTGCTGGTGTCGGCCGTCCCGCCGTTCATGCTGAGAACGGAGGACAACCCCGGCGGGGTACCGATCGAGGTCTTCGACGGCATCAGGGCCGCTTCGCTGGCCGACCGGTCTCAGACGTACCGAGATCTCGCAGATGGGCCTTTCTTCGGCGGGAACCGGCCCGGCGTTCACCTGTCCCGGGGAATCCGGGATGCCTTCTGGCTGCAGGGTATGCAATCCGGACACCGCAACGCCCTGGAGTGCATCGCCGCGTTCTCCGCCACCGACTTCCGGCCCGACCTCGCCAGGATCGACGTGCCCACCCTGGTCATCCACGGCGACGACGACCAGATCGTGCCGATCGACGTCGGAGGCAAGGCGTCGGCCGCCCGGATCAAAGGCGCCGAACTCAAGATCTACCCGGGCGCACCGCACGGCATCACCGACACCCATAAGGAAGACCTGTCAGCGGACCTGCTGGCGTACCTCAGTTTCGAAGCGACCGCCTGACCCCATCCACGCAGGACCGCACGAGGAGGACGCATGACCCCCGCCCCGAACACCCCCGACACCATCGTGCTGATTCACGGATTCTGGGTGACACCCCGCAGTTGGGAGGACTGGAAGGCGTATTACGAGCAGCAGGGTTACCGGGTGCTCACCCCCGCCTACCCCGGTTTCGAGGTCGAGGTCGAAGCGCTCAACGCCGATCCCGGTCCGATCGAGAAGGTGACCGTTCCGCAGATCGTCGACCACCTGCAGGAGGTCGTGGGTGCTCTCGAAACGCCGCCGATCCTGATCGGGCACTCCGCCGGCGGCGTTTTCACGCAGGTGTTGCTCGACCACGGCTACGGCGCTGTCGGCGTCGCGATCAACTCGGCACCGACGGAAGGCGTTCCGGTGATTCCTTTCTCGCAGCTCCGCTCCACGTTCCCGGTGCTCAAGAACCCGGCGAACCGGCACCGCGCCGTCGGCTTCACCTTCGAACAATGGAATTACGCGTTCACCAACACGTTCCCGGAGGATCGGTCGAGGGAGCTGTACGAGCGCTATCACATCCCGGCATCGGGCAACATCTTTTGGGAAACCGCACTGGCGAACGTCACGCCGGGGCACCAGGGGAACTGGGTGAACTACCACAACGACGACCGGCCGCCGCTGCTGTTCATCTCGGGCAGCGAGGACCACCTGATGCCGCCGAGTGTGCAGAAATCCAATGCCAAGCACTACAAGTCGAACACCGTCACGGAGATCAAGGAGTTCGAAGGCCCCCACCTCCTGCCGTCGATCGACGGCTGGCAGCAGGTCGCCGACTATGCGCTGGACTGGGCCGTCCGACATGCCGGCGCCGGCAGCCCTGCGGCCGGCGTGCCGGCATCGGGAACCACGTCAACCGACGTGCCGGCAACCGACGTACCGGCAACCGACCGTGGGACGGCATGACAACACTGCGTCTGACGCACATCGGTGGGCCGACGACGCTCATCGAGTTCGACGGCTGGCGCCTGCTGACCGACCCCACCTTCGACGCCCCGGGGCGGCGCTACACCTTCGGCTGGGGCTCGGCTTCACGCAAGCTCAGCGCGCCGGCCATCGCCCCGGCAGACCTCGGTCCGATCGATGCGGTGCTGCTCAGTCACGACCAGCACGCCGACAACCTCGATGCTGCCGGACGCGCGCTGCTACCGTCCGCGGGCGTCGTCGTCACCACCCGCCGGGGCGCGGAACGGTTGGGCGGCACTGCGATCGGGCTCGCACCGTGGGCGTCGACCCGGCTGGAAGCGCCGGGCCGGCCGCCCATCGAGGTCACCGCCACGCCGTGCCGGCACGGCCCGCCGGGCAGCGGGCCGATCACCGGCGAGGTGAACGGCTTCGCCCTCCGTTGGCCGGGCCAGGAACACGGCGCGGTGTGGATCTCCGGCGACACGGTGCTGTACGACGGGGTCCGGCAGGTCGCCGGCCGCCTGGACATCGGCACGGCCGTCCTGCATCTCGGCGGCGTGCGGTTCTCGGTGACCGGGCCTGTCCGGTACTCGATGACCGCCCGGGATGCGGTCGAGCTGTGCGAGCTGATGCGTCCGCGTACCACGGTCCCTGTTCACTACGAGGGCTGGTCACACTTCCGGCAGTCGAGAACCGTGATCCAGGCGGGGTTCGACCGGGCACCACATGACGTCCGCGACAGCCTGCGCTGGGTGGAGATCGGAAAGCCGGCCGAGCTCACCGCTTGATCAGCGCGCGCCGATCAGCCCAGTGCGGCCCGCACCTCGTCGACCACCCGCTGGGCGGCCTCGCGCAGCCCGGACACCGACGGCCCGGCGCCCAGCACCTCGCGGCTGGTCGTCGGTAGCAGCGCACCGTGCGCATCGGCGAACACCAGCTTGAGATCGGCGGCCGTCGCCCCCTGCGCTCCCAGGCCGGGGGCCAGCAGCGGGCCGTTGACGTTGGACAGGTCGACCCCGGTCTTGCCGATCGTGGCGCCGACCACCAGCCCGATGGAACCGATCGGGTAGTCCCCCGCGTTGACCGCACCGACCTGGTCGATGATCGACTGCGCGACGGTCTTGTCGCCGTCCTCGTGCGTGGCGTGCTGCACCTGCCGACCCTCCGGGTTCGACGTCAACGCCAACACGAACAGGCCGCGGCCCTCGGCCAGCGCGACGTCCAGAGCCGGCGTCAGCGACCCGAATCCGAGGTAGGGCGACACCGTCAGCGCGTCGGCGGCCAACGGCGACGTGCCGGTCAGGTAGGCCGCCGCATACGCCGCCATGGTGGAGCCGATGTCACCACGTTTGGCGTCGAGCAGCACCAGCGCACCGGCGTCCCTGGTGGCCGCCAACGCCTTTTCCAGAACGGCGACTCCGGCCGACCCGTAGGCTTCGAAGAACGCCGACTGTGGTTTCAGCACAGCAACTGTCGGTCCGAGCGCCTCGACGACGGTCATGGTGAACCGCTCGAGTCCGGCGACCGTCGCGGACAGTCCCCAGGCCTGCAGCAGCCCCGGATGCGGATCGATACCGACGCACAGCGGACCGCGTTTGTCGATCGCTGCCACGAGTCGCGCACCGAACGGCTCCATGATCGACAACGCGGTCTCCCTCCGGTCGGGCGGTCACCCCCGGCGGGCGATCGCCTTGTTCACGTCCGTCACCAGCGATGGCCCCGAGAAGACCAGTCCGGTGTAGATCTGCAACAGGCTCGCCCCAGCATCCAGCATCCGCAGCCCATCCTGCGCGCTGGAGATGCCACCGACACCGATCACCGGCAGGTCGCAGTGCGAGGTCACGAAGCGCACGACCTCCAGCGCCCGCTCGGCCAGCGGCCGTCCGGAGAGCCCACCGGTCTCGGCGGCCAACGCCAACTCCCGCGCCGTGACGCCGTCCCGACCGACCGTGGTGTTCGTGGCGATCACCCCGGCGATGCCGCGATCGGCACACACCTCGAGAATCTCGCCGATGGCGCCGTCGCTGAGGTCGGGGGCGATCTTCACCAACACCGGAACCGGCCTGGGTTGCTGGTGGCTCCAGGCCAGGCTGCCGGCCTCGGTGGTCAACGCCGCCAGCAGTTCGTCCAGCGGCGCGCGGTCCTGCAGCTGACGCAGCCCCGGGGTGTTCGGGCTGGACACGTTGACCGCGATGTAGTCGGCGTACCGGTAGACCGCCCGCAGCGACGTCAGATAGTCGCCGACGGCCGATTCGACCGGGGTGACCTTGGACTTGCCGAGCGAGATACCCAGCGGCACCCCGATCGGCCCGGTCCGTTCCAGGGTCGCGGCGAGCGCCGCCGCCCCGGCGTTGTTGAATCCCATCCGGTTGACGATCGACTCGGATTCGGTCAACCGGAACAGGCGCGGACGCGGGTTGCCCTGCTGGGCGTGCGCCGTCACGGTGCCGACCTCGACGAAGCCGAAACCCAGTGCCGGCCAGGCCTTCAGCGCGACACCGTCCTTGTCCATGCCGGCGGCCAGGCCGACCTGGGACGGGAAATCGACACCGAACACGGTTCGCGGCGCCGGGTGCGAGCGCCGGAGCGCGCCCAGCAGGGCGACGGCGCGACGGGAGCGTGACACCAGCGACAGCGCGCGCAGCGTCCGGTGGTGCGCGACCTCCGGGTCGCCCTTGCCGGCACGGAACAGCACCGGCCGGGCCACCCTGCGATATGCCGCGGCGCTCACCCGCACGCGGTCACCGGCCCTGCCGCATCCGGGCCTGCAGCACCTGCAGCGGCGCCACCCCGACGTCGGACCGGGTCAGCGCCTCGATCCCCTGGATGGCCGCTGCCGCGCCGGCCACGGTGGTGATGCAGGGGATGTCGGCCGACACGGCGGCGGTGCGGATCTCGTAGCCGTCGACCCGCGGGCCGGACTGGCCGTACGGGGTGTTGATCACCAGGTCGATCTCGCCTGCCTTGATCATCTCCACCACGGTGCCCTCGCCGGTGCCGTGACCCTCGAAGTACTTCGCCACCACCTCGACGTCCATCCCGTTGCGCTGCAACATCTCCGCGGTCCCCTCGGTGGCCACGACCCGGAAACCGAGGTCCGCGAGCCGCTTGACCGGGAACACCATCGAGCGCTTGTCGGCGTTCGCCACCGAGACGAACACCGTTCCCTTGGTGGGCAGCGAGCCGTACGAGGCGGTCTGCGACTTGGCGAAGGCGGGGCCGAACGCCTTGTCGATCCCCATCACCTCACCGGTCGACCGCATCTCCGGGCCGAGCAGCGAGTCGACGCCGGTGCCGTCCGGGCGGCGGAACCGGTGGAACGGGAGCACGGCCTCCTTGACGGCGACCGGGGCCCCGGGCGGCAGCGACCCGCCGTCACCGGCGGCCGGCAGCAATCCCTCCGCCCGCAGCTCGGCGATGGTGGCGCCGAGCATGATCCGCGCGGCCGCCATCGCCAGCGGCACCGCGGTCGCCTTGGACGAGAACGGCACGGTCCGGGACGCCCGCGGGTTCGCCTCGAGCACGTACAGCGTCTCGTCCTTGAGCGCGTACTGGACGTTCAGCAGTCCCTTGACGCCGACCCCGAGCGCGATCGCCTCGGTGTGCGAGCGGACCTTCGCAACGTCGCTGCGGCCCAGCGTGATCGGCGGCAGGACGCAGGCCGAGTCGCCCGAGTGGATGCCGGCCTCCTCGATGTGTTCCATCACGCCGCCGAGGTAGACCTCGGTGCCGTCGCAGAGCGCGTCGACGTCGATCTCGATGGCGTCGTCGAGGAACCGGTCCACCAGCACCGGGTGATCGTCGGTGATCTCGGTGGCCCGGTCGATGTAGTCGGCCAGCGACGGCTCGTCGTAGACGATCTCCATCCCGCGGCCGCCGAGCACGTACGAGGGCCGGACCAGCACCGGGTAGCCGACCCGGGCGGCCACCGCGCTGGCCTGCTCGAACGACCTCGCGGTACCGAACGCCGGCGCCGGCAGGCCCGCGGAGTTCAGTAGGTCCCCGAACCGGCCGCGGTCCTCGGCGAGGTCGATCGCGTCCGGTGAGGTGCCGAGGATGGTCACGCCGGCGTCGAGCAACTCCTGCGCCAGCTTCAGCGGCGTCTGGCCGCCGAGGGTGGGAATCACCCCGGCAACGGTTCCTGACTCCTCCTCCGCCGCAATGACTTCCAGGACGTTCTCGATGGTCAGCGGCTCGAAGTAGAGCCGGTCGGAGGTGTCGTAATCGGTGGACACCGTTTCCGGGTTGCAGTTGACCATTACGGTCTCGAACCCCGCGTCGCGCAGCGCGAGAGCGGCGTGCACGCAGGAGTAGTCGAACTCGATGCCCTGGCCGATCCGGTTCGGGCCCGACCCGAGGATGATCACCTTGGGTCGCTCCGTCTGCGGTGCCACCTCCGACTCGGCCGCCGGGTCGGTCTCGTAGGCCGAGTAGTGATAGGGCGTGGTCGCGGCGAATTCGGCCGCGCAGGTGTCCACCGTCTTGAAGACGGGCCGGATCCCGTGCTCCCGGCGGAACTCCCGGACGGCCTTCTCGGAGCCGAATTCCGGCCGCAGCGCGGCGATCTGCAGATCGGACAGCCCGTACCGCTTGGCCACCCGCAGCAGTTCGGCGGTCAGTTCCGGCGACTGCCGCACCCGGTCACCGATCCCCCGGACGAGGTCGATCTGGTCGAGGAACCAGGGGTCGATCCCGGTGGCCTCGTGCACCTGCTCGACCGTGGCTCCCCAGCTCAATGCCCGTTCGACGCCGTAGATCCGGCCGTCCAACGGCACCCTGAGCTCTTCCAGCAGCGCGTCCACGTCGCCGACCGGCACGGCCGGGCCGGTCCAGAAGCCGGATTGCTTGGTCTCCATCGAGCGCATCGCCTTGCCCAGCGCCTCGGCGAACGACCGGCCGATGGCCATCGCCTCGCCGACCGATTTCATCGTGGTGGTCAGCGTCGGGTCGGCGCCGGGGAACTTCTCAAAGGCGAACCGCGGGATCTTCACCACCACGTAGTCCAGCGACGGCTCGAACGCCGCCGGGGTGGCCCGGGTGATGTCGTTGGCGATCTCGTCGAGGGTGTAGCCGATCGCCAGCTTCGCGGCGATCTTGGCGATCGGGAAACCGGTCGCCTTGGAGGCCAGTGCGCTGGAGCGGGACACCCGCGGGTTCATCTCGATGACGATGATCCGGCCGGTCGCCGGGTTGATCGCGAACTGGATGTTGCAGCCGCCGGTCGCCACGCCCACCTCGCGCAGGATCGCCAGGCCCAGATCACGCATCCGCTGGAACTCGCGGTCGGTCAGCGTCATGGTCGGTGCGACGGTGATCGAATCGCCGGTGTGCACGCCCATCGGGTCGAGGTTCTCGATGGAGCAGACGACGACGGCGTTGTCGTTGCCGTCGCGCATCAGCTCGAGCTCGTACTCCTTCCAGCCGAGCACGCTTTCCTCGATCAGCACCGAGGCATGCGACGGGACGTAGCCGTCGGAGTGCTCCTCGCCTGCCGGCCCGAACGACGCCTGTGACGCGGCCAGCCCGCTGCCGGCGATCCGCTCGAGATCGTCCAGGGTGTAGGCCATCCCGGAGCCGAGGCCGCCCATCGTGAACGAAGGCCGGACCACCACCGGCAGCCCCAGTTCGGCGACCGCCTCGCGCACCTCGGCCATCGTGTGACACACCGCGGACCGCGGCACGTCTCCGCCGACGGAGCGGACCACGTCCTTGAAGATCTGCCGGTCCTCGCCGCGGTTGATCGCGGGGATGTCGGCGCCGATCAACTCGACGCCGTACTTCTCCAGCACCCCGCGCTCGTCCAGCGCGATGGCCGTGTTCAGCGCCGTCTGCCCGCCGAGGGTGGCCAGCACGGCATCGACCGGGAAGCCCCTGGCGAGCTGGTCGGCCAGCACCTTCTCGACGAACTCGGCGTTGATCGGTTCGATGTAGGTGGCGTCTGCGAACTCCGGGTCGGTCATGATCGTCGCCGGGTTGGAGTTGATCAACGAGACCCTGATGCCCTCGCTGCGCAGCACCCGGCACGCCTGGGTTCCGGAGTAGTCGAACTCGCAGGCCTGGCCGATGACGATCGGGCCCGACCCGATCACCAGGACGTGCGAGATGTCGGTACGACGGGGCATCAGGCGGTCACTTTCCGGGTCGGGTCGGGAACTCTGCGCGGGACACGTCCGGTGTCCTCCACCATCAGGTCCACGAAACGGTCGAACAGGTATCCGGCGTCGTGCGGGCCGGCCGCCGCCTCCGGGTGGAACTGCACGGAGAAGGCAAGCCGGTCAAGGCATTCCAGTCCTTCGACCACCCCGTCGTTGAGGCAGCTGAAGGCGACCTTTACCCTGCCGAACTCGGTATCGGTGATGCCGTCCAGCGGGGCGTCGACCGCGAAACCGTGGTTGTGCGAGGTGACCAGCACCCTTCCGGTGCCGTGGTCGCGGACCGGCTGGTTGATCCCGCGGTGCCCGAACTTGAGCTTGTAGGTACCGAAACCCAGTGCCCGGCCGAGGATCTGGTTACCGAAGCAGATACCGAAAAGCGGGATACGCGCAGCCAGAACCGCTCTGGTCAACTCCACGATGACATCGGCCGTTGCCGGATCCCCCGGCCCGTTGGACAGGAACACCCCGTCGACGCCCAGCGAGCGGATCTGCTCGATGGTCGTCGTCGCCGGCAGCACGTGCGTCCGGATGCCGCGCGCGGCGAGCATCCGCGGGGTGTTCGCCTTGATCCCGAGATCGATGGCGGCGACCGAGAAGATCTCCTCATCGTCGGCCGGGACGGTGTAGCCACCGGCGGTGCTGACATCACCGGTCAGGTCGGCGCCCGCCATCGACGGCTGCGCGGCGACCTGCGCGACGAGTTCGTCGACGCCGGCAGACAGTGCTTCTCCGCTGAAGATCCCGCAGCGCATCGCGCCGGCGGTCCGCAGGTGCCGGGTCAGCGCGCGGGTGTCGACCCCCGAGATCCCCACCACGCCCTGGCGCTCCATCTCGGCCGGAAGTGTGGTGGTGGACCGGTAGTTCGACGGCCGCGGCGACAGGTCGCGGATGACGAACCCCGACACCCATATCTCAGCGGACTCGTTGTCGGACGGGTTGTCCGGGCCGTGCCCGGTGCCGGGTCCGTCGCCCGCCACCCAGCCGGTGTTGCCGATCTGCGGCGCGGTCGCGACGACCACCTGACGGCGGTACGACGGGTCGGTCAGCGTTTCCTGGTAGCCGGTCATACCGGTGGCGAACACGGCCTCGCCGAAGGCGCTGCCGGTCGCCCCGAAGCTCTCCCCGGCATAGGTCCGGCCGTCCTCCAGGACCAGCAGGGCGGGTGCCGCTGCGGCGTGCCCGGTCATCGTGGTGCTCCGTTCGTCGGCGAGTCGGTGTCCTTCTCGGTCCCAGGAATCGGGTGCGGAATCGCAGAAACGGCGGGGATGATGCCGATCACCGCGTCGATGAAGTCGTCCTGTGCGTCGCGGTCGTCGGCCCGGAAGCCACTGTCCACCAGGGTGCCGCCGAGGTTCCAGCGGACGATCAGGATGCCGTCCGGCTGTCCCATCACCTTGCCGGCGATGCCGGGTGCCGTCGTCACCGCAGCGAGATCGGAGATGGGGACGAAGATGTCGCCCTCGCCGTCGCGTTCGATGCAGACGCCCTCGACGGACAGCCTGGCCGCTCCGGCCGCCCGTCGGCCGAGGCCATGCGCGACGATGCGGTCCTGCCACGATCCGGCGGCGGTGGTCGAGATGTAGACGCCGGTGAGCGGCGGCACCAGGTCCGGACCGAGGTCGTCGGGGGTCGGCGGCGGTGCCGCGATGTCCGACTGCCGGGCAGAGCGGTGACGCCAGCCGACCCACAACCCGTAGCCGGCCAGCACGCAGACCGCGACCAGCGCGATCACCAGCAGTGCGCGTTCCATGGCGTGACTCCTCAGCGTCCGGCCGGAACGCCGGCAGACGCCGTGCACCGTCCGCGCAGGTAGGTGGCGACCGCCCGGCCGGGCAGTTCCATGCCCTCGAAGGGTGTGTTGTCCGAGAGCGAGGCCAACGACTTGCCGTCGACGGTCCACCCGGCGTCCGGGTCGATCAGCACCAGGTTGGCAGGTTCACCCGTCGCGATCGGCCGACCCTGGTCGGTCAGCCCGCCGATACGCGCAGGTGCTTCCGACATCACCCGGGCGACCCCGCGCCAGTCGAGCAGACCGGACCGGACCATCGTCAGCACCACCACCGACAGCGCCGTCTGCAGACCCAGCATCCCGGGACTGGCGTTGTCCCACTCGGTTTCCTTGTCCTGGCTGGCGTGCGGTGCATGGTCGGTCGCGACGATGTCGATCACCCCGTCGGCCAGCGCCTGCCGGAGGGCATCGACGTCGACCGCCGTCCGCAGCGGCGGGTTCACCTTGAAGACGGGGTCGTAGCCGACCGCCCGGTCGTCGGTCAGCAACAGGTGGTGCGGCGTCACCTCGGCGGTCACCGCGGTCCCCCGGCGCTTCGCCGCGGCGACCACCTCGACCGATCCGGCGGTGGAGAGGTGACAGACATGCAGGCGGGAGCCGACATGGTCGGTCAGCAGGCAGTCCCGGGCGATGATCGCCTCCTCGGCGACCGCCGGCCAGCCGGTCAGCCCGAGCCGCGCCGACACCTCGCCCTCGTGCATCTGCGCGCCCTGGGTCAGCCGCGGTTCCTGCGCATGCTGGGCGATCACCCCGTCGAAGGCCTTCACGTACTCCAGCGCCCTGCGCATCAGCAACGCATCGGAGACGCAGTCGCCGTCGTCGGAGAACACCCGCACCGCGGCGGCCGAGGTGGCCATCGCGGACAGCTCGGCGAGCCGTTCGCCCTTCCGCCCGACGGTGACCGCACCGATCGGGTGCACATCCACCAGCCCGACGTCCCGGCCGAGCCGGTAGACCTGCTCCACCACGCCCGCCGTGTCGGCGGTGGGGTCGGTGTTGGGCATCGCAAACACCGCGGTGTACCCGCCGAGCGCCGCGGCGGCGGACCCGGAGGCGACCGTCTCGGCATCCTCCCGGCCCGGCTCGCGCAGGTGGGTGTGCAGATCCACCAGTCCCGGCAGGACGACAAGCCCGGCGGCATCGACGATCTCCGCGTCCACTGCGCGCCGGTCGGTGGACGCGGCCGGTCCGGTCGCGACGATCACGCCGTCGGCCAGCAACAGGTCGAGTGGCTCCTCGCCGTACGGGGCGGCGCCCCGGATCAGCACGGCGCCACCGATGGAAGCGTCCCTGATCGATGCCTCCCTGATCGAAGCCTCCCTGATCGATGCGTCCCTGATCGAAGCGTCCCGCGTCATGCAGGTCCCCCACTCGTCTGGTGATGTCCGCCGCTGTCGCCCATCTCGCCGGACAGCAGCAGGTACAGCACGGCCATCCGCACCGTGACGCCGTTGGCGACCTGCTCGACGATGACCGATCCGGCGCCGTCGGCGACCTCCGGGGTGATCTCCATCCCCCGGTTCATCGGACCGGGATGCAGCACGACGCCGTGCGGCGCGATCAGTTCCCGGCGCCGCTGGTCGAGGCCGTAGGAACGGCTGTATTCGCGGGCGGTCGGGAAGAAGGCGCCGCTCATCCGTTCCCGCTGGACGCGGAGCATCATCACCGCGTCGGCGCCGACCAGTGACGCGTCCAGGTCGTAGGACACGTCGGCGGGCCACGCCGTCACACCCACCGGCAGCAATGTGGGCGGGGCGACCAGCGTCACCTGCGCACCGAGGGTGGACAGCAGCAGCACGTTGGACCTTGCGACGCGGGAGTGCAGCACGTCGCCGACCACCACGATCCGCCGGCCGGCGAGCGCGCCGAGGTGCCGGCGCAGGGTGAAAGCGTCCAGCAGGGCCTGGGTCGGGTGCTCGTGGGTGCCGTCTCCGGCGTTGATCACATGGCCGTCCACCCAACCCGAGAGCTGTTGCGGCGCACCGGATGACGAGTGCCGGCAGACGACGGCGTCGGCGCCCATCGCCTGCAGGGTCCAGGCGGTGTCCTTGAGCGACTCGCCCTTGGACACCGACGATCCCTTGGCCGAGAAGGTGATGACGTCCGCCGAGAGCCGCTTCGCGGCCAGCTCGAACGACAACCGGGTGCGGGTCGAGTCCTCGAAGAACAGGTTGACGACGGTCCGGCCGCGCAGCGTCGGCAGCTTGCGCACCTCGCGGCCGGCTATCGCCTGCTCGATCCGCGCTGCGGTGGACAGCACGTGCTCGGCCGTTGCCCGGTTGAGGTCGCCGGCCGACAGCAGGTGTCGCGGCAGCTCGACGGACCCGGCGGGGGCGTCGGTGGACCGCTGGACGGCCGGGCGGTCCAGAGCCTGGCCGGCCGTTTCGGTGTGCCGTACGCCGGTCGTCATGAGTCCCCCTGAATGACGGAAGCCGGCCCGCGGGTGACGTCGACCCCGTCCGAGCCGTCGATCTCGGCGAGCCGGACGGCGACGTCGTCACCGAAGGCGGTCGGGATGTTCTTGCCGACGTAATCGGCGCGGATCGGTAGCTGCCGGTGCCCACGGTCGACCAGCACGGCGAGCTGGACGACCGCGGGGCGACCGTGATCGCGCAGCGCGTCAAGTGCCGCCCGGATGGTCCGGCCGGAGTACAGGACGTCGTCGACGAGGACCACGGTGGCGTCCTCGATGCCCCCGTCGGGCAGGCTGGTCTCCTCCAGCGCCCGCGGCGGGTGCAGCCGGAGGTCGTCGCGGTAGAGGGTGATGTCCAGCGCCCCGAGGGCGGTCGGCCGGCCGGAGAAAGTGGTCAGCCGCTCGGCGAGCCGGCGGGCCAGGTACACACCGCGGGTGGGGATGCCGAGCAGGACGACGGGGCGGTCGCCGTTGCGTTCGAGAATCTGGTGGGCGATCCGGTCGATGGTCCGGCCGATGTCGGCGGGACCGAGGATCTGACTGCCGGGGGCCGTCGGATCAGCCCCGTTCGTGCCGGCCTGAGCAGGGCGCGGTTGCACCACTCGAGACCTCCTTTCCCGCCTCACTGGACGGTCCTTAAAGGATGTCTGGCGCAGCGGCAGCCCGGCGTGGAGCGTGCCGGAGCCGATGCACCCGGAATGTTACCAACCACCGGCCGGCGTCCCGGCCGGCGCGGACGGGCGCCGGTGTGATGCCGGTCCCTCGGCAAGATTCACCCGGACGCGCGGTCACGAGGTGGGCGGGCGGCGAGTCCGGTTGGCATGGAAGTCCCGAGTTCGACTACTCTGCGTATACAACAGCAGTGTCGCTTCGTACCTTGCCCCAAGGAGTCACGATGTCCCAGGACTATGCCCACGCATTGGGTGCGCGACTGCGCGCCATCAGGGCACAGCAGGGTCTGAGCCTGCACGGCGTCGAGGAGAAGTCCGAGGGCCGCTGGAAGGCCGTGGTCGTCGGCTCCTACGAACGTGGCGATCGAGCGGTGACGGTGGCAAAGCTCGCTGAACTTGCTGAGTTCTACGGCGTGCCGGTGGCAGAACTGTTGCCCGACGCCCGGGCAACACGCCGTGGGTCGTCCAGCCCGAAATTGGTCATCGACCTCCAGCGCCTCGGCGAGTTGCCGACCCATCAGGCGGGCCCGCTGGCCCGTTACGCCGCCGCGATCCAGTCCCAGCGCGGCGACTACAACGGCAAGATCCTGACAATCCGATCCGAGGACCTTCGGTCACTCGCCGTGATCTACGACATGAGCGCCGAGGACTTGACCGATCAGCTGATGCACTGGGGTGTGTTGCCGCAGGGTACCGAGCTGGACTGATCGGACCGCGTCGCGACCATCACCCCTCGGGTGGGCCAACAGGGCCGGCCGCGGCGAAGGTCGCCTCCAGGTCGGCGTGGTCGGCGGCGGCACCGAGTTCCACCAGGCACGCACCCAACCAGCGGTACGTCCACTCCTGCGCCAGCGGTCTGGTCTCGCAGAACACGACGGGCACGGTGGGAAACCGGGCCTGCGCCTCCGCCAGCGCTTCCGCCAGGGTCGCGCCCGGTGCGTGCGGCAGCTTGAACAGTCTGCTGTACCGGTCCTCCACCACGACGGCCGCCCGCGGCAGCGCGGTCAATTCCGCGAGCGCATAGGTCAACCGTCCGGACAGCAGACTCGCCGAAAGATCTTCCAGGGTCTTGCGTTCCACTGCTGCGACCACCTCGTCGTCCAGCAGAACCGCGTAGTCCCCCGCCGCCAGACGCCGCCTCGTTGTGCTCGCCTGCTGGCCGGTGAATCGGTACGGGTATTTCTCGGCCGTGTCGACAACGATCTCGAGTACCTGGCCGTGCGCACGCGCCGTCGGGATTCGAACGGCCGGACGGGCCTGTTTGGCAGTACGCGGGGATTGCCAGAAGATGATCTCCCGGCCGCGGGCCATGGCGATGACGAATTGTGAACGGTTCTCGCGCGCGCGGGTCAGCACCAGGTCGATCGCCGGTCCCCTGCGGACACAGGACCGCACCGCGAGCCGCTCGACGATCTCCGCGTTCTCCGGCCACCCCGGTGCCCGGTGGCAGTAGACCTTCTTCTCCCGCGGCCACGTTTCCTTGGCCTTGACGACGATGCCGTGCGGACCCAGCGGTATCCGAACGAGGAACGGGAGGGTGGAATCCGGTTCGGGATTCCGGGCGATCAGCAGGTCGTCCGGCATGCGAAAAGGATGCCACCCGCGGCAGGCTAATGCCCCTAGGCTCCGCGCAACTGCGGGGTGATCACCACGAGTTGCCCCAGCACGCCGTTGACGAACTTCGGTGAGTCGTCGGTGGACAGCAGCTTCGCGGCGTCCACCGCCTCGTTCACCACGACGGCCGGTGGGACGTCGACCGAGTAGAGCAGCTCGAAGAGCGCGATCCGCAGGATCGCCCGGTCCACCGCCGGCATCCGGTCCAGCGTCCACCCTCGGGAATGCTCGGACAGCAGCCCGTCGATCCGGCTCCGGTGCTCGACCACGCCCCGCACGATGCCCTCGGCGTAGTCGCCCATCGGCGACCACGAGTGCAGCTCCTGGCCGGTCGGCCGCTCCATCCGTTCGGCCAGCACGACGAGCGGGTCGACCCCACGGGCCTCGGCCGCGAAGAGCACGTCGAGCGCGCGTTTGCGGGACTTGCTACGGGCGGACAAGAGAGGCCGGCTTTCTGCGGTGAGGGGTTTTCCGTGTGCTGCGGGAGATCAGGAGTTGACCCGACCCAGGTACCGGCCGTCCCTGGTGTCGACCTTGATCTTGTCGCCGGTGTTGAGGAACAGCGGCACGTTGATCTCCGCACCGGTCTCCAGGGTGGCCGGCTTGGTGCCGCCAGTGGACCGGTCGCCCTGCAGGCCGGGGTCGGTGTGCGAGACGAGCAGCTCGACGGAGGCCGGCAGCTCGATGTAGAGCACCACACCGTTGTTCTGCGCGACCATCGCCTGCTGGTTCTCCAGCAGGAAGTTCGCCACATCGCCGACCGTGGCGGCCGGGACGGTGATCTGGTCGAAGGTGTCGCCGTCCATGAAGACGAAGTCGGCGCCGTCCTTGTAGAGGAAGGTCATGTCGCGCTTGTCGACGGTCTCCGTGTCGACCTTGACGCCCGCGTTGAAGGTCTTGTCGACGACCTTGCCGGTCATCACGTTCTTGAGGGTCGTTCGCACGAACGCGGGGCCCTTGCCCGGCTTGACGTGCTGGAACTCGGTGATCGTCCAGAGCTGGCCCTCGAGGTTGAGCACGAGGCCGTTCTTGAAGTCGCTGGTTGAAGCCATGAAGTTTCGCTTGCCTTTCGCTGTCCGCCCGACGGGCTCAATCAAGCACGCAGAGTTCTTTGGAGGTCTGCGTGAGGACGTGGTAGCCGTCCGCGCGGATCACGCCGCTGTCTTCGATGCGAACACCGCCGCGCCCCGGCAGGTAAACCCCGGGCTCCACGGTGACGCACATGTCCGGGACCATGATACTGGGCGATTCGCGCGCCAGACTCGGCGCTTCGTGCACCTGCAACCCGACACCGTGTCCCAGACCGTGCGAGAACTGCGGACCGTACCCGGCGTCGGCGATCACCTCACGGGCGGCGGCGTCGATCTGTGCCCCGGTTGCCCCGATGGTGCAGGCAGCACGCCCGGCGGCCTGCGCGTCGTGCACGAGCCGGTAGATGTCCCGCTGCCAGTCCGCCGGCTGACCCAGCACGAACGTCCGGGTCATGTCCGAGTGGTAGCCGTCGACGGTGGCGCCGAAGTCGAGTTTGACGAAGTCCCCCGCTGCCAGCACGGACCCGGTCGGCCGGTGATGCGGAACGGCGCTGTTCGGGCCGGCGGCGACGATGGTCTCGAACGAGGGGTCCTCGGCGCCCAGCTGACGCATCCGCTGATCCAAATCCAGGCCCACCTCCCGCTCGGTCCGGCCCGGCCGGATCCCGCCGGCCTCGATCAGCTCCTCGAGGGCGCGGTCGGCGACGGCGCAGGCCCGTCGCAGCGCGTCGACCTCGCCGTTGTCCTTGACCGCGCGCAGCGTCTCCACCAGGTCGACGGTCGGCACGAACTCGATCTCGTGGTCACCGCGGCCGGCGACGACGGCGGAGAGTCGGCCATGGTCGGCGACGGTCACCGCGTTCGCCTCGAAACCGACGGCGCCCGCCGGTGCCTGCCCGAGCAGGGCGGCATCGCAGGGCCGGGCGATCAGTCGCGGCAGGTCGGGCACTTCCTGCTCCGCCTGGGTGGTGTACCGGCCGTCCGTGCAGAACCGCGTCCTGGGATCGCCGCCGGTGGTGCCGGCCTCCGCCGATCGCAGCCGACCGGCGTCACCGTCCTCGTCGTCGGTGCCGACCAGCAGCAGCGCGGCGTTCGATCCGGTGAACCCGGTCAGGTAGCGGATGTTGATCAGGTCGGTGACCAGCAGGGCATCGACCCCGTGGTGCACCATCCCGGCGCGCAGCAGGGCCCTGCGCAGGGCATGAGGGGATGTCCGTTCGCCGTTCACAGGTCGATCGTCCTCCCTCGCGAGCGCTGCCCGGCCACCACCGAGTACGCCGCAGCCAGCAGAACGGGGTCGGGGCCGATCAGCCGACCGGGCCTGGCCAACGCGTCCAGGATGACGAAACGCAATGTGCCGGAACGGGTTTTCTTGTCCGAGCCCATGATGGTGACCAGTTCCCCGAGCGCATCCGGGTCGTACGTCGTCGGCAGCCCCAGGGTGTGCAGCACCGTCAGGTGACGGTCCGCGGTCGCGTCGTCGAGCCGTCCGGCAGCCCTGGCGAGTTCGGCCGCGAACACCAGCCCCACCGACACGGCGGCCCCGTGTCGCCACTTGTACCGCTCGCGTTTCTCGATTGCGTGGGCGAGGGTGTGCCCGTAGTTGAGGATCTCCCGCAGCTCGGCCTCGCGCAGATCGGCGGCCACCACCTCCGCCTTGACGGTGACAGCCCGCCGGACCAGTTCGGCCAGCGCCGCACCGGTCGGGTCGACAGCGGCGGCGGAGTCGGCCTCGATCAGATCGAGGATCGCCGGGTCCGCGATGAACCCGCACTTGACGACTTCGGCCATCCCCGCGACCAGCTCGTTCGGCGGCAGCGTCTCCAGCGTCGCAAGGTCCGCGATCACCGCGGTCGGCTCGTAGAACGCGCCGACCATGTTCTTACCGGCGTCGGTGTTGATGCCGGTCTTGCCGCCGACGGCTGCGTCCACCATCCCGAGCAGCGTGGTGGGCACCTGGATGACGGCGACCCCCCGCATCCAGGTGGCGGCGGCGAACCCGGCGACGTCGGTGACCGAACCCCCGCCCAGGCCGATGACCACGTCGCGCCGGTCCAGACCGATCTGGCCGAACACGTTCCAGCAGAACCCCAGAACGGTCAGGTTTTTCGCGTCCTCGGCGTCCGGGACCTGCAGCAGGTGCACGTCCAGACCCGCGTCGGCGATCGCCTCCCGGATCACCTCGGCCGTCGGGGTCAGCGTCGGCGGGTGGATCAGCGCGACCCGGCCGGCACCGGTGGCCACCGTCGCGGCGATCAGCTCGTCGAGCAGGCCACGGCCGATCACCACGTCGTACGGCGCACCGGAGGCGACCCGCACCGTCACCGGGTCGGCGTTCACGTCGGGCTCGAGGTCCGGGCTGCTCATGACAGACCCAGCTTCTCGATGATCACCGTGGCGACCTCGTCGACGGTCAGCGCATCGGTCTGTACCGAGATGGTCGCCACCTCCTCGTAGAGCGGCAGCCGGGCGTCCAGCAGCGACTTGTAGGTGGCCCGCGGGTTCACCCCGGTGAGCAGCGGACGGTTGGAGGCCAGCCCGGTGCGCTTGACCCCTGTCGGCATCGTGACGCTCAGGAAAACGACGGTCCGGCCGGCGAGCGCCTGCCTGGTCTCCGGGGCGAGGATGGCGCCGCCGCCGAGGGCGAGCACGCCGGTGTGCTCGGCCAGCGCGTCGGCGACCGCACGGCGCTCCATCTGGCGGAAGGCGGGCTCCCCGTCGGTGTAGAAGATGTCCGGGATCGGCCGGCCGGCCCGGGCCTGGATGTCGGAGTCCGTGTCCCGCAGCTTCGTACCGGTCATCCTGGCCAGTGCCCTGCCGACCGATGACTTGCCCGATCCCGGTGGCCCGACGAGCACGACCAGCGGACCGGTGGACGGTGGCGCCGTCATCGGGTCGGGACGGGCGGCGCCGCCGCCAGCGGCATGGTGTCCGCGAGTGTCGCGAGGTAGGCCTGCACGTTGCGGCGGACCTCGGGAACCGAGTCCCCGCCAAACTTCTCAGTCACCGCGTCCGCGACGACCAGCGCCACCATCGCCTCGGCGACCACACCGGCGGCCGGCACCGCGCAGACGTCGCTGCGCTGGTGGATGGCGACGGCTTCCTCGCCGGTGGCGACGTCGAGCGTCGCCAGCGCGCGCGGCACGGTGGAGATGGGCTTCATCGCCGCCCGCACCCTGAGCACCTCGCCGTTGGTCATCCCACCCTCGATGCCGCCCGCCCGGTTGGACCGCCGGGTGACGCCGGGGTGGCGCGGGTCGATCTCGTCGTGCGCCTTCGAGCCCCGCCGGCGGGCGGTCAGGAAACCGTCACCGATCTCCACACCCTTGATCGCCTGGATGCCCATCAGGGCCGCCGCCAACCGCGCGTCGAGTTTCCGGTCGCCGTGCACGAACGACCCGAGACCCGGTGGGAGGCCGTAGACCAGGACCTCGACAACGCCGCCGAGGGTGTCGCCGTCGGCCTTCGCCGCCTCGATCTCGGCGATCATCGCGGTGGCCGAATCCGGGTGCAGGGCACGCACCGGTGAGGCGTCGATCGCGTCCCGGTCGGCCGGTGTCGGCAGCGGCCCGTCGACCGCGTCGCCCTCGCCGATGGACACCACATGGGAGACGACCTCCGCGCCCAGGACGGCCCGGAGGAACTGCTGCGCAACGGTTCCCAGCGCGACCCGGGCCGCGGTCTCCCGGGCGGACGCCCGCTCCAGGACGGGGCGTGCGTCGTCGAAGCCGTACTTCTGCATCCCGGCGAGATCGGCGTGGCCCGGCCGCGGCCGGGTCAGCGGTGCGTTGCGGGCCAGGGCCTTCAAGGCGTCGGCGGCCTGCTGGTCCCCGGGCGGGTCAGGGGCCATGATCTGCTCCCACTTCGGCCATTCGGTGTTGCCGATCTCGACGGCGAACGGCCCGCCCATCGACACCCCGTGCCGCACCCCGCCGATCAGCGTCACCCGGTCCTGCTCGAACTTCATCCGGGCACCGCGGCCGTAACCGAGCCGGCGGCGGGCAAGTTGGGTGGCGATATCGGACGAGGTCACCGGCACCCCGGCCGGCAGTCCTTCGAGGACGGCGACCAGGGCGGGACCATGGGATTCACCTGCGGTGAGCCAGCGCAACACGCGCGCCATCCTCCCACGCCCGCCGCGGTGGCCCGTCCCCGACGACTGCGCGTGGGAACTCAGCCCGGCGACGCGGTCGCCGACGATCCTCCGGCGCCGGACAACCGTCTCCGCTGCGCCGAGTTCCAGGCCACCCCGGCCAGCACCACGATGCCCGCCAACGCGACCATCACCCCCGACGCCGCTCCGGTCCACGGCGTGGTGTCGTGGGAGGTGTAGCCGACAGCGAGCGAGACGATGAAGTACTCCGGCAACGGCGTCGCGAGCACCAGCAGGCCCGCCCAGAGCGCCCAGGCCAACGCCGGCAGCAACCCGCCGTCCTCCGGCCCGACCGCCCAGCGGGTGAACATGACGACCAGAGCCATCGGCGCGGCCACCATCCACAGCGGCATGAGCCACGACGCGACAGCGGTGGCGGGTTCGATGGGCACGCCCGCTCGGCCGCTCAGGAATGTGGTGACACCGAGCAGCAGGACCGACAGCACGAGCAGCGCCTGCAGCATTCGCACCCAGATCACGGAACGCACAGCGGCGAAGACCAGCGCGATGGCGAACCCGATGACGATGTAGCTCGCCCCGGCGAGCTCCGCCGCTCCCGGTATCGGATCCCACGGCTGCGTCGGCAGCAGGTAGTCGTACCGATGGTCCTGGAGCAGCACGCACGGACCATTGTCGAAGCCGTCGCTGCAGGCCGGGCCCCAGCGCAGCCGAGCCGCCATGATCGAGAGGCCGCCCGCCACCAGGAACAACAGCCCGGCCAGCACCGTGAGCCCGGTGGCAATCCCCAACGGACGTGGGCCCCGAAGGTCCGATGCTGCGACGGGTGTCGCGTCAGTCGCCGGTCCACCGTCCACCGTTACCCCCCGAGAAGTGCACCCCGGGGCCAACGTATCGGCTGGATCGGCGGCCCATCAAGACCGCTCACTCCGACGAGGGACGGCTCAGTGCGCGGCCTCCCAGGCGGCGTAGGCGTCGTGCACCACCCGGATCACGTCGTCGACGTCGTCGGTCACGTGCAGCAGGCCGAGGTCGGCCTCGGAGATGTTCCCGGCCTCGCAGACCGACGCCCGGATCCAGTCCGCCAGCCCGCCCCAGTACTCCGACCCGAACAGCACGACCGGGAATTTGGTGACCTTCTTGGTCTGCACCAGGGTCAGCGCCTCGAACAGCTCGTCGAGCGTGCCGAATCCGCCGGGCAGGCAGACGTAGGCCTGCGAGTACTTCACGAACATCGTCTTGCGGGCGAAGAAGTACCGGAAGTTGATGCCGAGGTCGACGTACTGGTTCAGGCCCTGTTCGAACGGCAACTCGATACCGAGGCCGACCGACATGCCGTCGGCGGCCTTCGCGCCCTTGTTGGCGGCCTCCATGATCCCCGGCCCGCCGCCGGTGATCACCGCGAAGCCTTCCTGCGCCAGCGCGGCGCCGATCTCCTCCGCCTTGCCGTAGTACTTGCTGCCCGGCTTGGTCCGGGCCGACCCGAACACGGTGACCGCCCGCGGCAGCCCTGCCAGCGCACCGAAGCCCTCGACGAACTCCGCCTGGATCCGCAGCACCCGCCACGGGTCGGTGTGCACCCAGTCGCTCGGCCCCCTGGAGTCGAGCAATCGCTGGTCCGTGGTGCTGCTGCTGGGGTCGCGCTGGTCGCCGCGCAGCCGCACCGGGCCGCGGAATCGCTCCGAGACGTGGCCGTCCGCCTGCGGGATGTCCGGATCTTCGAATTCAGTCACAGCAGCAACAGTAATGACGCCCAGTGGCCGCAGGAGCCGTTGCCCCGCCCTGTCGCGACGCGTTCATCAGCCGTTCACGGCCCAGCACCGGGGCCACCAGGAGGAGAACCGGGCGTCACGCCAGGAAACCCCGCAGTTGCTCCGTCATCTGCCGGATCTGCTCCCGCGACACGTGCTCCTCCCGGGTGTGCGCGAGCGACGGATCACCCGGGCCGTAGTTGACGGCCGGGATCCCCAACGCCGCGAATCGGGACACGTCGGTCCAGCCGAACTTGGCCTGTGCGGTGCCGCCGGTCGCGGCCACGAACTCCGCGGCGGCCGGCGCCGACAGTCCCGGCAGCGCCCCGGCCGCGACGTCCAGCACCGTCATCTCGACGTCGGCGAACAGCGTGGCCAGCACCTCGACGGCCTGCTGCGGGCTGCGGTCGGGGGCGAACCGGAAGTTGACCTTGATCGAGCACTCGTCGGGGATGACGTTGGACGCCACCCCGCCGGTGATGGACACGGCGTTCAGGCCCTCGTGGTACTCGCAGCCGTCGATGTCCACGATCCGCGCCTCGAACGCCGCCAGCCGGTCGAGCACGCCGGCCATCTTGTGAATCGCGTTGTCCCCCAACCATGATCGTGCCGAGTGCGAGCGCCGGCCGCGGACGGTGACCTGTACCGCCGCCGTGCCCTGGCAGCCGGCCTCCACTTGGCCGTTGGTGGGCTCCCCGAGGATGGCGAGGTCGGCCGTCAGCCACTCGGGATGCTCGGCCTGGATCCTGGTCAGCCCGTTGCGCTCGTACTCGACTTCTTCGCAGTCGTAGAACACGAACGTCAGATCGCGCGACGGTTCGGTCAGGGTGGCGGCCAGGTGCAGCAGCATCGCGTCGCCGGACTTCATGTCCGTGGTGCCGCAGCCGTGCAGCGTGTCGCGGTCCAGCCTGGACGGGACGTTGTCCGCGATCGGAACGGTGTCGATGTGCCCGGCGAGCATCACCCTGGTCGACCGGCCCAGATCGGTCCGGGCCAGCACGGAGTTGCCCAGCCGCAGGACCTCCAGCGACGGCACCCGCCGCAGGGCCGTTTCGATGGCGTCGGCGATCTCCAGCTCGTTCCCGGAAACCGATGGGATGTCGACCAGCGCCGCGGTGAGGTCGGCGGGGTCGGACTTCAGATCCAAGGCGTCAGGCACGTCAGGCACAGTACCGTCGGCTCCGTGCGCACGTCGGTGAAGATCAGCCTGGCCATCGCCGGCCTGGTGCTGGTCATCGTCGCCGCGGGTGGCCTGCTGGTCTGGCGCTCCGGGCTGCTCTCCGGGCCGGAGTGCACGGTGCCCGGGGACCCGGCCGCCCCGACCGCCTCGCCGGCCGTCGAGGCGACGGCCGTCCAGCTGCAACACGCTTCGACGATCAACGCCGTCGGGCTGTCCAGAGGCATCGGTGAACGCGGCCGCATCATCGCCGTGGCGACCGCCTACCAGGAGTCGACGCTGCGGAACCTGCCGGACGGTGACCGCGACTCGGTGGGCCTGTTCCAGCAACGACCGTCGCAGGGGTGGGGCACGATCGGGGAGATCAGCGATCCGATCTACGCGGCCGGCAAGTTCTACGAGGCGCTGGTGGAGGTCGATGGCTGGCAGGACCTCCCGCTGACGCAGGCTGCGCAGGCCGTGCAGTACTCCGGTTTCCCGGACGCCTACGCCAAGTGGGAACCACAGGCCACCACCCTGGTGCGCGCGCTGAGCGGCGCCCAGCCGCTGGCGCTCACCTGCCATCCGCGCTCGGAGCAGCCGACGGCGGCCGGCCCTGAGCGGGCGGCGCCGCCCGGCATCGAAGGAGCGCAGCCGGCCCTGGCGTCAGTGCTCGCCGCTGCGAACGCGGAGTTCGGCGGGATCAGCGTGCAATCCGTCTCGCCGGATGGGTTGACCGGGACCGCGCGCCTGGCCGGCTCTGAGCTCGAGCCTGCTACCGCGGGCCGCACCCTCGCAGCCTGGGCGGTCGCGCACACCGCGGGCCTCGGGGTGAGCGGGGTCGCGGTGCAGGACCAGCGGTGGTCCGACGACGAGTGGACGGCGGGGCCGTCGCTCGCCGACCCGTCCCAGGCGGAGATCACCGTCTCCCCGTGATCCCCGTGATCCCCGTGATCCCCGAGCGCCCCGTGACGACCGAGATGGCGGCCGCGGCGGCACGCGTGC
>NZ_JBRIIO020000022.1:0-105632 GCF_052976845.2 Nakamurella sp. GG22 | reverse complement strand
TGGAAGCGCCGACGACACCGCGGGAGCGCCGGCGCCGGGCGGGCTCTCCGCCGGCGGGGGATCGGTCGAGAGGAGCACGCCGGCCGTCGTGAGCCCGGTGACCAGGACGGCGGCCCCTACGGCGACGAGGACCGACCGCCGCCGGCGGCGTGGCTGAACGGGATCACCGGCCAGCAGGGTCGGCGGTCCGGGCGGTCGCTCCAGCGCCCGCAGCGCTGCGACGACGTCATCGGCGGCCGGGCGGTCGGCGGACTCGAAGGCTGTCATCGACGCGAGCAGTGCCGGCCAGCCGGCCGGCAGATTGGGTGGAACCGCCGGGTCCCGCAGGAGTCGCGCGACGGCCGACTCGACGGCCGGGCCGGGGTACTCGCGGTGGCCCTTGAGGCATTCCAGGAGCACCAGACCCAGTGCGTAGATGTCGGCGGCCGGTCCGACGTCGGCACTGCTCGCCTGCTCGGGGCTCAGATACGGCGCGGTCCCGACCACGTCGGCCGAGTTCGTCACCCGGTCAGCGTCCAGCATCCGCGCGATACCGAAGTCGCTCAGTTTGGCGTCGCCGTCGCCGGTGAGCAGGATGTTGCCGGGCTTGACGTCGCGGTGGACCAGCCCCCTGGCATGCATGGCCTGCAGGGCGGCGGCGACACCGGAACCGATGTGGGCCACTTCGGCCGGGGTGAGGGGCGGCCCCTGCAGCCGTTCGCCCAGGGTCGGTCCGTCCACGAACTCGAGGACGAGATACGCCAGACCCGAACCGGCGGATCCGGTCCGCGCGTCGTGCAGCAGGATCAGATTCGGGTGCCGTAGGCCGGCGACGATCTGCATCTCCTGGCGTTGCCGGGCCACCATCGCCGGATCGGTGAAATGCGGATGGAACACCTTGACGGCGACCTGGCGGTCCAGCAACAGGTCCGTTGCCCGGTACACCGTCGCGGTGCCGCCGAGTCCGACCAGCGAGTCGAGCCGGTAGCGGTCGTCGAGCACGGACCCCGCGCCCACGGCCTGCCCGGCGCCCCGGCCGCCATCCAGCTCCGGCTCGAGTCGGGCCGTGGCCGGCAGCGCGTGCTCCGTCCGGTGGTCAGCCATCGCTCGGGGACCGGCGTCGCCGGGAACGCGCATGCACCGGCGACACCTCCGCGACCTTGCGGCCCAGCGCTTCTCGCCGGGACACCTCCACCCTGGTTCCCCGCGGGAGTGGTTTCAACCAGCGATCGCGGGTCAGATGCCCGCGTCCGGGTCGGTGACCCGCTCCTCTGATTCCTCGAGAATCGCCTCGGCCTGGGCCTGCGGGTCGTCGCTGCCGACGGCGAGTTCCTCGGGCAGCAGGTCGGACCGGTTTTCGACCATGCCGTCGGGGATATCCGGGCTGTCGGGGATCTCAGGGTCGGTGCTGCTGCGGGTACCGGCGTCGGCCATCGCGTTCTCCTGTCCGGGGATGGGGTCGGCCCGACCGGCTGTTTTTTCAACCGGCCGGACCTTGGGCGCACCACCGATCCCAGGACTGTGGCGGACACCCCACCGAGCAGTCTCCACGAAAGAGCAGCCGTACGTGACGCCGAGAGCCCGCAACGCTCGATCGATTGCCCGCCGGTGGCGGCCGCCGACACCGACGCCGCGAGGCGAATCCGGACGATCGGTGCGAACGGATCACCATCCCCCTGACGAGAGATGCGTTGCGGCGTAGAGCTTTGCCGTCCTCGCGTGGTGTCCTATAGCGTCGCTGACCATGGGTGCGTCGGAGTTGTGGCTGGTCCGTCATGGTGAGAGTCTCGGCAACGTCGCGGCGTCGGAGGCCGACGCCACCGGAGCCGAGGTGATCCCGGTCGGCATGCGCGACGCCGACGTGCCGCTGAGCCCGACAGGGCAGGAACAGGCCGCCGCGCTGGGGGTGTGGCTCGGCGACCTCGATCCGGGCACCGCACCGCAGACGGTGTGGAGTTCCCCCTACGTTCGCGCCGTGCAGACGGCGGAAGTGGCGCTGCAATCCGGCGGACTGGCCGACCCTGCCGGGACGATGCGGGTGCGGATCGACGAACGATTGCGGGACAGGGAGTTGGGCATCCTCGACCTGCTCACCACCCATGGCGTGAACACCAGGCTGCCGGCGGAAGCGGCCCGCCGGCAGTGGCTCGGGAAGTTCTACTACCGCCCGCCGGGCGGTGAGTCGTGGGCCGATCTCGCCCTGCGGGTGCGGTCTGTGATGACGGATCTCGAGCGCCCCGACGTTCCGGACCGGGTGCTGATCGTCTGTCACGACGCGATGATCCTGATCTTCCGGTACGTGTGCGAGGGAATGCGCGAGGCCGATCTGCTCGCCGTGGCCGCGTCAGGGTCCGTCCGCAATGCCTCGGTGACCAGGCTGGTCCGGACCGGGGATGCGACCTTCTGGACCGCCGACGCCTTCAACGCCGACGAGCACCTGCAGGCCCAGGGTGTTCCGGTCACCGAGCACCCGGGGGAGCGAGATGCCTTCGCGCGCTGACGATCCGGCGGGTGCAACGGGTGCGTCGCAGGTCCTGGAGCTCACCGAGGACGTCCTGCGGAACTGGCGGCTGCCCCCGCTGACCGGCAGCGGCAAGGAGAGCCGGGGCGATGTCTTCATCGTCGGGGGTGCGGCCGGAACGCCCGGCGCGGCCATCCTGGCCGGTGTCTCGGCACTACGGGTGGGGGCGGGCCGGTTGACCCTCGCCGTGGCCTCCTCGGTGGCCGGGGCGGTCGCGGTGCAGGTCCCCGAATCCGGCGTTGTGCCCCTCCCGGAATCGGACGGAACGGTTCTCGGCAGGGCGGCCGATGTCCTGGTCGAAGAGGTGTCCTCGGCCGATGCCCTGCTCATCGGTTCCGGGCTGGATCATCCCGACGAGACCGCGGCCCTGCTCGAGAGGTTGGCGACGGAAGTCCCCGACGAGACCAAGGTCGTGCTGGATGCTTTCGCCCTCGGAGTGCTGAACGACGTCCCCGCAGCCTCCGAGAAATGGTCCGGGCGCCTCGTTCTCACCCCCAACGTGACGGAACTGGAACGGCTGACCGGCCTCGACGACGCGGCGCTGGACGAACCGGAGGCTTTGCCGGCGGCGGTTCGGACGGCCGCGAGCCGGTTCGGCGCCGTGGTGACCTGCCACAACGTCATCGCCGATCCGGACGGCCGCTGCTGGCAGGCGTCACCGAACTGCATCGGGCTCGGCACGTCCGGCAGCGGCGACGTGCTCGCGGGCGCCATCGCGGGGCTGCTGGCGCGCGGCGCCGACCCGATCCAGGCAGCCTGCTGGGGAACGTATCTGCACCTGCACGCCGGGCACCGGCTCGCTGCCCGAACCGGCACCGTCGGCTTCCTGGCGCGGGAACTGATGCCGGAGCTGCCGGTGCTGCTGGAGGAGCTGCACACCGACCCGGGCGACTGAGGCGGGTACGTCAGCCGGCCGGGTCGACCCGATTCTTCAGCAGTTTGTGGGTCCCGTCGCAGAGCGGCGCCAGCCGCGACTTCCCGCACCGGCACAGGGCGATGGTCGGCCGGTTCCGGGGCAGCTCGTCACCGTTGTCGTCGACGATCGACACCGGACCGCGTACCAGCAGCGGGCCGTTCGGGCACGCCGTGATGACCACCGGTTCCCGTGCGGCGCTGTCCGACGCACTCATGCCGCCAACCCCATCGTGTCGGTCCGCTCGCGTCGGACCGGCCTGGTTCCGGCCCTGGGCATGCGTTCTCCGCGATAGCGGACGCCGCCACGGAGCCGCGCGAGGACGGCGAGCCAGACCGTGACGGCCCTTTCGCCGACCCACAAGGGCGCCCAGACAGCGTCGGTCGGCCCGAATGCGGCGGTGCCGTGCCGGCGGCGCCGGCCGCATTCCGCCACCGCGGCAGCAGCCGCGGCGGCCAGCGGGAGCGTCACCGGCGTGCGCCTGGTGGAAGCGACCAGCGCAGGCAGCAGCAGCGCCTCGGCGACCAGCCGACCGGGCTGCGCGAAATCGTCGTAGGCCTGCCGGATGCGTTGTTCCAGGAACCGGTTGACGGTCGGCGGCCGGCGTTCGACGAACAGGTCATCCGCCCGGTGCTCCCGCGCACCGACGGCCCGCAGCGTGCGGATCAATTGCAGATTCTCGAACAGCACGTCGCCGTCGTACCCGCCGGCGGCGACGAAGGCACTGCGGCGAACCCCGAGGGTTCCCGGGTAATCGGAGCCGAATGCCCGGTTGATCAGCATCCGGCCGGTGTCCCACCGGGCATGCCACGGCAACGGCCGGAAGACGTTCTGCGGCCTGACGAGGTCCGCGTCGCCGAGTCGGGACGCCATGTCCCGCAACTCCTTCAGGCCGTACCGGACGTCGTCGTCGGCGACCACCACCAGCTCGTGACGGGCGGCGACCACACCGGTCACCACGCCCGCCACCTTCCGGTTGCGCCCCGGCCACTGACCCACCGGGAGGTGCCGCACCAGCTCACCCCAGTGGTCGGCGTGGCCGGCGAACACCTCCCGCTCGGAGCCGTCCACCACGGTGATGTCCACCAGCACGGCGAGCCGCCGGAGGTAATCGGTGAATTCGGGAAGGTCGGCGTCGTCGCTCCAGCGCAGCGGGACCACGTACTCGACCGGCAACCGACCCGGCTCCGCTGTCACTGCCGCCCCGCGCGCAGTGAGGTCCGGCCGGCCTTCCATGAGGACAGGAGGTGGTCGGCGGCGAGATCGTCGAGCATCTGCCCGGCCGCGGCGCCGAAGAGGATGTCCCGGGCCCGCGCCGGATCGGTCCGGGCCAGCCCGCCGGCGAGATCGTGGCCGGCGATCTGCTCGTGGACGGCGTCGGCCTCGACGTGCTCGTCGAAGAAGAGGGTCGCGTTCGCGTCGTAGCCCAGGCGCCGTAACCCGTTGCCGTACAGCCGGTTCGGCAGCGACGAGGTCATCTCGAAGGCCGCCAGGTGACCGACGATCGCTCCGAGCAGTCGCCGGTTGAGGCCGAACAACGACATCGCGTTGATCCCGGCGAGGACCGCGGCAGGGACGAGATCGATGTACCGCCCGTAGCTGTCGTCCAGGCCGAGCGCCCGCATCGTCCGGGCGAACAGGCTGGCGTGCATCCGTTCCGCACGGCCGCCGCCGTACTCGTCGGCCTGGATCTCCACCAATGCTGCCTTGACGGACCCGGACAGCCGCGGGATGGCCCAGGTGTGCGGGTCGGCCTCCTTGAGGTGGTAGATCGACCGATGGGTCAGGAATTCCGTGAACTGTTCGAGGGTCGCCTTGCGGGCCAGGAAGTTGGACAGGCCGGGACCGGGCTGCGGGGCTGTCAGGGCGAACAGTGCTGACGCGAGGTCCCCGTCCGCGGGGATGTCGGGAACAGCTGTCGCGGATCGGATCTCGGATTCGAACCGGTTCTCGAGGACGCGCCGGACGGCCAGCAGATCCGGATCCCACTCGCGATCGTCACCGACGCCGACGAAGCCCCGGTAGTGCAGTTCGTACAGCATGAACAGCGAGATCTGCAGGTCTTCGTCGCGCAGCACGCCATCCGGCGCCGCGGCGCTCGCACACGCGAGGGCAGCCGCGGTGTCCAGGTCGCCCCCGGTGAGCGCGCCGACGATCAGCCGGCTCAACGGCCCGCGCGGGACGGGGATCGGCATGGCGACGCCGGGCAGTCCGGTGGGCGGCAATGGCCGGACAGCGGTGGTGGAAGGCAGGGTCTTGATCGGGAGTGCGATATCGGGCAGCGTCGACGTCATCGTCGGTCCTCACGGGTGGCTGGGTGTCTGTTACTCCCGGTTAATACCCCGAACCGATCATGGTGAACCGTCGCGCCGAACAGGTGTGCGGCAGGCCACCGCTCACGCTCAGCCGTTCGAGTTGTCTCCGGGCGGACCGAGAATGGACGACGTCTCCGTCATCTGGGGGTGATCACGCGGCCGGTCCTCCTGCACCCGGCCGGCCGCGATGGTGATCCAGAAACCCGCGACCATGACGATGGCGACCGTCGCGAGGATGGCGACGATGAAGATCGCTTTGCTGAGCGGTTTCTTCTCGCCCGAATGCTCCTCGGGCCTGCTCGCCGACTCTGCCGTCTTTCCCGTCGAGCCTTCCGGTGAACTCATCATTCTCCTGTCACTGTGACCTGTCGATGGCGTCCCTCGGCGATGAGGGAAAGCCTGCGCAACGCCTCGACGTTGCGCGGTGCGATCACCCACTGCCGAACGGATCGCGGGACGAGGCGTCCCGGTCCTGCCGTCACATCTTCGACGATGCTCACTGTGCTCCGCTCGGCGGTATCCGGTGTGATCACCAGACGCACCTCCGCCTCGCCCGCGGGCCGCCCACGCGCCCTCAACAGCATCTCCTGCTCGTCAACCGCAAGTATCACGGTGTCGTCGTTGATCACGGCCGGCCACACGCCGAAAGAGTGCCGGATGCGGCTGCCCTGGGCGGGCCAGCCGGGGTCGACGTCCCTGACCCGGGAGGCACCGACCACCCAGGACGCGTAGAGCCAGCCGTCCGACAGCACGTCCCACACCGCCCGGGCCGGTGCGTCGACCTGCCTGCTGACCACGGCCCGCCCTTCCGACGACGCAGAGCTGTGGTGAAGAGACATGGAACCCTCCTGACGGTCGTCGTGCGGCCGGGCGGCGGCACGACACAGGTGGCTGTACCCGCCGTCGTCGCGCCCCAGACAGTTGTCAAAGTCCATTCCGTCTGGTGTGATGGAGTCCTGGTCCGAACAAGGTGCCGGATGATCCCTGTCATCTCAGGAGACGTCGGTGCCCGAGGACATTTCCCAGGCTTCCGGTTCCGCTGTCGCGGTCCGTAACAGCCAATCCCATCGTTTCGCTTCCGCGCCGTCCGACGAGCGGGCCCGTGACATGCGGGCACTGCTCGACGGGCTCGCCGGCTGCGAGGACCCGGTCGAGCGTCTGGAGCGCCGGCGGGAAGTGGTGATGACCTACCTGCCGGTGGCCTGGTCGCTCGCCGCCCGGTACAGCGGTCGCGGCGTCGACCGGTCGGATCTTCGGCAGTTGGCCTGCCTGGGGCTGGTGAAGGCCGTCGACCGCTGGATTCCGGGCCGCAGCGAGGATTTCCTGCAATTCGCCGTGCCGACCATCGTCGGGGAGATCAAGCGGTACTTCCGCGATCATCTGGCGCTGGTGCGCCCGCCGCGGCGGATCTCGGAATTGCGCGCCGTCATCGAGCAGGCCCGCGAACATTACTGGGAACGGCACGGGAGATATCCGACCCCGGCGGAACTGTCGGAGCTGACCGGTGTCTCACCGGACGACCTCGCCGAGGCGCGTTCGTCCACGCTGCTGTGCCACCCGCGCTCCACCGACGAACCGCACGGTTCGGATTCGACGATCGCGGAGAGCTTCGGCTTCGAGGACCAGGCGCTGCGCCGGGCCGAGGACCGGGCCACCACGGAGCGCCTGCTGACGACGCTGACCGAGCACGAGAGGTGCATCGTGCGAATGCGTTTCGACGACGGATGGTCGCAGTCGCGGATCGGTGCCGAATTGGGGATCAGCCAGATGCAGGTCTCCCGGGCGCTGCGCGCGATCACCCAGAAGCTGCAGCGGGTGCTCGCGGCCTGAGCCACCCGCCGGACAGAGAAATGCGCCCGTCCCCCGAAAGGGACGGGCGCATTTCGGGGATCCGGTCCGTCAGCGGGTGTCGGCGGTGGTTCGCGCCGTTGCCGGACGGCGGCCCAGCAGCGCGCCGAGGGCGATCATCCCGATTCCGAGGACCAGGTGCAGCCAATTGTCAGCGTTGTTCACCGGCACGAAATTCGCCGAGCTGTCGGTGTCGACGAGCAGCCCGTAGAGGAACAACGCGAGATAGACGAAGCCACCGATGATCAGGTAACCGCGCGCCGAATTGAACGTCCGCGCGGCGGCCAGACCGGCGATGCCGAACAGGATGTGCACGATGTTGTGCAGTATCGAGACCTGGAAGATCCCCAGCAGCAACGCGTCGGACTCGTGACCTGCGAAGGTCAGTTGGTCGAAATTGCTCGTCACGCCGGGGATGAAGCCGGCGATGCCGACCAGGAGGAAGACGATTCCGACCACGGTTGCCGCGAGTTGGACCGGGTGGCGGCGGCGGGTGCCCGTCGGGGTGCCCGGGGAGCGGGAGGCGGTCATGGGTGTGCCTTTCTGTGGGTGGGTGCACAGTTGTTTTTCCGCGGACCCGGGATGACCGGGGCCGCGGTGCCCGGGTCGCCGGGACTTGTTCGCCCGCAACCGCTGTGCCGCGGGGGGACAACCGGTTAATACCCTTGGCGAACGGTCCCAGACGGATGCACCACGAACCGTGACCTTGATGACAGCGAGGTGACGCCGGGACGGGCGGTTTGTCGTGTACACCGGAACCCATGCGCACTGTTCCGGGCCGAACCGACTCCGTGATCATCATCGGCGCCGGGCTCGGCGGGTTGTCCGCCGCCCTGCGACTCACCGGGGCGGGACGGAAGGTCACCGTTCTGGAACGGGAGTCGGCGCCCGGCGGCAGGGCGGGTCGACTGGAGATCGACGGCTACCGGTTCGACACCGGGCCGACCGTGCTGACGATGCCCGAGCTGATCGAGGACGCCTTCGCCTGCGTGGGCGAGAAGATGGCTGACCGGCTCGAACTGATCCAGGTCGACCCGGCCTACCGGGCGCGGTTCCCGGACGGCTCTGTCATCGACGTGCACACCGACGCCGAGGCGATGACAAAGGAGATCGAGCGCACCTGCGGACGCGCCGACGCCGACGGGTACCAGCGGCTGGTGGGCTACCTCGGCCGCCTCTACGACATCGAGATGCCCGGCTTCATCGACCGGAACCTCGACAGCCTTACCGATGTCGTCCGACCGGACGCCATCCGGTTGCTGACCATGGGTGCGGTCCGCAAGCTGCCGTCGCTGGTCGGCAGCTATCTCCAGGACCCGCGGCTGCGCCGGATCTTCTCGTTCCAGGCCATGTATGCCGGGCTCGCACCGCAGGAGGCGCTGGGGATCTACGCCGTCATCGCATACATGGACTGCGTCCGCGGCGTGTTCCTGCCGCGCGGCGGGATGCACGCGCTGCCCGTCGCGATGGCCGCCGCGGCCACCGATCACGGGGTCGACATCCGTTACGACAGTGAGGTGTCGCGGATCGAGGTGAGCGGCGGCCGGGCCACCGGTGTCGTGATGGCGGACGGCGAGCGGCTGACCGCGGACGTGATCGTCGTCAACGCCGACCTGCCGATGGCGTACCGGCACCTGCTCGCCCCGGAGCACACCCCCCGCCGGGTGAAACGGCTGAACTACTCGCCGTCCTGCGTGCTGTTGCACGTCGGTTCGGCCGCGACCTACGACCAGTTGGCGCACCACACGATGGACTTCGGCAAGGCCTGGGACCGTACCTTCGACGAGATCATCCACCGCGGCGAGGTGATGTCCGACCCGTCCTTCCTGGTCAGCAACCCCTCGTCGACGGACGACTCACTGGCACCGGACGGCAAGCAGACCTACTACGTGCTGTTCCCGGCACCGAACACGGTGAGCGGCCGGAACATCGACTGGGACACGTTCGGCCCGCGGTACCGCGACGAGATGATCGCCACCATGGAATCCCGCGGCATGACGGGATTCGGCGACGCCATCGAGGTCGAGCGGCTGGTCACCCCGGAGGACTGGCTGCGGATGGGAATCGCCGCCGGGGCACCGTTCTCGGCGAGCCACCACGTGCCGCAGACCGGCCCGCTGCGGCAGCCGACGCTGGACCGGAACATCGAGAACCTGGTGTTCTGCGGCGCCAACACCCAGCCCGGCGTCGGGGTGCCGATGGTGCTGGTGTCCGGGCGGCTCGCGGCCGAGCGGATCACCGGACTCGCGGGCAGGGGTGCCTGAACCGGGCGGAACGGCCGATATGTTGACCGTCATGAGCGGTGGACGACGGTGAGCCCGGACAGCGATCTCACGGCGGCCGGCATCACCGATCCGCGGTTGCGGGCCGATTACCTGCATTGCCGGGAGCTCGCCCGCGAGCACGGCCGGACCTACTTCCTGGCCACCCGTTTCCTGCCGCCAGGGCGCCGGCCGGCCATCCACGCGTTGTACGGGTTCGCCAGGACCGCCGACGACATCGTCGACGACGTCGCCCCCGGTGTGACGGTCGAGTCGAAACGGGTCGGCCTGCAGCGCCTCATCGACGAGTTCCACGATCCGGACGGGGCGCGGGAGCCGTCGGTGCGTGCGGCGCTGGACACGGCCCGCCGGTACGACCTGAGCCCGCAGCTGTTCGAGGATTTCCTCACCTCCATGCAGATGGACCTGACCGTCACCGAGTACGACACCTTCGAGGACCTGCACACCTACGTCTGGGGCAGCGCGGCGGTCATCGGGCTGATGGTGCTGCCCATCCTGGGCACCGTCGTACCGAGGGATCAGGCGGCGCCGTACGCGGCCGATCTGGGCATCGCCTTCCAGCTCAGCAACTTCATCAGGGACGTCGGGGAGGACCTCCGGCTGGGCCGCATCTACCTGCCGCAGCAATCGCTGCGGAAGTTCGGCGTCGACCGGGCGCGGCTGGAACGCGGAGTCGTCGACGACGACATCAGGGCGCTGCTGGCCTTCGAGATCGACCGCACGAGGGGGATCTATCGGCGCGCTGAGCCCGGGATCGCCATGCTCGCCCCTGGGGCCCGCGGCTGCGTCCGGGTGGCGTTCCAGCTGTACGGCGACATCCTGACCGCGGTGGAGCAGGCCGACTATCAGGTCTTCGGGCCGCGGATCCGGGTATCCCGGCAGCGCCGGGCGCGGATCGCCGCGGGCACCGTACTGACCGGGGTCGGCAGCGGCGTCAGGCGCCGGATCGGCCGGGATCGCGGCGCCCCAGCCACACCCAGTAGCTGAGGACGAGCGTCACCAGCCCGAAACCGAAACCGATGTCCTCCAGCGGCGCGTAGACCACCCTGATCCCGAGGATGACATCGGGGCTGTACTGGACGATGTTCAGGCCGGTGAGAATCCCGTTCACGATGAACTGGAAGAACAGCACGATGCCGTAGCTGGCCCAGAAGAGCCGGGTGCGCAGCAGCCCGGTCCGCAGCACGAACAGGTCGACGACGACAGCCACCACGATGGCGGTCAGCGAGGCCCAGGTGTAGACGCCCGGCGTCATGGCCCGTCCACCGTCCCGCGGTCGCGCACGCGCCCGCGGGGACGGGCCCAGTCAGGCTTGAGATGCCGGACCGCCTCCAGGGTCAGGATCGCGCAGATCGGGATCGCGACGAAGAAGGTGATCTCCTCGATGGGCAGCGCACCGACGAAGATCCCGGTGATGTACTCCGGGTCGAACCACCACCAGCCGGTCTGGATGGCGAGGTAGTCCCAGATGAGGAAGACGGCCGCCACCGGTGCGATCGCCAGCGCAGCCCTGGAGAACCGGCCGTACACCCTGGCCTTGAAGAAGAACTCCAACGGCAGGGTTCCGATCAGGCAGGCGGCCATCACCGCCAGGTAGGTCAGGTGCTGCATCGCAGCATCACCGGTTTCTGTGGGGTCAGCGTCAGCCCGCCGCGGACGCCCACCCGCTCGTCGATCCGGGTCAGGTTCGACCCGGCGAACGAGGTGACGGCGGCGCGCAGCATCGCGGTGGCGAGCGGTCCGCCCAGACAGGTCCGCTCGCCGGCCGCGAAGGGGATGTAGCCCCAGGCCGGCAGCGGCTCACCGAATCGCTCGGGCCGGAACGTCAGCGGGTCCGGCCACAGATCGGCGCTGCGGTGCGTCAGGTACGGGCTGTAGAGCACCAACCGGCCGGCCGGGATCGGGTATCCGTCGAATTCGGTGTCCTCGGTCGCGACCCGGCTGCCGATCCAGCCCGACGGGTAGAGCCGCAGCGCCTCGTGGACCACGCCGGCGGCGGCGTCGGGGGTGTTCAGCTCGGGCCGGGCGGCCAGTTCCCACAGCGCGAAAGCCATCGCGTGCGCGGTGGTGTCGTACGCCGCCGCCACCGCCACCCTGGCCTCCTCCACGCCGCCGGGCAGCGACGCGAACAGCGCGGACAGGGTCGACGGGTCGGGATCGGCGAAGGCCCCGCGCAGGGCCCGCTCCATCCGCCGAACCCGGAACGGCCTGCGCAGCAACGGCTGTGGCATCGGTCCGTCCAGCGGTGCGACGTAGGACTTCAGCACCGCCTGCGGGAACCGCGGGCCGAGGAACGCGGCCATGATCATCTCGCGGACCAGGTCGGAGGAGAAGGACACCGCGTCGAACGGGCCCTGCGGGCGGTGCCGCTGCGCCACCTCGGCGAACTGCTCGGCGAACCGCCTCGTCACTTCCTTGCGGTGGAAGGACGGGTTGACCAGTGCCCGCCGCCCCCGGTGCTCGGGCGCGTCCGTCGCGACGAGCCCGGCGGACAGGTACGGCGAGAGTTGGCTGAGGCTGCCGCGGCTGCGGAAGCGTTGCAGGTCGCCCAGGACGAAGCGGTTCCAGGCGGGGGAGTAGCCGACCACGGCACGGCGCCAGAGCCGCAGACCGAACACCGGTCCGAGCCGGGCACCCTCCTCGAGCAGCGCGAGGCCGTTGGAGGTCCACCGGGAGAGGTGACCGAACGGTGGCCGGGTCGACGGGGACGGCAGCTGCGGCGGAGCCGCGGACCTGGCGGAGAAGGTGCTCATCCGTAGACCCGCCCCCGCCAGGTCTGCCGGCGGCGCATGGCCCGCGCGACGACGGGCAGTGCGGCCACCGGGGAGGCGGCGACAGCCACCGCCGCCGGCCAGTCCCGGCCACCGGTCTTGGACTCGACCAACAGCCGTTCGGCCATCGCGAGCAGCGCCGCACCGCGCCACCACCACGACGTCCCGAGCAGCGCGATCGGCAGCGTGTACGCCACGAGATGCCATGCGTATCCCGCGATCACCAGGCCGCGACTGCCGCCGGCCGTCGCTGTGAGGCCGCGGCCGAGACCGGCGATCACCCCGCGGTAGCCGACGCACATCCGCACCGCCAGCAGGTCACCGCCGAGCGCCAGTCCGAGCCGCAGCCCGCGACGACGCGACAACCGTGCCATGGCAACGTCTTCCACCAGTTCGGTGCGGACGGCCGCAAAGCCGCCGACCGTGTCGTAGGCGGTCCGCCGGAAGGCGAGCAGCGCGCCGCAAGCGGTGGCCGCGGACGGGGCGGGCGCCCGCAGCAACCCGAAGGGCAGCAGGCACAGCACCACGTCGTCGATCAACGGGACCAGCAGTCGCTCCGCCCAGCTGACGGTGCGTTCCCGGGGAAACACCGAGAACACATCAGCCTGCTGCCTTTCCATCTCCTCGACGACGGCGGTGATCGCGCCCGGTCCGAGTTCCACGTCCACGTCGCAAAAGACCAGCAGCTCGGCGTCGGTGTGGTCGGCCAGTTGCGCGCACGCCCACGTCTTCCCGGTCCAGCCGTCCGGTCGCGGCGCACCGGCCAGCACCGTCACGCTGGGGGCCGCCCCAGGGGCGCGACCGGCCGCCGCGCGCCGGACGATCTCCGCGGAGTCGTCGAACGATTCGTCGTCCAGGAAGACCAGGTGCGCGGCTCCGCCGGCGAGCAGCCCGGGCAGGGTGCCGGGTAGCCGGTCGGCCTCGTTGCGCATCGGCAGCAGCACCGTCACGTCGGGTGCCTTGCCCTCCGGTCCGCGCCGACCCGGGGCGGGTCGTGCCCGGAGTACGGGGAACCACCGCAGGTTCGCCAGCAGGGTGATCAGCTTGACACCGAGGAATGCGACCACGAGTCGGGGCAGCACCGCCAAGAGACGGGTCATGACCGGACCATGGCTCCGCCGAACCGCTCGTTCCAGCTGCGAACCCCGCGCACGACCTGCCGGAAGCCGGGCAACGGGACCATCGGATCTGCACCGGCGAGCTCGGCGTCGAGCCGCCCGACCGCCGCCGAGAGCACTGCGTGCGGGTCGTCACCGGCACCGACGGCGGGGGCGATGTCCAGATAGGCCTCGGGGGCCTGGTTGCCCCGCAGCAGGACGCGGGTGGCGACCACGAGCAGCGGGGCACCGCTCCGGTCGGCCAGCCAGCGGGCACCCGGGCGAGCCGGACCGACCGGACCGGCCGGGCGGAGCTCGCCCTCCGGAAACACCACCAGGACGCCGCCGGCGACCAGCCCGGCCAGGGCCGTGCGCAGTTGCGTGGTCAGGATGACGCCGGCCAGCCGGAGTACGCCGGGGCGGCTCATCGTGGCGGCGTCCACCAGCACCGCGACGTCCTTGCGGCCGGTGGCCCGCAGCGCGCCGGCCGCCGCGAAGAAATCCCACCAGGTGTGATGGTTGGTCGTCCAGACGGCGGGGCCGATCGGTAGGTCGCCGCGTACCCAGATACCGCGGAGGTTGCGTTTGGGGAGTTGGTCAAGTGCGACGCCCAGCACCCGCTCGCCGGCGAAGTTCAGTGCTGCGCGTGCTGAGGATGCTGCATCAGCCAACCCGCTCGTTCTCCCAATCCACCTGGGACCGGGGCAGCAGCCCCTGATGGGCGGCAGCCACTTTGGTCTTGATCTGCCGGCGAACGTACCGCTCCGGCATGGAGACCAGCTCAGCCGGTGCGCCGGCGGCGGCCGCCGAGCGAGCGGCGCGGCGCGCGAGGACACACGCGAGGTCGACGGTGCGGCTGATCGAACCGGACCCGAGGACGATTTCGCCGGCCTCGTCCAGGGCCTCCGCCGGCACGCCGGGACGCAGCAGCGATCGCAGCCTCAGCGCGGCGCCCGCGCCGCCCGTCTCCAGGCAGTACACGGTCGGCATGGTCACGGTGCCGGCCCGGAAATCCGCGCCGATCGGCTTGCCCAGTGCCGCCTGGTCGGCGACCAGATCGAGCACGTCGTCCATCAGCTGGAGCGCGACGCCGAAGTCGGAGCCGAAGTCGCCGAGCGCCCTGACCTGCTCGTCCGAGCAGCCACCCACCCGGGCGCCGATCCGGCACGCCGCCTTGAGCAGGGCGCCGGTCTTGAGTTCCGACACCCGCAGCACGTCGTCCGCCGACGCAGAGGGGTCGAATCGGAGCCGTTCCTCCAGCGCCTGGCCCTCGCACATCTCGGCGAGCGCCGCGGCCAGGTCGTCGACGTTCTCCGCGCCGGTGGCCGCGATGGTCCGCCAGCTCAGGGCGATCATGGCGTCGCCGGCGATGACGGCCGTCCCCATGCCCTCGTGCCGGTGGACAGCGAGCACACCACGCCGGGTGTCGGAGTCGTCCAGCAGGTCGTCGTGGACCAGCGACGCACTGTGCAGCAGCTCGACGGCGACCGCCGCGGACAGTGCCGCCGTGGCGCCGAGCGGGCCGATGTCCGCGCAGCGCAGGACGAGATCGGGCCGCAGACGCTTGCCGCCCGCGTCGACGACCCGGTGGCAACCGGTCCGGACCGGCTCCGGCAGCACGTCCAGCGCAGCGAGCAGTGCCTTTTCCACGACATTGGTGCTGGTCGCCGCCGAACCCGCCGCCGAATGCAGGGCAGTCACCCCGGGGGCCTCGGTTCGTTCCGAAGCAGGTGCGCTGTGTACCGCCGTCATCGCTTCTCCTGCCTCACCGTCGTGTCGTCACCAGGGCCGCAGGAGCGGTCCACCGCGATCGCCGACGGCTCGGTCGGCACAGTGGCTGACCTGCGGTGCTCCCACCAGTCCTCGATCGCCGCTCCCCGATCCGGTCGGATGACCTCTGCCATAACAGAGCTTCCGTCTCGATGATGCCCACCGCGCCGTCGCGGACTGCGTTCTTCATGCCGATACCGGCCGAAGAGCAAGCCCGGATGCACTGTGATCGAGAACTTTACCCGGTCTGTCCCGTGCGATCGGGGAGCGACGCTCCCGGGTGACGACGCCACACGCGGGTGCCGGAGGTCAGTGAACCGGCTTACCGCCGGTCACGCCCAGCACCTCGGCGGTGATGTAGCTCGACTCCTGCGAGGCGAAGAACACGAATGCCGGAGCGACCTCAGCGGGCTGCCCGGCCCGACCGAGCGGGACGCCCTCGCCGTGCGAGTCGACCTTCTCCTCGGTCATCGTGGCGGGGATCAGCGGGGTCCAGATCGGCCCCGGGGCGACCGAGTTCACCCGGATGCCCTTGTTTGCCAGCATCTGGGCGAGCGCCTTGGTGAAGTTCACGATGCCGGCCTTGGTGGTGGCGTAATCCAGCAGGTCCGGACTGGGTGTGGTGGCCTGGATGGAGGAGGTGTTGATGATCGATGAGCCAGGCTCCATGTGCGGGATGGCCTTCTTGCACAACCAGAACATCGCGTAAAGGTTCGTCTTCAGCACCCGGTCGAACTGTTCGGTGGTGATGTCCTCGATGCCGCCGGGCTGCGCCATCTGATAGGCGGCGTTGTTCACCAGGATGTCAATGCCGCCGAGTTGGTCGACGGCCGTGTCGATCAGCCGCTGGCATTCCTGCTCCTGCTGCAGGTCGCCGGGCACTGTCACCGCCCTGCGCCCCGCGTCCTCCACCAGCCGGACCGTCTCCCGTGCGTCGTCCTCCTCGGCGTCCAGGTAGCTGATCACCACATCGGCGCCCTCCCGGGCGAAGGCCAGGGCAACGGCCCGCCCGATCCCGGAGTCGCCACCGGTGATCACCGCGCGCTTGCCGGTCAGCCGGTTCGCGCCCCGGTACGACTCCTCGCCGTGGTCCGGCTGGTCCTCCATCTCCGAGGTCCGGCCGGGTTCCGGAATCTGCTGGCCGTCGCTGTCCGGCTGGTCGTGTTGGGTGGTGGGATCCTGCTGGGTGTATTGGTCGGTCGACACGAGAACTCCTGGGTGATCCGGTCCGGGACGGGACCGGCGGCACCGGCCCCCGCCTGCACACTTACCCGGTTCGACCGGTGCAAAACGACGTCGTGTCACCCGTTTTCGTCGTTTCGGTCGCTAAGCACCGGGAATCTCCTGAGCACTTCCCGCGCCGAGAGTCGTTCCCTGCGCGGATATCCGACCACAGGAGGCGGTTCATGAGAACAGCGGTACAGCGGGTCCTCGGCGGAGCGGCGGCCATCACGATGATGGGGGTGCTGACGCTCGGCGCGGCGGGTGCCGCCGCTGCGGACACGAACGATCAGGACCTGGCATTCATCACGGCCAACGGCCAGACCAATCTGGCCGAGATCGCTATCGGCAAGCTGGCTCTCGAGCGGGCGGTCAACGACTCGACCCTGGAACTGGCCCAGATGACGTTGACCGACCACCAGGCGGCATTGGCCAAGCTCGAGGGCGTCGCCGGGGATCTCGGGGTGGCGCTGCCGACCGAACCCAGTCCGGAACAACAGGCGCAGGCGGCCACCCTGGAAGGACTGACCGGGCAGGCCTTCGACGAAGCCTATGCGCAGATCCAGGTCGCCGGGCACCAGGCCAGCGTCCAGAAGACCGAGACCGAGCTGTCGGGTGGCTCGGAGCAGGCGGTGCTCGACTACGCCGAGGGCTACCTGCCGGTGGCCCAGATGCATCTGCAGATGTCCCAGGATCTCGTCGCTGAACTCGGCCTGACGCCGGGCTCGGTTCCGGCCGGCACCGGTGGAGGTGCCGGCACCACGCCGCTGACGACGATGGTGTGGCAGGCCGCGCTCGTCGCGCTCGCGGTTGCGATGCTCGGCGGCGGTGTCGTCCTGATCCGCCGGCAGACGGCGGATCGCTGACCCCCCAGGATCGCCGCCGGGCGTCGGGCCTTTGGCCGGCGCTGCTGTTGATGGCGGCCGGGGTGGTCGTGCTCGCCTCGGCCGCAGTCTGGATCGGACACAACCGCCCGCATCCCGCACCCCTGGTTCAGGTTGCCGGCACGGTGACTGATTCACCGGTTGCCGCATCGTCCACGGACGGCGCGGCTACCGGTTCCGGTTCGAGCCCGGCACCGACCTCGGCCGGCTCGGCGCCCGTTACCACCGCGGAGCCGGCCGGGACGACACCGTCGGCGGTTGCCACGATCGGCCCGCCGACCCGGATTCTGGTTCCGGTGCTGGGAGTGGACGCACCGGTCGACGGTGTGCTGAACCAGGGCGGGGTGCTCGACCCACCGGACGATCCGTCCAGGGTCGGCTGGTGGATCAGCAGCCCGCCGGCCGGTGCCTCTGCCGGCAGCACTGTCGTCGTCGGCCATGTCGATTCCGCCGCCGACGGGCCGGGGGCCTTCTACTCGCTCGCCGAACTCCCGGCCGGCAGCGAGATCTCGGTTGTCACGGCGGGCGGCGGCACTGTCGGGTACCGGGTGAAGGCCCGCGAGGTCTACACCAAATCCGAGAGTCTGCCCGCGGGTCTGTTCGCCTTCGACGGACCACCGCGACTGGTCCTCATCACCTGCGGCGGCGAGTTCGACCGGGACACCGGTAGCTACGAGGAGAACGTCGTGGTCATCGCGGAGCCGGTGTTCTGACCGGCTGCGGCTGCAGCAATGACCCGTGGATCAGCTGATCCGGCCGTCCTCCTGGAATCCGACCGCGTCGACCTTGCGGTGGAACCGGGTCCCGGCAATGCCGCCCAGCACGGCGCCGATCAGCGCGACCAGCACGGCGGCGCCGATGGCGATCAGCCCGACCGTCGTGACGCTGCCCTCGTCGACCGGGATGCGCGGCAGGTTGAGTTGGGCGAGCACGTTGTACTGGGAACCCGCGATCGCGCCGACCGCTGCAATGACGGCCGTGGTGATCAGCGCCCACAGCCACACGGCGAGCCCCTGCTTCGCGCCGCTGAACCGGGCCATCCGGCCCGCCACATATCCACCGCAGTAGTAGGCGATCAACAGGATGACCAGCAGCAGGATCGCGCCGACGAGACCGACGGTCTGCGCGGATCCGGTGTCGGTCTGCGATTCCTGGACGACATCGTTCGACGTGACGCCCAACGCGACGCCGGCGGCCGCGACGATCGTGATCAGCAGGACCGCCATACCCGTCGCCGTCAGCCAACCGAAAAAGCCCGAGCCGAACGACATCCCGCCGAAGTGTTCCTTCTCCCGGGCGGCCACCGTCTGCCGGTCGGGCAACACCGTGGCCGGCATCGCGCGTTCGGTGGTCTCGTCAGCGACGGGATGCGCTCCGGCGGTTGCATAGCGCGCCGTCGTTCCCGCGGGGTCGCTGCGGGAAGGGTCTGTACGGACGGTCGGATCGTTGGCCGAGGGCCCGCCATCGGAGGTGGAATCGCCGTACCGGGGCTCGGTCCGGACCGTCGGGTCGGTGGAGCGGTCGCCACGATAGGCAGCAGGCACCGCGCCGGTCTGGCTCCGCAGCCGGTCCTGGTCGTCGAAGTCCTGATCGAATTCGGCCCTGGCCATCATGTCGTCCGCGGCCCGCAGATCGGTCGTCCGGTCGTCGGCATCAGCCGAGCGATATTCCTGATACTTTGCCGACGAAAACGAAGATTGTCCACTTTCGGCAGGCTCTTCGGAGCGTGCCGGCGGACCGATCGGATGGCTCATCGTCTGCCTCCCTGGGCGTCGTTGCGTGAAGGCTGTACCCGCCACCGGTGAGGGTAAACGCGTTGTGGAGCAGTGTGTCCGGGGTTCCGGACGTGAGCGTGGGGCGTCCGGAGGCGGGTCATCGAGAAAATCCGGCTCGGCCGGTTTACATCGCAAAGTGCCCGGGCAATGGAGAGTTTGCGAAGCGACGGCGCGTCCAGCGCTGTCGGGCCAACGCCGAAGGGAGAGCGCGTGAACATCAGCAAGGACCAGATCCTTCAGTTCCTCCGCGATCGCGGCCAGGGGGACAAGGCCGATCAGGCCTCGTCCGAATTGCCCGACCAGGTGGACACGGACCAGCACTCGGATCTGCTGTCGAAGTTCGGCATCGATCCGCAGCAACTGCTCGGCCAGCTCGGCAGCAAGCTCGGAAACATCTTCTGAGCCAGCAGCTCTCGTCCACCAACCCTCACCGCCACCGGGCGATGAGCGTACGACACACCCGCCGAGCCGGCGGGTTCCAAGAGAAGGAGAAGCGATGACCAACGCAACCGGCCCCGACGCCTACATCGGTAGGAACGCCGTCGATCCGCAGGGTGACAAGATCGGATCCGTCGGACAGGTCTACCTGAACGACGAGACCGGCCAGCCGGACTGGATCACCGTGAACACAGGCCTTTTCGGCACCAAGGAGCACTTCGCACCGCTGGCCGGTTCGAGCTTCAACGGCGACGCGCTGGTCCTGCCCTTCGACAAGAGCGTCGTCAAGGACGCACCTGACGTCGCCGATGCCAGCCACCTGGACGTCGACGAGCAGGAGGCGCTGTACGCGTACTACGACCGTTACCTCGGCGCCGGCTACGGCGCCGCGGGCACCGTCGACTACGACCGCACAACTGACGTCGATGTCGACCGCACCCGGGGCGTTGGACACGACACCTCAGGCCCCAACACCGACGATGCGATGACCCGGTCGGAGGAGCACCTGCGGGTCGGTACCGAGCAGGTCGCCGCCGGTCGCGCGCGGTTGCGCAAGTACGTCGTCACCGAGCAGCAGTCGGTGCAGGTACCGGTTACCCGCGAGGAGGTGCGGATCGAGCGCGAGCCGATCACCGACGCCAACCGCGGCGCGGCACTCTCCGGTGGCGAGATCACCGAGGAGGAGCACGAGGTCGTGCTGCACGCCGAGCGTCCGGTCGTCCAGACCGAGGCGGTTCCGGTGGAGCGGGTCCGGCTGGGCACCGAGACCATCACCGAGCAGGAGACCGTCACCGGCGAGGTCCGCAAGGAGCAGATCGAGGTCGATGACGACGTCACCACCTCGACCTCGAACGACCGCCGCCGCAACATCTGAGCGATGGCGGATCAGAACGGCGCCGCAGCCGATCGGCCGTCCGGGGAATCCTCCCCGGGCGGCCGGCCGGCCCGCCCGACGAGCAGCGACGAGCAGTCGCAGAACCGCCTGGACGACGCGCCACTGGCCGACCGTCTCGAGGTCGACCCCGAGCGCGGTGACGTGAAGGGCTGACTTCGACACGCGGAGAAGGGTCGACGGGACCGGTTTACGTTGTAAACTGGTCCCGTTAGCCTTTCGAAGCGAGGTGATCATGTCGGAGCGATGGCCGTCCGCGGGACTCGGGGTCTCGGACCTGCCGTTGGCGACGATCGCCGAGTCGATGCGCGCGGCACTGGCAAGCCGCAGCCCCGCCGAGGCCTTCGACGTGATGGCGCGAACGGCTGCCGCACAGGGTCCCTGGCAAGCGGCGTCGATCACGGTCCTCGGAACGGGCGACATCCCGGTGGCCGCAGCATCGTCCGACCCGCTGGCGCGGTTGGCGGACAACCACCAGCTGGAGCTGAGCGAGGGTCCGGGTTGGGACGCCCTGCGGTCCGAGGATCTGCACGTCGCCGACGACGTCACCACGGACGACCGCTGGCCGCGGTGGTCACCGCTGGTGGCACAGATGGGAATCTCTGCCACCGTGGCCGTCCCGCTGTTCACCGATACCCAGCTCGGTGCCATGACGCTGTACGGCCGGGACCCGTATGCCTTCGACGCCGTGGACATCGAACGCGCGCGCATCCTCGGCGCCCACGTCTCGGTGGTGGCTGCGCACTCCCGGATGGAACAGAACCTGTGGAAGGCGATCGACGGTCGGAACCTGATCGGTCAGGCTCAGGGCATCCTGATGGAGCGTTACCAGCTCACGGCCGAACAGTCATTCGCGTTGCTGCGCAGGTATTCTCAGGCGCAGAACGTCAAGCTCGCGAAACTCGCCCGGCAACTCGTCGAGACCGGCATGCTGGCGGACCTGGCACCGGACCCGGGTCCGGTGGCACGGTGCGGCTCCTGATGAATCGGCGTGGCTGAAGCGATCTGGCTGAAGCGATCTGGGAGGTGCGATGGGTTCCACTCCGATGGATCCGGACACCCCGGAGGCCCGCGGTGCCGCAGCCGCGGTGCTGCAGCCGGGCGAGCCCGGTACCGGCCGCGGCTCGCTGGACCGGCAGAGGATCCTCGGTGCGGCGATCGGCCTGATCGACGAGCACGGCCTGCGGTACCTCACGATGCGCCGGCTCGGCGCCCATCTCGGTGTCGAGGGCATGGCGCTGTATCACTACATTCCCGGCCGAGAAGCGCTGCTCGACGGGATCGTCGAGACCGTGATCGACGAGCTGTACGGGGATCCGGACGTACATCTGAGTCACCCGCAGTGGCAGGAGTACCTGCAGCGGCTGGCGCACGGGGTGCGGCGTATCGCCCTTGCCCACCCGCAGGTGTTCCCGTTGATCGCGACACGCCCACCCGCGGCGCCGTGGGTACGCCCGCCGCTGCGCAGTCTGCGCTGGATGGAGTCCTTCCTGCAGACGTTGCGGGACTGCGGGTTCAGCGATGCCGACGCGGTGGCGACGTACCGCTCGTTCTCCAGCTTCCTGCTCGGCCATCTGCTGCTCGAGGTGTCGGCGCGGGGGGCGGACATCGGACCGGTCGAGGAGGAGGACCCGGGTCGTAGTGATCCGGCCGACCTGTCCGGGTACCCGCTGCTCGGCGCCCTGGAGCCGGAACTGTCCCAGGACCACAGCGCCGACGAATTCGAGGAATCACTCGAGACGCTCATCGACCGGATCGAACTGCTGGTCGGGCGTCGCTGAATCACGGAGGTGGTCCCATGACGACAGGCTCGCGATCACTGTTGGTGCTCGGCGCCAGTGGCGACCTGGCCGGGCGGCTGCTGCTGCCCGCGCTGGGCAGGTTGCTGTGCAGCCCCGACCGCCCCGAGGAGCTCCTGCTGGTGGGCTCCGGCTCGGAGAACTGGGATGACGCCACCTGGCGCAAGCGCGTCGCCGAGTCCTTCGCGACGGTGTCCGCGACCGGCTCCGAGGTCGACGACATCCTCGAGCGCACCGTGTACCTACCGGCCGACGTGACCAAAGCCGTTGACCTGCAACGGTTGCTGGACGCCTGTGCAGCCGGCGCGCCGGCCATCTATTTCGCCCTGCCGCCCCGGATCACCGCGCTGGCCTGCGAGGCGCTGGGGGAGCTGGAGCTGCCGGCAGGCACCGAGCTGGTGCTCGAGAAACCCTTCGGCACCGACCAAGCCGGTGCGGCGGCACTGAACGCGATCATCGGCCGGCTGGTCCCCGAGGACCAGATCTACCGGGTCGACCATTTTCTCGGAAAGTCCACGGTGCTGAATTTGCTGGGCCTGCGTTTCAGCAACCGGCTGTTCGAGCCGATGTGGAGTGCCGACCACGTGGAAAAGGTCGACATCGTGTTCGACGAGGCTCTCGCGCTCGAGAACAGGGCCAGGTACTACGACGGCGCCGGCGCGCTCGTCGACATGATCCAGTCGCACCTGCTGCAGGTACTGGCCCTCATCGCGATGGATCCACCCGCGAGCCTGGCAGCGGGCGACCTCCGCGACCGGAAGGCGGAAGTGCTGCGGGCCACCCGGGTCTGGGGCGGCGACCCGGCCCGCGCGGGCCGGCGGGCGCGTTACACCGCGGGCGTCATCGACGGGCGCCAGCTACCCGCGTACGCCGACGAACAGGGAGTGGACCCGGCGCGGAATACCGAGACACTGGCCGAGGTCACGCTCGAGGTCGACACCTGGCGCTGGGCGGGGGTCCCGTTCCGGCTGCGGTCGGGCAAGGCGGTCGCCGCGTCGCGCAAGGAGATCGTCATCACCTTCAAGAAGGTGCCCCGGATGCTGCCGGGGCTGCACGGGGTGGAACTGCCCACGCGGCTGCGGATCTCGATGGGTCCCGATCGGATGTCGTTGGACCTGAACATCAACGGACCCGACGACCCGTTCGGACTGGACCGGATCGCGCTGTCCGCGGACTTCAACGGCGGCCGGCTACCCGCCTACGGCGAGGTGCTCGCCGGAGTCTTCGCCGATGATCCGCTGCTGTCGGTCCGCGGCGACACCGCGGAGGAATGCTGGCGCATCGTCGACCCGGTGTTGGCCGCCTGGCGCGCCGGCGACGTGCCCCTCGAGGAGTACCCGGCCGGCTCGGCGGGACCGGACGGCTGGCCGGTCTGACCGGCGCCGGCCCGCCCGCTCAGACCGGGGGGACGGGGGCGAGGAAGCGAGAAACCGTCCAGCCCAGCTTGTCCGCCGAGCTGATGATCTCCATGTGCCCGCCCGGGAACATCTCGAGCGTCGAATCGGGAAGCAGCTTGGCCATCAGCCGCGCGTTCGACGACGGGACGATCGGATCGTCGTCACCGCTCATCACCAGCACCGGCTGGGACAGCAGCGGCAGGAACGGCAGGCTGGTCCAGGTCCCCAGCGCCGCGAGCTGATGCAGGTACCCGCGTCCGGTGCCGTCACCCTGCAGCGCGGCGAGCAGGGTGCTCAAGTCCGACCTGCGCTCCCGCCCGGTGGTGCGGAACAGTGTCTCCGGGCGCAGCGTGAGGCCGGGGATCTGCATGTCCGGCGGCATCATCAGGCCGGCCAGTGCCCGCAGGTCGCCAGGGACCGACAACGTTCCCGTGCTCGTACTCAGTAACACCAGCCGCCGGCATCGAGAGGCGTGCTGGAGCGCGAACTGCTGCGCCAGCGCCCCGCCCCAGGAGTAACCCAGCACATCGACCTGGCCGTATCCCAGTTGGTCGAGCAGCCGGGACATCATCCAGGCCAGTTCGGGGAACGAATACGGGCGGAGTCCGGCCGGTGAGCCGCCGACGCCGGGGGTGTCGACCCGGATGACCTCGATGGCGGGGTCGATCGCGTCCACCAACGGCTGGAACAGCTCCAGACCCGCGCCGATGCCGCTGTACATCAGCAGCGGTGTCCCGGTGCCCGTGCCGCTCCTGATGTCGACGCGGAATTCCTGACGGGCGACTGTCAACTGGCGAGCGGTGCCGCCCACCCCAGTGTTGTGTGCGGTGTCGTGTGCAGCGTCGTATCCCATGTCCTGTGCGATGGCCACGCGATCTCCTCCCGGTCTCCGTTGACCGATTACCCATCTCCGGCGAACCCGATCTTCGGCAGCGGAGCCCGTCACCGGAAGAATCTGCAGGTGAGATGGTGTCGGGCCGCCGACCTGGGCCGGGACGGCCGAGCGTACCTGCGATCTGGCGATTGGTCCTTTCGGGAGACAGGGCGCGCCGGTGCCGGAGCCGAAGGCGGCTGCCGGCGGTTGATCGCCGGTCGTCCGGGGAAGAACAGGAACATGACCTTCGACCCCCGCAGAGCCATCGTCACCGCGTCGGATTCGGGCATCGGCCGGGCCGTCGCCGTCGCGCTCGCCGAGGCGGGCATGGACGTCGGGATCACCTGGCACACCGACTCCGAGGGCGCCGAGCTCACCGCGAAGGAGGTCCGTGAGCGCGGTAGGCGGGCCGAGGTGGCTCAGCTGGACACCACCCGGCTCGAGGCGTGTGGGGAGGTCGTCGACGATCTGGCCGAGCGGCTCGGTGGGCTGGACGTGTTCGTGAACAACGCGGGAACCGGTGACAACGCACCGTTCCTCGAGATGACGCTCGACCAGTGGAAGCACACCGTCCGCACCGACCTCGATGGTGCGTTCGTCTGCCTGCAGCGGGCGGCCCGGCAGATGGTGGCCGCGGGCAACGGCGGCCGGATCATTGCGGTGACCAGTGTGCACGAGCACCAGCCGCGGGTGGGAAGCGCCGCGTACGACGCGGCAAAGCACGGTCTCGGCGGTCTGATGAAGACGATTGCACTGGAACTGGCGCCGCACGGGATCACCGCCAATTGTGTCGCCCCGGGCGAGATCGCCACACCGATGACGAACCAGACCGACGAGGATCCGCGCACCACGCACCGGCCGGGTGTGCCGGTCGGCAGGCCGGGGGATGCACGCGAGATCGCAGCCGTGGTGGCCTTTCTCGCGTCGCCGGCCGCGAGCTACGTGAACGGCGCCTCCTGGCCGGTGGACGGTGGCATGCTGTTGATGGGACCGCAGGCCGGATCCCACATCACCACTGACGACTGGCGTTCCGGGTGAGTGCAGCGAGGCCCGACCGTCGTTGTCCCGTCCAGAGATGAAGGAGTGGAACATGTCTGCCCAGAGTTCTGATGTGACAAAGGTTGCCGAGCTGGCCAAGGAGATCCGGATCGGGATGCTGACCACGGTTGACGCCGATGGACATTTCATCAGCCGGCCGATGGCCCAGCAGGAGGTCGAGTTCGACGGCGACCTGTGGTTCTTCGCCGAGCGGGATTCCCGCAAGGTCAGGCACATCGCCGCGAGCCCCGAGGTGAACGTCACCCTGACGTCGAACGACACCTGGATCTCGCTGTGCGGCACCGCCAGTGTGGTGGAGGACCGGGCGAAGGCCAAGGAGCTGTGGAATTCCTGGGTGGAGGCGTGGATGCCGCAGGGGCCCGAGGATCCGAGCGTCGTGCTGATCAAGGTCACCGCCGACAGTGCCGAGTACTGGGACACGCCCGGCGGCCGGATCGCGTCGGTGATCAGCTTCGTCAAGGCGAAGGTCACCGGCGAGCCGTATGACGGTGGCGAGAACGAGCGGGTCTCGCTGTAGCTCAGTGGGGCACCACCCCGCCGGTCGTCTCAGGAGAGCGACCGGCGGGTGATCGGGCCCTGTCTCACCAACTCCGTGAGCGACCCGAGGACCGTCCTGCGCCGTAGCACCGGACTGCTCGTGCTCGCGGCATCACGCATCCCCGCCACCACCTCGCGGAGTGCGTCGCGCGCGTCGACCGCCGGCTGCCAGCCCAGCTCGGTCCGCGCCCGGGTGGTGTCCAGGGCCGGCACCGCGAACGCCAGGTCGATCCAGCCGGCGTCGATCCGTTGCAGGTGGGCGTGCCAGGTGGCGGCAACGACCGCGCGCAGTGCCGGCGCCGGGAACTGCACCGGCCGGCTGCCCAGGGCGGCGGCGATGTCGTCGCGGGTGATCACCGGCTCGGCGGCGATGTTGAACGCCCCGTCCGCACGCCGTTCCACGGCGGCCAGCACCGCGGCGGCAAGATCGTCGGCGTGCACCACGGGAACCGCCAGGTTGCGGTCCAGTGGCAGCAGCGGCAGTGCGGTGATCAAGCGGGAGGGCACGTAGCCGGGCACGCCGTAGCGGAGCAGCGCGCTGCCGGCGGCCCGCTGGAGCACGATGCCGGGCCGGAACCGGGTGACCACGGTGCCGGCGCCCGGGCCGCTCTCGAAGTCGTCGAGGATTCGCTCGGCAGCCGCCTTGTGCCTGCTGTACACCGATGACGGCACACCGTCGGTCGGCCAGCTCTCATCCACCCGCTGCCCGCGTTCGGCCCGCCGGTAGGCGCCCACCGACGACATGTGGACCAGCTGGCCGACGCCCGCGCGTGCCGATGCCTGCGCCACCGCCCGCAGACCGCCCACCCCGACGCGCTCCAGCCGGTCGGCGTCGTGCGTCGGCTGGAACCCCCAGGCCAGGTTGACGACCGCGTCCGCACCGTCGAAAACCTCGACCAGCCGGTCCGCCGCGGCAGGGGCGGAGATGTCGACCGAGTGCCACCGGGCGACGTCGTACGGCGTGTCGCTCGGCGGCGTCCGTCGTGTGACGCCGATCACGTCCACCGGCGGATCATCTGAAACGTTCTTTCGGCTACTGAACTTCACGGAACCGCTGGCCAGCAGCCTGAGCAGGGCCGTCCCGACGTTGCCGCTGGCCCCCACGATGACGATGCGCATGGCTGTTCTGTACCCATCTTTCGGGCACTGAGGAGCACACTGGAAAAAAAAGCGGCGAAAATCGCCCGTTTCAGTGCCGGTCACCCGTTTCGGGGGTGCAAAATGGGGTACTGGACGAGCATCAGACCAAGGAGGCTCACCATGAGCAGCAGTCCACGAAGTAACACAGGGCACTACCCTCTGACCGCACGTCAGGCGGAGGTGCTGCACGCGGTGGCGGAGGATCGGGTCCAGCGGGGGATCGTTCTCGGTACGTTGGAACCACACCTGCTCGACGACCAGGACGTGATCTGGACGTTGCGGGCACTGGTGGTGAAAGGGCTGGTACGACTGCAGCCCATCGGTCGACCTCAGTTGACCGACAGGGGTTTTCAGCACCTGCGCATCGCGGCATGACCGATGGGCAGGCCGGCTTCTTCAGCCGGTCTGCCCCGCTGTGCCGTTGATCGTCAACGGAAGCCAGCCGAGCAATCGCTCGATCTCGCGGTCCCAGTAGCCCCACTCGTGAGTGCCGGGACTGAAGCTGCTGTCAACAGGGATGCCCTTGGCCCGCAGCGCCGAGACACATCGCCGATTCGACTCCAGTAGGGGGTCCTCGGTTCCGCAACTCACCGACAGGGCCGGAGCGTCGGCCGTGTCGAACCGGTCGATCAGCCAGAACAGATCGTCGGGCGTTCCCGCGACGGAGCGCCCGCCGAACACCCGGTCATCGACATCGGTCCGCAACTCTTCCAGTTGTTGCAGTGCCGCCACGTCCAGCGCACCCGACATGCTCGCGGCGGCCGCGAATCGTCCCGGCTCGCGCAGGGCCCACTTGAGTGCCCCGTAACCGCCCATCGACAGCCCAGCGACGAAGGTGTCCCGACGGTCCTGCGAGACGCGGAAGAATCCGGACACCACGTCCGGCAGTTCCTCCGAGAGGAACGTCCAGTAGCGACTTCCGTGTGCCTCGTCGGTGTAGAAGCTGCGGTGTACCTGGGGCATCACCACGGCCAGCCCGAGCGCGGCGACATACCGCTCGATGGACGTGCGCCGTGACCAGGTCGTGTCGTCGTCGCTGAGCCCGTGCAGCAGGTAGAGCACCGGGGGATCACCCACCGTCTCGCGGCCGGTCAGCCCGATCTGCGCGGTCGTCGCCTGCGGCAGGATCACGGTCATCGACGTGCTCAACGCGAGAACGTCGGAGAAGAAGTCGCAGCGGAGCAGGGCCACCAGGAGTCCCTTCAGGTGCGGGCGCCGGGGCGCGGGCCGCGGACGGGGCGGTCGACAGCGACGAATCGTCGCACACGCCGGTGAGCCGCTGCGGCGGCACCGGTCGCCGACTGCTTAGCCTGGCGTGATGCCCGTCCGCACGGTCGTCCCGCCTGCCGCCATCGACTTCGACGCTGTCCGCCGCGAACTGGGGATCCCGGCCGGATACCCGGCCGACGCGGTCGCCGAGGCCACCGCCGCCGCGGCCGACCCGCCGCTGCAAGGTCACCGGAGTGACCTGCCGTTCGTCACCGTCGACCCGCCCGGCTCCCGGGACCTCGACCAGGCCGTGCATCTCGAGCGCGATGGGGACGGCTATCTGGTCAGCTACGCGATCGCCGACGTGTCGTCGTTCGTCCGCGAGGGCGGACCGCTCGCGGCCGAGACGTGGCGCCGCGGCGCGACGCTGTACAGCCCGGACGGCAACACGCCGCTGCATCCCGTCCAGCTGTCCGAGGGCGCCGCGAGCCTGCTCCCCGGGCGCGAGCGGCCCGCGGTGTTGTGGACGATCCGGCTCGACAATCGCGGTGAGCCAACGGATGTCGATGTCCGGCGCAGTGCTGTCAGGTCCGTCGCGCAACTCGACTACCCGGGGGTGCAAGCGGACGCCGGCGCCGGCACCCTGCACCCGTCGATCGGGTTGCTGCCCGAGATCGGTGCCCTGCGCCTGCAACGCGCGCGGGAGCGGCACGCGATCAGTCTTGACATCCCGGATGCCGAGATCGTCACCGGCACCGGCGGGCACTGGACGCTCGAGCTCCGGGCCGTCCTGCCGGTCGAGAAGTACAACGCGGAGATCAGCCTGCTGACCGGTATGTGCGCGGCGTCGCTGATGTTGCGCGGCGGGGTCGGCCTGCTCCGGACGCTCCCGGAGCCGTCCGCCGCACAAGTCAGGGCGCTGCGCACGGAGACGGCGGCCATGGGTATCAGCTGGCCCGACGACGTGCCCGCCGGCGACGTCATCGCCTCGCTGGACGGGTCGAAACCGCTGGACGCCGCCTTCCTGGAGGACGCCGTCCGGCTGCTCCGTGGCGCGGGCTACACGCCCTTCGACGGTGCGCCGCCGGACCGCCGCACGCACGGCGGTGTCGGCGCGCCGTACGCGCACGTCACCGCCCCACTGCGCCGGCTGGCCGACCGCTACACCACCGAGGTCTGCCTGGCGCTGCACGCCGGCGAGCCGGTGCCGGACTGGGCACGTGCGGCCCTGCCGGAGCTCCCGAAGGCGATGGCGGCGGCCGACCGCAAGGCCTCCGAGCTGGTGAAGGCCTGTTCCGCCGCCGTGTCGGTGTTCGTCCTGCACGGCCGGGAGGGCGAGGAATTCACGGCCACCGTCCTGCAGATCGAGGCGGAGCGGGAACGGGCGATCGTGGTGCTGCACGAACCACCCGTCCGTGCGCATTGCGACCCCAAGGGCCTGGTCGAGGGATCGGTGATCCGGGTCCGGTTGGTGTCCGCAGATCCGGTCACCCATCGATTCGTCGTGCGTCCGGTGGGCTGACCGTGCCCCGTGCCGGGGCAGGTGGCACGCTGCACGCATGGGAGACGAGATCGGCCAGTCAAAGGCCTTCTACTACAACATCAGCACCGGCCAGGTGGAGGGCGAGGGGCAGAGCAAGGCAAAGGATCTGCTCGGCCCGTTCCCCACCGCGGAAGAGGCGGCCAACGCCCTGGAGATCATCCGGGAGCGGGAGGCGCGGAAGAACGCCGAAGATCGGGAATGGCGGGACCGCTGATCGCGCTGACGGCTAGGTGAGACTCGCCGACCAGACCTCCCTCCGTGCGCGTGACCTGACCTGGGTCGTCGCACTCGCCGCCGCCCTGTGGGGCACCGACGCGCTGCTGCGCCTGCCGCTGGCCCGTCAGGTGTCCGCACCGACCATCGTCTTCGCCGAACACGCGGTGCTGGTGCTGGTCCTGCTGCCGTTCCTGCCGCGGGCGCTGCGGGCGTTCGCCCGGTTGGATGTGCGCGGCAGGCTCGCCGTCATCGCCATCGGTGTCGGCGCCTCCGCGGTCGCCACCACGCTGTTCACGCTGTCCTTCCGGTTCGGCGATCCGGTCACCCCGGCGGTCATCCAGAAGTTCCAGCCGGTGATCGCGATCGTCGGTGCGGCCATCCTGTTGCACGAACGGCTCCGCCCGTCCTTCGCCTGGTTCGCGGTGCCGGCCCTGATCGGGGCCTGGTTGCTGGCCTTTCCCGATCCGCTCTCCATCGGTGTCGACGAGGTCGCCGTCGCCCTCCTAGCGCTCGGTGCGGCCACCCTGTGGGCGGCCGGGACGGTCCTGGGCCGGTTGGTCGCCACCCGGCTGACCGCCGTCGAACTGACCACCCTGCGGTTCGCCTTCGGCCTGCCCGCCGCCCTGATCATCGTGCTGGCCACCGGCTCGCCACTGTGGGTGCCCGATCTGCAGAGCACGGTGTCGGTGGCCGGGATCGCGTTGATCCCGGGACTGCTGGCGATGTGGCTGTACTACGTCGGGCTGCGCCGGACAGCCGCGTCCAGAGCCACCCTCGCCGAACTGGCGTACCCGCTGACGGCCGCCGTCGTGGGGGTCGCCTTCCTCGACGCGCACCTGCTGGCCGGCCAATGGGTCGGCGCGGCGCTGGTGGTCGGCGCCGTCACCGCCCTCGCCCTGCACGAATCGCGGGCGGCCGTCCCGTCGGTCCAGGTGGCTCCCGATCAGCTGGCCGGCGAACTGCGCTGACGGTGCATCCGGTGCCGGTTGCGGCGCACGCTGGGGGTGCTGCCCTCCCGGGCGGACACGAGGCGCTCGAGCAGCCAGTAGACGCCGTAGACGACGATCACCGCCGCGGTCACGTGCAGGAGCAGTGCCAGGCTGACGCCGGCGATCACCCCTGCGCGCCGCAATCGGCCCCACAGCACCGACAGCGCCGCCGGGATCAGCACCGCGAAAACGGCGCCGAGGACGAGTTCCTGCCACCACGGACGGTCTCCCATCCACGGCAACCGCACCCCGAGATCGAACAGGTCGAGGGTGGCCAGCACACCGAGAATCGTGATGGCGAGCAGGGTCCCGACGACGACCGGCGCCCAGTACCAGCGCGGCCGCAGGGTCGTCACCGCCGTCGCCAGCGTGACGCCGGTCCAGATCAACCAGCGCCGCAGCACCGGCGTGCCCAGGCATCCCATGGCGTCCCGGAGGATCCGGTCGGCCTCCTCCCGGTCGACGGAAGGACCGTCGTGCGCGGGCGGCTCGCCCGGCTCGAGCACCAGCGCGTCGTGCACCAGGATCGCCGGCAGGTGGGTGCCGAGGCCGGGGATCAGCCAACCGAAGAACCAGGGAATCGACGCCAGGTCGGTCCGGAACGTCGCCGGATCCCGCGGGATGATGAACGGCCGGTCCGGGTAGTGCGGATCGCGGTACCCGAACTGCCGCAGCAGCAGGAAGTCGGCGCCGGCCATCTGCAGTTGCAGCTGCAGGTCGCCGCCGGTGGCGACGTCGAAGAATCGGTCCGGCGTCTGCGGGCCGGTCGTCTGCGGGCTCACCGGATGGCCGCCGCTGTCGCGGCCAGGGCGGCCCGATCCCGCAGCAGGCGGCGTTCCCGATCGTTGCCGGTCATCGACGCCGCCCGGTCGAACTCCGCTGCCGCCTCACCGTGCCGTCCCAGCCGGTCGAGCAGGTCGGCGCGGACGCTCGGCAGCAGGTGGTATCCGCGCATGGCGGGCAGGTCGCGCAACTGGTCGGCGAGTGTCAGGCCGGCGGCGGGACCGTAGGCCATGCCCAGTGCGACGGCCCTGTTCAGCTCCACCACCGGCGACCGGGTGATCACGGCGAGATCCCGGTAGAGCGCGGCGATCCGGACCCAGTCGGTTGCGTCGGCGGTGGCGGCCCGGGCGTGGCAGGCGGCGATCGCCGCCTGGAGGACGTACGGACCCGGCGTGCCCTGTGTGCCCGGCGACCCCACCGGCGACTCGGCCAGCGCCAGCGCGCGCAGGCCGCGGCGCAGATGCCCGGCGTCCCACCTGCTGCGGTCCTGATCCAGCAGCAGGACCGGCTCGCCGGTCGGACCGACGCGCGCCCCCGCCCGCGCGGACTGCAGTTCCATCAGCGCCGACAAGCCGTGCACCTCGGCGTTCCCGGGCAGCAGCGCGGCCAGGATGCGGCCCAGCCTGATGGCCTCGTCGCACAGTGCCGGGCGCATCCAGTCCCCGCCGATCGTGGCCGAGTACCCCTCGTTGTAGAGCAGGTAGACGACCGCGAGGACCGCCGAGAGCCGTTCGGCCCGCTCGTCGCCGGAGGGTTCCTCCAAGGCCGCACCGGCGGCGGCGAGCTGCCGTTTCGCCCGCACCACCCGCTGCGCGACGGTCGCCTCCGAGGTCAGGAACGACCGCGCGATCTCCCGCGTGCTGAGCCCGCCGACCAGCTTGAGGGTCAGGGTGGTGCGCGCGTCGACCGTGAGCGCCGGGTGGCAGCACACGAACATCAGCCGCAGCACGTCGTCCTCGACATGGTCGACCATGGCACTGAAGTCGGGCGTCACCGGAGCTGCCTCCGCCTCCAGAGCCATTGCCGCATAGATGCTGCCGCGCCGCTCGCCGCGACGGAACTGATCGATCGCGCGCCGCTTGGCGATCGTCATCAGCCACGCCGCCGGATTCTTCGGTACACCGGATTCCGGCCATTGGGCCAGGGCGGCGACCAGCGCGTCCTGGGCGACGTCCTCGGCCAGGGCGACGTCCCTGACCATGCGGACGAGGCCGGCGATCAACCTGGTGGATTCCAGTCGCCACACGGCCTCGATCGCCTCGACGGAATCCTCGCGGCGGGCCGTTCCGGTCACGAAGCGGAGTCCGACGGCTCCCGCAGGATCGGCCGGACCTCGCAGCTGCCTGCCCATCCGGGCCAGGTGTCCAGGTGAATCTGCATCAGTCTTCGGGCCAGTTCGACCGCCTCCGCCTTCGACCGGACGTCGATCACCGCGTACCCGCCGATCAGTTCCTTGGCCTCCGCGAACGGCCCGTCGGTTGCGGTGATGGAGCCGTCGGCCAGCGAGACGATCGCCCCCATCTCGCTGGGGCCGAGACCCGCCTGCTCGACCAGGGTGCCGTTGACCGCGCCCTCCTGGGCGAACGCACCCATCGCCTCGAACAGCGCCGGTGGTGGCGGGCCGAACGGCATGGCCTCGTCGAACTTGATCATCGCCAGGTACTGCATGGCTGGTCTCCTCGTGTGCTGGGGCCGCCCGGTCGGGCCGCCATCACCCTTGCGTCGTACGGGCCGTGCCGTTCTCGACATCGTCGGTCCCACCAGTTCGCGTCACCGGGCCGGACAGGTCCCGATGGCATGATCGGACAGTGCCCAGCATCCTTCACCACCGGCCCCGGCGGGCGTCCGTCCCCGCAGGTCTGACCGGCGCCGTCCTGGCCGTGTTGCTGGTCGGCTGTTCCAGCAGCGTCAGCGGAACCGCGGTGACGGCCGGACCGGCCGGTCCGACCACCGGAGGGCCGGCGGCGTCTGGCTCTGCGCAGGGACCGTCGGCGGCCGACACGCCCGCCGCTGTCCCGGCCGGACTCGAGCGGTACTACGGACAGCAGTTGGACTGGGGGTCGTGCGCCGAGTTGGCAACGTCCGAGGAGACCAAGTTCTACCGTGCGGCGTCGCTGCAGTGCGCCGACCTCACCGTTCCGCTGGTGTACGACGAGCCGGACGGCGAGACGATCAGCGTCAAGGTGCTCCGCAAGCCGGCGACCGACCAGGCGCAACGGATCGGCTCGGTCATCACCAACCCCGGTGGGCCCGGCGGCTCGGGAGTGGAGTTCGCCGGCCAACTCGCTGGCTCCAAACCCGCAGCTCAGCTGAACAAGCGCTTCGACTTCGTCGGGTTCGATCCACGCGGGGTGGCCTACTCGACCCCGGAGATCCGTTGCCAGACCGACGAACAACGCGACGCTGCACGCGCGAAGACTCCACGGACGCGCACCCAGGCCGAGGTCGACGCCGCCGATGCCAATGCCAAGAAGTTGGCGGAGGGCTGCGTCGCACTGTCCGGCACCGAGCATGGCATCGACGGCGCCAAGCTGCTGGCAAACATCGGAACACGTGACGTGGTCAAGGATCTGGACGTGCTGCGGGCCGCGGTGGGCGACGAGAAGCTCACCTACATCGGCTGGTCCTACGGCACCAGCATCGGCACCGCCTACGCCGAGCAGTTCCCGGAGAACGTCCGCGCGATGATCCTGGACGGCGCCATCGATCCTAAGGCCGACCCGGGCGCGAGGGATATCGGGCAGGCTGAGGGCTTCCAAAAAGCGTTCGAGGACTTCGCCGCCTGGTGCGCCGACCAGGAGAGCTGCGCACTCGGGACGAACCCCGAAGGCGCGACAGAGGCGTATCAGGAGTTGGTCCGCCCGCTGCTTGACGAGCCACGACAGCTGGCCGACGGCCGCGTACTCAGTTTCGGTGATGCGAACACCGGCTCGCTGCAGGCGTTGTACTCCCAGAGCCTGTGGGAGACGTTGTCAACGGCGTTGCAGGATCTGTCCAACGGCGACGGAGCATTGCTGATGGCGCTCGCCGACTTCTACAACGGACGCGCGGCCGACGGCAGCTACACCAATTTGCAGGATGCTTTTGGGGCGATCCAGTGCATCGACGGTTCTCGACTCCTCGACCCGGCGCAGGCACAAGTCATCGCGGAGAAATATGCGGCTGCAGCACCTTTCTTCGGGTCCGGCGATCCGCCGCGGGCGATCAAGGATCCCTGTGCATTCTGGCCCGTCCCGCCCACCTCGGAGCCTCACCTACCCGACATCAAGGGTCTCCCGAAGGTGCTGGTCATCTCAACGACCAAGGATCCCGCCACGCCCTACCAGGAGGGCGTCAACCTGGCCAAGGCCCTCGATGCGTCGCTGCTGACGGTCGAGGGCACCAACCACACGGCCTACCTCGGGATCGACAGCAGCTGCGTCGACGACATCGGCACGGCGTACCTCACCACGCTCGAGCTGCCGGCTGACGGCGCCACCTGCAGCTGAGCCGGCCCGGGCGACCGTGACCGGGTCAGCTCTGGTCCGCCACCCAGAGGCCGAGCAGCCCACGGAAGTGGGCGAGGAACTTCTCCTGCTCGTGCCGCGGATAGGTGGCCCTGACGGTGTCCACCAGCAGACCGTCGAAGTCTGCGGAGCTGATCCAGTCGTAGACGATCTCCGGCAGCGAGGCGAGCGCGGTGGAACAGAACTCGCGGTAGGTGTCCGCCTCGAAGTACTGGTCGGCCATCAGCGCGTACCTGCCGAGCTTGTCCGACCAGTTGAGCTCGGGGTCGTCGGCGACGTCGAACCAGGCCCTGGTGTTCGTGTCGACCTGCGGCTTGCGGCCGGTGACCGCACAGAACACCGACCAGGAGACAAGTTGGGTGATGGCCCACGGGAAGTAGTAGTGCAGCGAGGTGATGGCGATGTCGGGGCAGGCGTTGGCGTAGTCGATCGGCTTGACACTGGTTCCGCTGACCAGCGATTCGCAGGAGTTGAACTCCCAGCGGAAGAACGCGTTGATGGTGCGGGACAGTGTCAGGATCTCCATCCCCGCCTCGGGCGGCAGGAAGTTGTGCGCCACCTCGTAGCGGTCGTGCATGGGCAGTTCCGGCCGGAACCGCATGATCTTGGTTTCCGGGCCGATGGTCAGGGAGCGGGCGAACGAGTCGTACTCCGAGGCGGCCTGCAGGTGCATCAGCATCTGGCCGGACTCGTCATAGGCCTCGTGCAGCGCCGCCGTGTCGTCCACTCGGGAGACGCCCCGCCAGGCGCCGCCGTCGAACGGCTTCATGTACAGCGGGAAGCCGACCATGGACGCCACCTGGTCGAGGTCGAACGGCAGGTTGTAGGTCTCCGCGGTGTACGCCCACTTCTCGTGGTCGACGGGGTTCTTGTACGGCACCAGCACGGTCTCCGGGATGTCGAAACCGAGCCGCATCATGGCGCAGTACGCGGAGTGCTTCTCCATCGCCTGGAACGTGAACGGGTTGTTGATCAGGTACGTGTCGTTCACCAGCGCGGCCTTCTTCAGCCACTCACGCGGGTGGTAGTACCACCAGGCCAGCCGGTCGATGACCACGTCGGACCGCACCGGGGCGCGCAGGTCGAATGGTTCGATGGTCAGTCGCTCCGTCCGCACATGGTGCGGGATCCCCTGGTGGGTGACCGGTTCGAGCCGCCTGGTCAGCGTCTCGAAGGCGATCGGCCAGTCCTTCTCTGTCCCGAGCAGGAGCCCGATCATGTGGGTCGCGGAATCTCGTCGTGGCGCCGTCATGGGAGAGATCTTTGCCCGGACTCAGAACGGCCGCGACCCCGGGTCCACCGTCGGCCGGATCAGCCGAGCGCCGGAAGGTAGATCGCCGCCTGCGCACGCCAGCTGGGCCAGTCGTGCGGCCATTCGTGGCCCCACACGTAGAGCTCGTGCGGGATGCCCTTGTCCGCGAGCACCGAGGCAAGGGCCCGTGTCGAGGCGTTGGCGCCGGTGGTGTCCTCCCACATGCCGCTGCCGACCACCAGGGTCAGGGCGAGCCGGCTGCGCAGGTAGTCCAGGTGGCCGCCGTGGGCGCCCGGGAGGAACTGCATCGGGTTCGTATAGTACGTCTCGTCGTCGGCCGGCCCCCAGGCCCGCCACGTCCACGGGTCGTAGTTGCCGGACAGCGCAACGGCTCTCGCGAAGACATGCGGATGGCGCAGGGCGAACAGCACCGCGTGGAAGGCGCCCATGGACGGCCCCGAGGTTGCGATGTCGTCCCGACCGCCGCACTTGTCGCGGATGAACGGGACGACCTGCCAGATGATCCAGTCCTCGTAGCGCCGGTGGTTGCGGGCGCGGTCGGTGAGCGGCATCCAGGACGCCGACCACGACGAGTTGTCGAAGGACGGCACGCAGAACACCGTGATCCGGCCGTCGTCGATCGCGGGGCGGACGGCATCGAGCATCCCGTTCGCCTCGAAGTCCCACGGCTGGCCGGCCTCCGACGGGAACCAGATCACCGGCCGTCCCCAGTGCCCGTGAACGGCGATCTCGGCGGAGCCGCCGAGCGATGGAGCGTCGATCCGGTGGTACTCGGTGCGGGTCATCGCAGCCCCGCGATCAACTCGTCCAGCGCCGGGAACCAGGCGTCGCGCCAGCCGATCATCGTGTGCGCTTCCGGCACCGTGCGGAAGGTGACCGGGTGGTCCTGCCGGTTCAGCACCTGCGCCATTTCCAGGTTGTTCCCCAGGTTCTCCTCGATGGCTCCGCAGGTCATCAGCACCGGCACCGGCCTCGGTGCGCGCGCGGCGGCCGGTTCCGGGCCGGCCGCGATGCCCTCGACCGCGGCACAGATCTGCTCGAAGTGGCCGAAAGAGCTCTCCTGGGAGTCCAGGGCGTGGGTGAAGAACGAACCGGATTGCAGCGCAAGGGCACTGATCGATCCCGGCCGTCTGCGCTGGATGACCAGCATGCTCAGCGCGCCCAGGCTCGCCCCGAGGCCGATCACCGGCCCGGTCAGCACCCGCCCGGTGATCGCGGGGACGACGACGTCCGCGATGTGGTCGGCGTAGTCCGGGTTCGCCGCGTACCAGTCGTCGCGAAGTCCCTGGGGCGGGTCGAGCAGCGCCACCCGGATCGGCAGCTCGCGGGAGATGGCGGTTGCCCAGCGGAGCAGCGACCCGCGGTCGGCCATGTCGCTGCCGTCGTGCACCAGCAGCAGCGGTGCCGTGGTGTCGGCGGACAGCCCCGGCGGCGACCAGAGCTGAACCGGCACAGCGGTTTCCAGCCGGCCCTCGGTGGTGGCGACGGGACGCAGTGGTCCAGCGGGCTCGGTCAGCAACCAGTTCGGCTCCCGGTAGTCGGGGAACCGGATCTCCGACTTCTCACCGAACGGGTTGGGCACCCGCAGGGGATTGAGCGGGTCGCACATCCAGCTGTACTCGTCGCCGACCCGGGTGGTCAGCTGGTACTCCAGCCGCCAGGCGTTCAGCCGCGGGAGAGTGAGCGTCCACCCGCCGTCCACCGGGACGTACTCGGGGTCGATGTCGCCCAGCACCCAGTCGACTTCCAGCCGCACGCCGGACAGCTCACGGTGCGGGTCGGGGTACCACAGCTGGACGTGATCGGGGGTGACCACCGGGCCGTGTTCCACCGCCCCGGCGAGGGCTGCCGTCGTTCGGACGGCAGGGATCACGGGGACGGCTTCAGGCATCGGGACACGGTACGTCAAGGGTCTCCGCGGACGCTGATTCACGGGTGCGGCAACCGCGGAGTAACAAGCCCCTCATAAGGTGATGCCATGGACCGTCAGCAGCAGTTCGTCCTCCGCACCCTCGAGGAACGTGACATTCGCTTCGTCCGGCTGTGGTTCACCGACGTCCTCGGGTTCCTGAAGTCGGTTGCCGTCGCGCCGGCCGAGCTCGAGGGAGCGTTCAGCGAGGGCATCGGGTTCGACGGATCCGCCATCGAGGGTTTCGCCCGGGTGTTCGAGTCCGACATGGTCGCCCGGCCGGACCCGTCGACGTTCCAGGTCCTGCCGTGGGAGGCCGACGGCGGCCGGGTGTATTCGGCTCGGATGTTCTGCGACATCACCATGCCGGACGGCTCGCCGTCATGGGCGGACCCGCGGCATGTGCTCCGCCGGGCGATGGGCGACGCCGCGTCGATGGGTTTCACCTGCTACGTGCACCCCGAGATCGAGTTCTTCCTCTTCAAGGACCTCCCCGACGACGGTTCGGTGCCGGTCCCGGCCGACCAGGGCGGCTTCTTCGACCAGGCTTCGCACGACGCCGCCCCGCACTTCCGCCGGCGGGCCATCGAGACGCTCGAGGCGATGGGCATCTCCGTCGAGTTCTCCCACCACGAGGGTGCGCCCGGCCAGCAGGAGATCGACCTGCGGTACGCCGACGCGCTGACGATGGCGGACAACATCATGTCGTTCCGGTACGTCGTCAAGGAGGTCGCCCTCACCCAGGGGGTGAAAGCCTCGTTCATGCCCAAGCCGCTGGTCGACCAGCCCGGATCGGCGATGCACACGCACTTCTCGCTGTTCGACGGTGAGACCAACGCGTTCCACAGCCCCGACGACGAGTTCCAGCTGTCGGCCACCGGGAAGGCCTTCCTGGCCGGTGTCATCAAGCACGCCCCGGAGATCACCGCGGTGTCCTGCCAGTGGGTCAATTCCTACAAGCGGCTGGTGGTCGGTGACGAGGCTCCCACCACGGCGTCCTGGGGAACGGCCAACCGGTCGGCCCTGGTCAGGGTGCCCAACTACTCACCGGGCAAGGCGTCCAGCCAGCGACTCGAGTTCCGGCTTCCCGACTCTGCGTGCAATCCCTACCTGATGTACACGGTCGTCATCGCGGCCGGGCTGAAGGGGATCCGGGAGAAGTACGAACTGCCGGCCCCCGCCGAGGACAACGTGTGGTCGCTGTCCGAGGTGGAGCGACGGGCGATGGGCTACCAGAAGCTGCCGACCTCGCTGGAATCGGCGCTGGCCGTGATGGAGGGCTCCGAACTGGTGGCCGAGGCGCTGGGCGAGCACGTGTTCGATTTCTTCCTGCGGAACAAGCGGGCCGAGTGGGAGGCGTACCGCCGGCAGGTCACCCCGCAGGAACTCAAGCGGTACCTCTCGCTCTGAGCCGGTTGCCTGGTGCCCACGGCGGAGGTGTTCGCTGACCCGGCGCTGTTCGGGGACGAAATCGCGCCGCTGGTCGCGCGGGACCGGGTCGGGGCGACCATGGTGTCGCACGTGCTGGCCGGTCACCGGGCGCAGCCTTACCCGGGCGGCACACCGCTGATGGTGGTGGTGCGGGCCGGCGGCGACGTCGGGCTGGCAGCGATGCGGACCCCGGGGCACCCTGCGCTGGTGGTGCTGGATCCGGCCCTGCCCGCGCCCGGTGCGGTGCTCGACGCCCTGGTGGCCGCCCTCGCAGCGACGGGCGAACCCGTCGACGGGTTCAGCGGCCGGCGCGCCACGGTGCTGGCGCTGGCCGAATCCTGGAGCCGGCACACGGGTGCCGGCTGGAGCACCCGGATGTCGACCCTGTTCTATCGGTTGGAGTCACTGGTCGAACCGACCGGTGTGCCCGGCTCCGCGCGGGCGGCCATCCTCAGCGATGACGCCGAGCTGGACCTGCTGGCCCGCTGGTTCGACGAATTCGGCCGGGAGACCGGCGTCGCCCGTGGGTTGCCCGCGCCGGACCGCGCGATGGTGCTGGGCAACGCCGAGCGCGGTCAGTTGACGGTGTTGTGGTGCGTCGGCCGGCAACCCGTCGCGCTGGCCGGCCACTCCGCTGTCCGCAACGGTGTGGCCCGGATCGCGCCGGTGTACACGCCACCGGAACACCGCCGGCGTGGGTACGGGGCGGCCGCGACCGCTGCGGCCGTGTATTCGGCGCGCGAGCTCGGGGCAGCCGAGATCACCCTGTTCGCCGACGCCGATTATCCGCCGGCGAACGCCGTCTACCGCGGGCTGGGGTTCACGGCGGTTGCCGATTTCGCGCACGTGGAGTGCGTGCCGCGGCAGGCCTGACCGGACGGTTCCGGGACCCGGTTCCGGCGGCTCAGACCAATTCCGAACTGATGGCCCGCCGCAGCCCGGTGAGGTCGAAGCGCCCTCGTACAGCCTGCCGTTGACGAACACCGTCAGGGTTCCACGGACCCCGGCGCGCCGACTCGGTGGCCCAGGAACTTGCGGACGGCGGGCGACGGGCCGCGAAAGTGGAGTCGTGGTGGCGGTCCCGGACGCGGCGCCTCTGTCATACGTTCACTCCGTCCACCATGACAGCTGTCGTCGTGAGCAAGCCTAGGGACGGGCCGGCCCAACGGCCCATCGCCCCCTTCGTCCCCGTCACCCAGCGAGACCATTCGTGCGCCGTTGTGAACTGTTCTCCCCTGATGGACCTGGCTCGGGATACGTGCATTCCTGTTTGCTGGAGGTAATTGATCATGCGCCGACAAGTCTTTTTCTTCGGTAAATAGGGCTACTCTCGGGAGACATGCCGTGACGTTCACGCGTGTGATCGAGGGGGCAGTGGTGGCGGACGAATACCGGCCCGATGACGATGCCCGAAGAGAGCGTGCCGCCGACAGGGGTCGGGCCTCGGCAGAGGAAGCCACTCTCGCCGCGAGTCTCAGCGCGTTGGCCGAGCTCTCGACCGTGCCGCTGGATCTGACCAAGATGCTCACCCAGGTCGCCAAACTCGCCGTGTGGGCCATCCCGGGAGCGGACGGGGCGGGTCTGACGTTGCTCGAACTGGACCGGGCCGACCTCATCGTGAAGAGCGAGCCGTTCGTCCGGGCGATCGACAACATCCAGTACGGCATCGGCGAGGGACCGTGCATCAGCGCCGCGGCGACCGGCCGGACAAAGCGGTCGGGGCAGCTCGAGCAGGACCTCCGGTGGCCCCAGTTCGGACCGCGGGCAGCGAAACTGGGTGTGCACAGCGCACTGTCGCTCCCATTACGGACGCCGACGAAGATCTTGGGCGCGATGAACGTGTATGCGCACCCGTCGAATGCGTTCAGCGCCAGGGCGCAGGAATTGGGCGAGACCTTCGCGGTGTCGGCCGCTCTGGCGGTCCAGCATGCGCAGGTTTTCGAGCAGACCATCAGGTTGGCCAACGAACTGCACGCGGGACTGAACAACCGGGCGCTCATCGACCAGGCGATCGGGGTGCTCCGCTTCCGGGACGGGAGAACGTCCGAGGACGCACTCGAACGCCTACAGCAGATGAGCACCGAGCAACGGCGCTCCGTGACCGACATCGCTCTCGCAGTGGTGCGGGAAACAGGCCGGCACGGTCCGGATCGCGAAATCGAATGATGATGCTCGAAGCCGAAAGACGGCCCGACCGCCTGGTGATCAATTCAAAGTCAACAGTCAATGACGCCGGAGGAACGGCAAATTGGGTCCCGACCCGATTTCCGGTTCTTCGTCAGCGTCATCGCACACTCTCGCGACTTCTTTCCGCGCATGCACATCCAGCGCATCGGGCGCTGCGAGGGGGCAGGCCGTGGACTTCCCACTTTCACTCGCTGACGATCTCGATGTCCTGACCCAGGCGCTCGGCGACCCGGTCCTGGACCTGGGAGCGGTGCTCGGTGTGCTGACCGATGACCTCCTCGCGGTCGTTCCGTCCTATCTCGGCCTGTCGATGACGTTGCAGGTCGATCGCACTCCGGTCACCTTCACGTTTCTCACCGCTGCCGGGTGCGCGGATGTCCGCGCCTCGCTGTGGCTGCCACTGGTTCCGCCGGGAGCGCCCGGCCGGGGCGGCAATGTCGTCTTCTTCGCCGCGACATCCGGCGCATTCCGCGACCTCGCCGACGACGCCCGGTGGATGTTCACCCTCTACGGTCAGGCCGTGCTGGACGGGCACCTGCCGTCGGCCGGTCCGGCCGGACGGGAAGACTCCAGCAGCCTCGGCGATTTCAGCGACATCAACCAGGCCATCGGCGTTCTCATCGCGATGGGACACGCGGCGCCGGAAGCGCAGGACGAACTGCACCGCCGGGCGCGCTCCTGTCAGCGCACGCTGCTCGAGACCGCACGCGACCTGTTGGGCACCGTTGGTGCGTCCGGGGACGGTCGGGAGCAGTAAAATCGGCCGGTGGGCGTCGCCGTTGGTGTGATGGCCGGCTTCACGGTGAGCATCGACGGCAGAGCGGTGGAACCGTCAGAATGGCGGCGCCGGGACGCCGTCGCCCTGGTGAAGATACTGGTTCTGGCCCCGCGGGCACGATTGCACCGCGATCGGGTGGTCGACCTCCTGTGGCCGGACCTCGACCAGGACGCGGCTCTGCCGCGACTGCACAAGGCCGCGCACTTCGCCAGACAGGCGCTCGGCAGTGCCGACGCGGTCGTCCTGCGGGAGCAGGCCGTCTCCCTGTTACCCGGCCGGGAAATCGACATCGACGTCGTTCGATTCGAGGCGCACGTCGAACTGCTGCGCGACGCGGTGACGGCAGGCGATCGCGCTGCCGCACTTCGCCGATTCGACGAGATGGAACACATCCTCGGCACCGAATTGGGTGTCGCTCCGGGCCCGGAGGCCACCGCCCTGCGCGCGCGGATCGTCGCTCGGCCGCCTCTGCAGCGCGCTGCGACGGCGGGCCCGGGATGGCAGGCGGCTGCCCGACCGACGCTGCTGGAGCGCGGCGGCGATCTTGCTGCGCTGTCCCGAACGGGCCGTGCAGTACTGGGCACGGGTCGAGGTGCTGTCGTGACCGTCATGGGGGAGGCAGGCAGCGGGAAGTCCTCCCTCGTGCAGGCTTTCTCGAACTCGGTTCAAGGAGATTTCCTGATCGCCGTTGGCGGCTGCGACGACCTGCTCGCGCCCGTGAGTCTGGGACCGTTCCGCGATATGGTGCACGCGCTTCCCGAGTTGGAGCCGGTTCTGGCCGCAGACGACCGTCCCAACGACGTGTTCGGCACGTTGCTGCGTTGCCTCGCGCTGCGACCGACGCTGCTCGTCGTCGAGGACGTGCACTGGGCGGACGACGTCACGCTGGACGCGATCCGGTTTCTGTCCCGTCGGATGAGCGGAGTGCGGTCCATCCTCATGCTCACCTACCGGGCGGAGGACGTCGACGTGACGCATCCGCTCCGGCGGATACTCGGCGGGCTCACCGGCCCGGCACTGCGGCGGATCGAGCTGCTGCCCTTGAGCGTGCTCGCGGTCGCCAGGCTTGCGGGTGTCCCTGCCGCGGAGGCGCAGGAGATCCATCGGGTGACCAGGGGAAATCCGTTCTTCGTCACGGAGATTCTGCAGGCTCCGGCCGGCGAGATGCCGGCGACCGTCCGCGACGCGGTGCTCGCCAGGGTGGGCAGGCTGCCAGAGGTGTGCAGGCGATTCGTCCAACGGCTGTCCGTCGTGCCGTCACGCGCGGAACGATGGCTCGCAGAGGCGATCGCCGATGGTGATCCGGACGTCGTCTCCGGTGCCGAACGCTCCAGTGTGATCGGCGGGGGTGTGCAGCACGTCGCATTCCGGCATGAGCTGGCCCGGCGCGCTGTCGAAACCTCGCTGACCGCGGGCGAGGTGGTACAGGCCAACCGCGTGGTGCTGGACGTCCTGCTGCTCCATCCGGACGTCGAGCCCTCCCGCATCGTCCACCACGCTGTGCGTGCCGCCCGGATCGAGACGGTCCTGCGGTACGGCCCGGTCGCCGCCGCCGCGGCGGAACGTGCCGGTGCGCACCGGCAGGCGGCCGAGACCCTGCGTGTGGTGCTGCGTTTCGCCGACCGGGTCGACCCGCGCGACAGGGCCGGGCTGCTGACCCGACGGGCCTACTCGTTGTACGTCGTGAACGAGTACGAGGCGGCGCTGCCCTGCGCGGAGGCGGCGGTCGCCGGCGCCGAGGAATCGCAGGACATGGTGCTCCTGGCGGACGCGCTGGTGGTGCTGTCCAGGATCGCACTGTTCGCGCGCGGGCCGATGACTGCACGACGGGCCGCCGGCCGTGCGGTCGAGGTGCTGGAAGCGCTCCAGCCCGCCGCCGACGATGCGCGACTGGCGGTGGCTCTGACCGAGTTGGCGAGAACCCACAGCAATCTGGTGACACCCGGGATCGTCGCCCAACCCAGCATCCACGCACTGCACCACGCGGCACGCGCCGTGGAATTGTGCAGGCGGATCGACCGGGACGATCTTCGTGCGCAAGCGCTCTGCTACCTCGGCAGTGCGCGCCTGGCACTGGGCGATGCCCGGGGATCGGACGATCTGGAACTGGCGCTTTCGCTTTCGGCAGGTGACGTCCGGCCGGAGACACGGGTCCGCTCCTACGTCAATGCGGCCGGAAGTGCCTACCGGGCAGGCCGTCTCGCCGACGCGGAGCGGTACGTGGCGGCCGGTCTGCGGCTGGCGGCCGACACGGAGTTCGCCGCCGGCGAATACCGACTGCGCCTGACGTCAGCCGCGGTGTCCTCGAGCGCGGGGGACTGGGACCGCGCCATCGCGGTACTTCGCGAGTTGGTGGCCAGCCCGGGCAGCCCGGGGGTGATGGCGCTGTTCGCCCGCGGGATGCTGGCCAGGTTGCTGGCCCGGCGCGGCGAGCCGGAGTGCCGCCGAATCCTGCTGGAGGCGATGGGCAGCCCGATCGCGGCGGCGGACAGTTTCGTCGCCGGACCGCTGGCGGCGGCCGAGATCGAGATCGGCTGGCTGACCGGGACGCTGGTGGGGCCGCCGACCGGTGTGCTCGGCACGCTCGAGATGGCTGCCGAGTCCGGCAACACCGCGGCGCAGGGCGAGATCGGGGTGTACCTGCGCCGGGCCGGGTTCGATCCCGGCACCGTCGCCGGCGTTCCGGAACCGTGGGCGTCCGGCCTGCGCGGTGACGCCGGCGCCGCCGCCGGCGGCTGGGAACGGCTGGGCGACCGCTACGAGCAGGCGGTGGAGCTGGCCACCGCCGGCGACGACGAGTCCCATGACCTCGGGCTGCGCATGTTGGCCGACCTGGGAGCGGATGGGACCGTCGCGCGACTTCGTCGGCCCGCCGGCTGATCAGCCAGGACCAGCCTCACAGCTCGAGCGCGGTGCTCGCCAGAGCGCTCAGCTGGCCCGCCAGCTCCTGGTCGGACAACGGCGACTGGAACGTCCCCACGGCGTTCAGCATGCCGAACGCGCCGTGGACCGCTGTCCGGATCCGTTCCGGGTGCCAGTCCGGGTGCACCTGTTCGAGCAGCGTGCGCCACCGCCCGACGAGCGCCCGTTGCCGCGCCACCAGCAGCTCGCGATCATCCGACGGCAGGTGATGCACCTCGCGGATGAACACGGCCATCAGACGCCGGCGTCCCGACACGGCGATCGCGTAGGTGTGGATCAGCCTGCGCAGCAACATCTGCGGGTCGTCGTCGGCTTCCCCGGCGAGATCCCCGTCGGGCTCGGTGGTGACGGCGTCGATCACCCTGCCGAAGACCGCCGTCAGGACCGAGGCCTTGGCGCCGAAATGCCGGTAGATGGCAGGCCCGGTGACTCCCGCCGCGGCGCCGATGTCGTCCATTCCGACTGCCGCGTAACCGCTCTCGGCGAAGAGCTGGGCGGCCGCGGTGAGGATGGCCTCCCGGCGTGCCGCCCCGCGCGGGGACGGTGCCGCCCGGATCGTCGACATGCTGCCCCCCGTGATGGCCCCGGTCATTGCGGAGGCACCCGTCCCACCGACGCCGATCGGGACCGAACCCCCGCTTCGCCAGTACTGCCCGTCAGACCGGTCCATCAGGCCGAAGTCGATCAGCCCCCTGCGCAGCGTGACGTAGTCGTCGTAGATCGCCATCAGCTCGCGGTTGACCTCGACCTCGGTATAGCGGACGCCGGGGATGAAGCGCTGGGCGATCAGGTCGTAGACGGCGAGTTGCCGGGACTGCTTGGCCGGCAGCGTCGTCAGCCGACCTTCGGCGTTGAAGAACCGCCTGACCACCGCGTCGGCGTTCGCTGCGGCCGCCCGCTGCAGATCGTCGTCCATCCGACCCCGCTGTCAGTCGATCACGTCGCCGGGCCCGACGCGCGGACGCGGCACCCGCCAGCGGCGGATCAGGCAGGCGCGGTTGAAGGCATAGAAACCGAGGGACCCGCCCTTGGTCGACAGTCCTGAGTTGTCACCGTTCGGGAACTTCTGCCGCACCTTGGCGGCCAGCTGACGCCCGAAGATGACCGAGTCGATGATGGCGGCGAAGATGGCCACCAGTAGGACCAGCGGACCGTAGGTCTGCAGGATCGGCAACGGGATCAACAGGATGACGAACGAGAGCACAGCGATCGGCAGCAGGATCCCCGCCACGTTGCGCCGGGTGTCCACCAGGTCCCGGACGTAGGCCCTTACCTTGCCCTTGTCCCGTGGCAGGACGTACTTGTCGTCGCCGCTCATCATGCGTTCGCGGTTGACCCTCGCCAGCGCCCGCTTCTCTTCCTTGGTCAGGCTCTTGCCCTGGACCTTGGAGCGTTTGATGGCTTCCCGCTGCGTCATCGGCGGCGGCGGCACCGGGCCGCGCCGACCCTCGGCCTCCCGCCGCTTCGGGGTCGGACGGCCCTTTCCCGCCGTCGGGGCGGCCTCCTCGTCAGGAGCGGTCACCTCGGTCGGTTGCTCGGTGTCGTCAGCGGGTTTGCGGCGCAGGAAACTCACAGTCGCAGCCTAGAGGACAGGGGAAGGCCGGCCGAGCAGCCCGAAGCGGCATCCGCGGGTCGGAATATCGCCCCCGGCGGGCAGGTTCTTTGTCACGTCGGGCTGCGGGTACTCCCCACTGAGCGTTGCGCATGGCATCATCGAAGAGGAGTGGTCGCCGAACCGATTCCGGCATGGTCTTCGCCACCCGGTCAGACAGAGTCCGACAATCCAGCGGCCGCACACGGCCCCACCTCATACAGGGAGTAACAGATGAGCGTTGCTGACACCGCCAGCGCCACCGAGGTCCAGGCGCCGGCGCACGGCGTGACGCTGTCGGAAACGGCCGCCGCGAAGGCCAAGGCCCTGCTGGAGCGTGACGGCAGCAGCGACATGGTGCTCCGGATCGCTGTCCAGCCGGGCGGTTGCTCCGGCTTGCGGTACGAGCTGTTCTTCGACGACCGCAGCCTCGACGGCGACGCGCTCGTCACGTTCGACGGCATCGGGCTCGCGGTCGACCGGATGTCCAAGCCGTACCTCGACGGGGCCGTCATCGATTTCGTCGACACCATCGAGAAGCAGGGCTTCACCATCGACAACCCCAACGCGCAGAACTCCTGCGCCTGTGGAGACTCCTTCCACTGATCGTCCGATCGCCCACGAAACCCCCGGTGAACTGCCGGGGGTTTCGTGGTGTCCGGGATCCGTACGAGGGCCGGTAGGGTTCACCCCGGCCCCGAAACAGAGCGAAGAGAGCCTCGACATGCCGATCGCCGTCTCCGGATCCATCGCAACCGATCACCTGATGCACTTCCCCGGCAGGTTCCAGGACTCGTTGCTGCCGGACCAGTTGCACCGGGTCTCGCTCTCCTTCCTGGTCGACGATCTGGTCGTCCGACGCGGGGGAGTCGCACCGAACATCTGTTTCGGGATGGCCAAGCTGGGGCTGCGCCCGGTGCTGGTCGGCGCGGCGGGCGTCGACTTCGCCGACTACCAGAGCTGGCTGTCCCGGCACGGCGTGGACACCTCGAAGGTGCACCTGTGTGACGACGTGCAGACCGCGCGTTTCGTCTGCACCACCGACAACGACATGAACCAGATCGCCTCGTTCTATGCCGGCGCCATGGCCCGCGCCCGCGAGATCGAGCTGGAGCCGATCGCCCGGGCCTACGGCGGGTTGGACCTGGTGGTGATCGCCGCCGACGATCCCGAGGCGATGGTCCGGCACTCCGAGGAATGCCGCGAACGCGGCTACCGGTTCGCCGCCGACCCGTCGCAGCAGTTGGCCAGGATGGACGGTCCCGAGGTCGCGTCGCTGGTGACCGGCGCCAGCATGCTGTTCACCAACGACTACGAGCTCGGCCTGCTCCGTTCGAAGACGGGATGGTCGGAGGAGAAGATCAGCGAGGCGGTGGGCTTCCGGGTGACCACCCTGGGGTCCAAGGGCGTCGAGATCATCGCCGCGGACGGCAGCCGGCTGGCGGTGCATGCCCTTCCGGAGAAGTCGAAGACCGACCCGACCGGCGTGGGTGACGCCTTCCGGGCCGGGTTCCTGGCCGGCAGCGCGCTGAACCTCTCGCTGGAACGCTCGGCCCAGCTCGGATCGCTGATGGCCACCCTCACCCTGGAGACCGTCGGAACCCAGGAGTACCAACTCGACTCGGACGTCGCCCGGGTGCGGCTGGCCGACGCCTACGGCGAGGACGCCGCGGCCGAGATCACGCACGCCGTCGGCTGGTGACCGCCGGCCGCTGATCTACAGCCGGACGGGATAGGCCGGTTCCGGCACGACCGGCGTGACCGCGCCGGTCACGAAGATCTCGTGCCACAGCTGGAAGACCAGGATGGTCCAGATCCGCCTGGAGTGGTCCGCTTCGCCGGACCGGTGCGCGTCCAGCATGGCCAGCACCGCCGCCGGGTCGAGGTACTCGTCGGTGTGCGCGGTCGTGATGATGTTGCGTGCCCATTCGTAGGAGTCGCCGGCCAGGAAGTGCCGGATCGGCACCGGGAAACCCAACTTGCGGCGGTGCAGCACGTGCGGCGGCACGATCAGCTCCATCGCCCTGCGCAGCGCGAGCTTGGTGGTCTGCTTGGTGACCTTCTGGTCGGCCGGCACCGTCCTGGCCACCTCGAACACCTCGGTGTCCAGGAACGGCACGCGCAGCTCCAGCGAGTTCGCCATCGTCATCTTGTCGGCCTTGACCAGGATGTCGCCGCGCAGCCAGGTGAACAGGTCGACGTGCTGCATGCGGGCGATGGGATCGGTTTCCTTGCTGAGCGCGTAGACCGGGTCGGTCACGTCCCGGAAGGAGCGCTGCGGATCGTAGGTCTTGAGCAGTCCGGCGAGCTGCTCCTCGCGGAAGATCCGCGCGTTGCCGTAATACCGGTCCTCCAGTTCGAGGGAGCCGCGGCGCAACATGTCCTGGCCCCGGAAGCCCTGCGGCAGAGCACGTCCGACCGCCGCCAGCCCCTTCCGCATCCCGTCCGGCAATCCGGTGATCCCGCGCAGGCTGGACGGCTCGCGGTAGATGTTGTACCCGCCGAACAGTTCGTCGGCCCCCTCACCGGACAGCACCACCTTGACGTGCTTGCGCGCCTCGTTGGCGACGAAGTACAGCGGTACCAGGGCTGGGTCGGCCACCGGGTCGTCCAGATACCAGATGATCAGCGGCAGCGTCTGGGTCAATTCCTGCTCGGAGACCGTCCGGATGACATGCCGGACACCGATCGCGGCCGCCGACTCGGCGGCGACGTCGACCTCGGAGAAACCCTCGCGCTCGAAGCCGGTGGTGAAGGTGATCAGGTCGGGGTTGTAGCGCTTGGCCAGCGCGGCGATCGCGGTCGAGTCGATGCCACCGGACAGGAAGGCGCCGACCGTCACGTCCGCGCGCATGTGCTTGGCGACCGAGTCGTCCATCACGGCCGCGATCCGCTGGTACAGCGCGGACCGCTCGGCGTCGGAGATCGCCGGACGCCCGGCGAAGACCGGGTGGAAGTACCGCTTGTTGACCATCGGCCGGCCGGGGCGCACCGTCACATGGGTGCCGGACTCGATCTTCCGGATGGCCGAATCCATGGTGGCCGGCTCGGGGACGTACTGCAGGACGAGGTAGTGCTGCAGCGCCGGCACATTCACCCGGGCCCGGCCGGTCAGCTCGCGCAGTCCCTTGGCCTCGGAGGCGAAGCCGACGCCGTCCGGTGTCTGCGCGACGAACAGCGGCTTGATCCCGAACGGGTCACGAGCCGCGAACAGCACGCGGTCCTGGGTGTCCCAGATGAGAAAGGCGAACATCCCGCGCAGCCGTGCGACGGCCTCCGGGCCCCAGTGGTGGAAGGCGGCGACGATCGCCTCGCCGTCGCCCTCGGTGCGGAACCGGGCACCGTGCTGCGTGGCCAGTTCCTCCCGCAGTTCGATGTAGTTGTAGATCTCGCCGTTGAAGACCAGTGCATAGCGGTCGGGTGATTCCGGCGGGCCCCACCGCAGCGGTTGGTGCGAGTGTTCGATGTCGATGATCGAGAGCCGGTTGAAGCCGAAGACGACGTCGCCGTCGCTCCAGGTTCCGGACTCGTCCGGGCCGCGGTGCCGCGCACACACCATGCCGGCCGCGATCGCGTCGACCCGCGACTCCGCCTGTCCCGTTGCCGAGACGAAACCCATCAATCCGCACACGAGGTGCCCACCATCCTGTCCCGAACCCGGAACTGTTCGCCGGCTGTCCTGACCTTCCACGACCGCCCTGCCGTCAACGACAGCCAGTATCGCCGGTCCACCGGCCCGCTCGGCCGCGCGACCCGCTGTTCACGCCGTCGGTGGCATCAGGGTGAACACCGACGTTCTGTAGAAATTGCCGGGCCCCGGCCGGGTGCGCCGCCACCCGGCGAGGTAATCTTCCGGAGTCGGGGACAGGTGCCGCGGTCATCGGGCCCTGCCCTTTGCATGACAGCGGTACGCAGGCGAGAGAAAGGGCGCACGTGACACGGTCTCGCGCACGACGGCGGTTGACGCTGGCCGGACTGCTGGGCCTGGCCTTGGTGCTGATCAGCGGCTGTTCCGTCGCAGACCTGCCCAACTACGGCTGGCCGGATGGCATCACCCCGCAGGCCCATCGCATGCGGGAGTTCTGGTCCGGTTCGTTCACGGCCGCACTGCTTGTCGGCGCCGGTGTCTGGGGCCTGATGTTCTGGGCGTTCATCGTCTACCGCAAGCGCAAGAACGGTCCGCTGTATCCGAAGCAGACCAAAGAGAATCTCCCCCTCGAACTCATCTACACCGCGGTGCCTTTCCTGATGGTCGGCGTGCTGTTCTACTTCACCGTCACCACAGAGAACTTCGCGATCGAGACGAAGGCAGATCCCGATGTCGTCGTCGATGTCACCGCGTTCAAATGGAACTGGGACTTCGGCTACCCGGGTACCGAGGTGCCCGGTGGCGGCGAGGTGCACACCATCGGCACCAGCGAGGAGATCCCGATCCTCGTCCTGCCCGTGAACAAGCTGATCCAGTACCAACTGGAGTCCAAGGACGTCATCCACTCGTTCTGGACGATCGACTTCCTGTTCAAGCGGGACGTCTTCCCGGATCCGGCGGCGAACCAGTCGAACAACATCTTCCAGAACACCATCGACACCACAGGCGCATTCGTCGGTCGTTGCGCCGAGTTGTGCGGGACCTACCACAGCGCAATGCAGTTCGAGGTTCGGGCGGTGCCGGAGAACATCTACAACGCCTACCTCGATCTGCGCCAGCAGACGAATCCGGTGACGGGGCAGCCGTTCTCGGCCGCCGACGCCCTGCGTGCCGTCGGGACCGCGGACCCGTCCTGTGGCGAGCTGTGCGCACCGCTGGCCACCACCACCTACCCGTTGAACCCTGACCGGCTCAACAAGGGACCGTCCGAACCCACTGGGTCGGCCAGTTCAGGAGGCAACTGATGGCTCCCCGTCACGACTCCGGCAGCACCGGCGACCAGCAGACGCTGCCGGAGAAGCCGGTCGCAGCCCAGCGCGGGATGCAGGTCGAGACCTGGATCTTCCTCGCGCTCACCGCCTTCTTCCTGCTCGCCGCCGTCGTGTACCTGTTTCTGTCACCGAACGAACCGGTGGGCATCACGGCGCTGTTCCTGACCGCCGGTTTAACCCTGATCGTCGGCACCTTCCTGCGTTTCGTCTCCCGGCGGCTCGACGAGCCCCGACCGGAGGACAACGACGACGCCGAGGTATCCGACGGCGCAGGCGACATCGGCTTCTTCTCACCCGGCTCCTACTGGCCGTTCGCGTGCGCGCTCGCCACGGCAACGACCGCCTTTGCGCTTGCCTACCTGCTCTGGTGGCTGGTGACCATCGGTGTCGGCTTCCTGCTGTTCGCTGTCTGCGGCCTGGTGTTCGAGTACCACCGCAGGCCCGCGCACCACTGATCGAAAGCCCACAGAGCTGGTCCGGCAGTATGCCGGACCAGCTCTTGTGCGTGCGGGTCAGTTCCCGTCGACGTCAGATGTGATGGGGACGCGGACCCCCGGTCTTCCCGCGGTACCGGCGGCAGTCAGCAGGCCGCGGCCGATCCGCTTCCCTGCCGCCACCACCGCGGTGTCGGGCAGCTCGCTGATCGCCGGCGGCATGATCACCACCGGGCACCCCGCCCGGTAAACCAGCCGGCGGGCGAACAGCGGCCCGCTGGACAGGTCCGTACGTTGCGGCGCGTCGATCACGAGCAGGTCGGCCACCCGGGCGGCGGCCAGCAGCACCTTCCGCCGGCCGCCGTGCACCACCCGGCACTCCACCTCCGCATCCGGTCCCAGCACCGACCGCACATCGCGCCCGAGCTGATCCTGGGCGTCGGCGTACAGCTGTTCCGCGTCAAAGGTGAAGACCGATGGACGGCCGGCGGAAGAGGCGGGCGGCGGCGGTGGCCGCCAGGCCCGGACCGCGATCAGTCGGCCGCCGTATTCACGAGCTTCGTCCACGGCCCACCGCAGCGCGGTGGGGGAGCCGCTGCTGGCGCTCACGCCGACAACGACGACGTACTGGTCCGGGTCGATCTCGGACGCGAACTCCTCGGCCGTGGGCGCCGCCGTCACTGCTGCTCACCGCTCGCCGTCGTCCGCGTATCAGACGCGGATCCGACCTTGGACAACGGATCGGCGATGTCCTCCAGTGATTGTCGTTCGGCGTTGATACCGAAGATCAAAGCGACGATCCCGCCGATCAGCATCAGGGCGGCGCCGAAGTAGTAGCCCACGGTCAACGGCCCACGATCCGTGCCCTCACCGATCATCGCGCCGTAGATGACCGGGGCAAGCGCTCCGGGCCGCCTGCGCGACTGCGAAGAAGTACGAGATGGCCTGCCCGCGCAATTCGAGCGGGAAGATCTCCGACACGGTGAGGTAGGCCGCCGATGCGCCCGCGGAGGCGAAGAAGAACGAGACACACCAGAACACCACCTGGGTGGTCGCCGTCAGCGCGTCGGCCTGGAAGAGCGCCGCCGACACGGCGAGCACGAGGCCCGCCAGCCCGTAGGTCGAGAAGATCATCTTCCGGCGCCCGATGGTGTCGAACAGGGGCCCGAGAATGAGCGGTCCCAGAAGGTTGCCGATGGCGAACGGGAAGAAGTAGTAACCCGTGTTCTCTTTGGGGATGTCGTAGAAGTTCTCCAACACGAGCGCGTAGGTGAAGAAGATCGCGTTGTAGAGGAAGGACTGGGTGACCATCATGGTGAAGCCGAGAATGGTGCGCTTCGGGTACACCTTCACGAAGATCCCGATCAGCTGTTTGAACGGGACCGGCGGCTTCTCGACCACCGAGATCGCCTTGCTCTCCGGCACATCGGGCAATTCGCGCCCTTCAGCCCTGACCCTGGCCTCGATTTCGTCGACGGTCCGGTTCGCCTCATCGGCCCTGCCGTGTGTGAGCAGCCAGCGGGGGCTCTCCGGGATGTGCCGGCGCAGGTAGATGATGACCAGACCCAGCACCGGTCCGATGAAGAATGCGATGCGCCAGCCGAGGTCCTGCGGAATGAAGGCCGGGTCGGTCAACCACAGATTGGCGGTCGCACCGAGAGCCGCACCTGCCCAGTAGGTTCCGTTGACGGCGATGTCCACCCGACCGCGGTAGCGGGACGGGATCAGCTCGTCGATCGCGGAATTGATCGCGGTGTACTCGCCGCCGATACCGAGACCGGCGACGAACCGGAAGAACCACAGGAACCACACGTTGGGCGACAGGCCGGCGATCCCGCTGCCCCCCAGATAGATCGCCAGCGTGAGGATGAAGAGCTTTTTCCGGCCGAGCTTGTCGGTCAATCGACCGAAGTACAGCGCGCCGACGACCTGGCCGACGAGGTAGATCGTGCCGGTGAAACCGATCTCGGCGGAGGTCATGTTGAAGGTGCCGGCGAACCCGCCCACCGAGACGAGTTGCACCTCGAGACCGTCGAGGATCCACGACACCCCGAGCCCGACCACCACCGACCAGTGGAATCTCGTCCACGGCAACCGGTCCATCCGGGCCGGCACCAAACTCGTCACGGGTTGCCCCGTGACTCCCGACGTTGTTGCCATGTGGTTCTCCTGTCCTCGAAAGTTTTCGGGCGCGCGTCAGCCACGCAGGATCGCGGGTTCATCAGCGGGTGAAACGAAGTGGAGCGGTGATATCCGCCTGGTGCGGGAAGGAACAGTTGGCGGTCAGGGCGATCGATCGCGAGCGGCTGGGTGCCTGTGCGCGAGATTGCCGGGGCCGCAGCCTGATTCGGCGTCGAATGCCATGGCTGACCTCTGGGGAGGAGTCGATGTGGTGAGCACCGGATAAGTTCCCGAGAGAACGGCATTCACACGAAACTCACACCAATTATTTTCTGTCGCTACAGAAGTGCAGAGACGACTCTGCCCCGCCACGATGGTCGTGGCGGGGCAGAGTCGTTGCTGAGAACCGAGCGGAGCTACCGCTTCGCGGCGGCCTCGATCTCGGGTACCGGATGGAGCTCGTCGTCGTAGGCGATCGTCCCGGTCTCATCCGCCGGCCTGAGCAGCCCGGGAACCGCGACACCCGCCGATCCGAGCTGGTTCATCCGCTTGGGCACCGAGGCACCCTGGTAGGCCAGCGGAATCGGATGTCCGTGATCGTCCAACGGGCCGAGCGGCTGGTGGACTTCGATGAACTCACCGCTCGGCAGCCGCTTGAGAATGCCCGTCTCGATACCGTGCTCGAGAACGGCACGGTCGGAGTGCTGCAGGCCCAGGCACAACCGGTACGTCACGATGTACGCGATCACCGGGCCGAGGATGGAGCCGACCCTACCGATCCACGTCATGACGTTCAACGAGATGTCCAGCTTGAATGCGAAGAGGTCGTTCGCACCGTTGATCAGGTTGACGATGTAGAAGGCCATGAACGCGGCGCCGAGCGCGGTGCGGACCGGTACGTCGCGCGGACGCTGCAGCAGGTTGTGCACCGCGTTGTCCTTCGTGAATGCCTTCTCTATCCATGGATAGGCGATGACGATGATCATCAGCAGCGTCGCGCCGGCTATCGACGGGAAGAACACCGACGGGATCATGTAGTGCCCGAACAGGTTTCTGACTTCCCAGTCCGGCCATATTCGGACCATCCCGTCCAGGAAGCCCATGTAGAAGTCCGGTTGAACACCGGCGGAGACCTGAGAGGGGTTGTACGGACCGAGGTTCCACACCGGATTGATCTGGAACAGGCCGCTCATCATGATGATGATGCCGAAGACGACGGCGAAGAAGCCGCCCCCCTTGGCCGCGAACGACGGCAGGACCCGCAGGCCGACGACGTTGTTCTCGGTGGCTCGCGCAGCCGGGAACTGTGTGTGCTTCTGGAACCAGACCAGGGCGACGTGTACGCCGACCAGGGCGAGAATGATCCCGGGCAGCAGCACGACGTGCAGCGAGTAGAAGCGCGGGATGATGATCTCGCCCGGGTAATCGCCGCCGAACACCGCCCAGTGCGTCCAGGTCCCGATCACCGGAATCGACAGGATGAAGGCGCTGACGGCACGCAGGCCGGTGCCGGACAGCAGGTCGTCCGGCAGCGAGTAGCCGAGGAAGCCCTCGGCCATGCCCAGCACCAGCAGCAGGACGCCGATCACCCAGTTCGCCTCACGCGGCTTACGGAACGCGCCGGTGAAGAAGATCCGCATCATGTGGATCAGCATCGAGAAGATGAACAGCAGCGCTGCCCAGTGGTGGATCTGCCGGATCAGCAGACCGCCGCGTACCTCGAAGGAAATGTCCAGGGTCGAGGCATAGGCCATCGACATCGGAACACCGCGAAGCTTTTCGTACACGCCCTGATAGACGGTCTCCGCCATCGACGGGTCGAAGAAGAGCGACAGGTAGACGCCGGACAGCAGCACGACGATGAACGAGTACAGGGCGGCCTCGCCGAGCATGAACGACCAGTGGCTCGGGAAGACCTTGTTGAGTGCCGTCCGCAGCGGACGGGCTCCGTGGTAGCGGATGTCGGCGCCGTCGAGTGCCTTTTGCACAACGGACGGGCCGGCTGACGCCTTGGTGGGGGTGGTGAGGCGGCTCATCCGCTTGTCTCCTTGGGTTCGGAATACCACGCGGGAAACTTGCCATTTTCCCAGAAACCGGGACCGACTGCTTCGACGAAATCACCGGCGGCGACGAAGTAGCCCTCTTCGTCCAGCTCGATCGGGAGCTGGGGGAGCGGGCGGGCCGCGGGTCCGAACACGGGGAACATTCCCTCGTACAGGTTGAACTGCGATTGGTGGCACGGGCACAGCACCCGGCCGGTCTGCTGTTCGTACAGCGAGACCGGGCAACCGACGTGCGTGCAGATCTTCGAGTAGGCGTAGTAGTCGCCGAACTGGAACCCCTGCTGGCCGTCCCGGATCCGAACGACGGAGTCGGACCGCAGCCGGAACAGCATCACCGCGGCGTCCGAGGCCTTGGCACCGCCCGGAACGCCCGGGAAGACGGTGGCCATCGAGCCGGCATCGAGATCCTCAGGGCGGACCGGTGTTCCGTCGATCTGCACCATCCGAACCTTGGTGCCGTCAGCGGCCGGTGCCCACGGCGTGACCCAGAGCGGAGAATCGGCGCGCTCGGCCCACGGGTTCTTGATGAAGCCACCGAGGATCGGGACAACGGCCGCGACCCCGAGACCACCGCCGGCCAGCAGCAGCGATCCCTTGATCACCCCGCGGCGCTTGACGCCGGCCTTGTCGCCGGTGTCGAGCACCTGGGCGGCCAGCGTCTGCCGGTCGACCTCATCGGACAGGCCGACGTGCCGCTGCTGGACCGCGACCTCGTGTGGCATGACCTTCTTGGCCAGCGCGACGATCCCGATGCCGAAGCACAGCACCGTCAGCCCGAGGGTCGCGCCGATGATCGGGGTGTAGAGGGCATACGCCAGCTCGCCGTCCGACTCCGCCGGCACCCATTCACTCGGCCACCAGATGAAGGCGACGATGAAGATGACCGCGAACAGCGCCGCGAGCAGGAACCAGATCGCGACGGACCGTTCTGCGCGCTTCTCGGCGGGGGAGCCCGGCACGTAGCGCTCGCCGTACTCGACAAGCTCGACGCCGTCCAACGCCATGCCGAGGGCGCTGAGCTCCTCGCGCGACATCTTCGCGCGTTCGGCCGCATCCGGGATCTGCAGGTTCGGGTTGCCGCTCATGCCTTCGATCCCATCCACAGCGTCGCCGCGACGATGGCGCCCATGCCGACCAGGAAGGCGATCAGACCTTCGGGGGCGGGACCGAAGCCGCCGGCGGTGTACCCGCCCGGATCGATCGTCTCCTTGTTGTTCTGGATATAGGTGATGATCGCCCGCTTCTCGTCGGGAGTCAGCTGGTTGTCACCGAAGACCGGCATGTTCTGCGGGCCGCTGAGCATCGCGCCCCAGATCTGCCGATCCGTTGCCGGGTCGAGGTTGGGCGCGTACTTGCCCTGCGACAGTGCGCCGCCCTGACCGGTGAAGTTGTGGCACGAGGCGCAGTTGAGCCGGAACAGCTCGCCGCCGCGGGCGATCTGGTCCGGTGCCCGCAGGTCCCCGACAGGAATCACCGGGCCGCCGCCGTTCTGCTGGATGTAGGCGGCAAGGGCGTCGGTCTGCTCCGCATCGAACACCGGCTCTTTGCGCTGGATCTGCGCGCCGTTGATCGCCGCCGGCATCCGTCCGCTCGAGACCTGGAAGTAGGTCGCGGCCTCGCCCACACCGACCAGCGACGGTCCGCGCCCGACCACACCCTGAAGGTTCGCGCCGTGGCAGCTGATGCAGGAGTTCTGGTACAGCGACTGGCCCTCGGCAGCCAGCGCCGCGTCCACGTCGGAGGCGACCGCCTCGTTGCTGTTCGACGTGAAGGCGCTGTAGACGAAGGCGACCGTGGTGAGCGCGAACATCAGCGCGAGCGCACCGGTGATCCGGCGCACGGCCTTCGTACGACGGAGCGCTCGTGATCGGCCGCCCGTGGGCGGTGTGTCGTTGACCGACATTCTTTCTGACACCTCGTGCTCGGTAGCTGCGGCTGGCGGGTGCGGGACGTCGCGGTGGTGCTGTGCGGCGTGCTCCGCGGGAATGCCGGTCGGCCGTACTTCTAACTACTGTAGAAGTTCCGGCGGCGGATGCGAAGAGTTATCACTGAATGATGTAGATGGTGGCGAAGAGACCGATCCAGACAACGTCGACGAAGTGCCAGTAATAGGACACCACGATGGCGCTGGTGGCCTGCGCCGGCGTGAACTTGGAGATCTTCGTCCTGGCGATCAGCAGCACGAAGGCCAGCAGGCCGCCGATCACGTGCAGTCCGTGGAACCCGGTTGTCAGGAAGAACACGGTGCCGAACGGGGACGACGCGAGCGTCGTCTCGTGCTCGGTGATCATCACCCGATACTCGTTGGCCTGGCCGAGCACGAAGATCGTGCCCAGGAGGAGCGTCAGCAGATACCAGCGGCGCAGCGAGAAGACGTCACCGCGCTCCGCGGCGAACACGCCGAACTGACACGTGAACGACGACGCCACCAGGATGATCGTGAAGACCAGGGCGTAGGGAACGTTGAGTTCCGCCGGCGGCGGGGGCCATTCAGCCGCCTGCGCTCGCACCGTGAAGTAGATGCCGAACAGTCCGGCGAAGAACATCAGCTCGCTGGAGAGCCACACGATCACGCCGACGCTGACCATGTTCGGGCGGTTCAGCGTGTGGATCCTGCTGCTGATCGCGGAGGGGCCCGTGGGGCTGGTCGCTGTCGTCACAGATGGATTATGGACTGCCACCGGTGATCATGCGCTTGCGGGTACGACCCGGGCGGGTCGCGGGATTGCCGGCACCGCGATCGTTGCAGGTCAGGGCGTTCCCGGCGGTTCGACGGCTTGTCGAAACGAGCCGCGCAGGGACCGTCGGGAGGAGGGGCACTAGCATCAGCGGCGTGAGCAAACCCGTGCTGTTGGTCTACAGCCATCGTCCCGAGGTCCGGGAGCGGATCATCACTGCCATCGGCCGTCGGCCGGCGCCGGATGTCGGCAGGGTCGACTACCTCGAATGCTCCGGCGTCCACGAGGTGATGATGGCGACCCAGGGCCAACTGGCCGACGTGCTGATCCTCGACGGCGAGGCGCAACCCACGGGCGGTATCGGCATCAGCCGGCAGATCCACCAGGAGGCGGCGGTCGTGCCGCCGGTGGTGATCGTGGTGCGCCGGGCGGACGATCGCTGGCTGGCCACCTGGGCCGGTGCGGACGAGATCCTGGTGCACCCGCTGGATCCCGTGACGGCGGCCGACTGCATTGCCGGACTGCTGCGCCGGCGGGCCGCCGGGTTGATCCCCGCGGTCACCGAACCTCACCCGCGGTGAGCGGGGCGAGGTCCTGGCCGGCCCTGTTGAGCACGTTGCTCGCGGGCGAGAACCTCGACGCCGCCGACACCGGCTGGGTGATGGACACGATCATGGCGGGCGAGGCGACGTCCGCGCAGCTGGCGGGTTTCGCCGTCGCGCTCCGCGCCAAGGGCGAGACCGCGGTCGAGGTCGCCGGACTGGTCGACAGCATGTTGTCGCACGCGGTGCGGGTCACCGTGCCCGGTCGTTCCGTGGACATCGTCGGCACCGGCGGTGACCGGGCGAACACCGTCAACATCTCCACGATGGCCGCTGTGGTGATGGCCGGCGCGGGAGCACCGGTCGTGAAGCACGGCAATCGGGCCGCCTCCAGCAAATGCGGCGCGGCCGACCTCCTGGAGGGCCTCGGGGTGGCGATCTCGCTGCCCGCGGCGGCGGTGGCGACAACGGTGACCGAGGTCGGCATCGGATTCTGCTTCGCCCCGGTGTTCCACCCCTCCTTCCGGCACGCCGGCGCCGCGCGTCGCGAGCTGGGCATCCCGACGGTCTTCAACTTTCTCGGCCCGCTGACCAACCCCGCACAGCCGGCGGCGGGTGCCATCGGCTGCGGCAACCTCCGGATGGCACCGGTGATGGCGGAGGTGTTCGCGCTCCGCGGGTCGGACGTGCTGCTGTTCCGCGGCGATGACGGACTGGACGAACTGACCACCACGACCACGTCGACGGTGTGGGAGGTGCGCGGCGGCGCGGTGCGGGAGCTCGGCGTCGACCCACGGGATCTCGGTATCGAACGTTCCGACCCGGCGGACCTGCGCGGCGGCGACGTGGCGCAGAACGTGGCGGTCGCGCGGGAACTGTTCGCCGGGGCCGGCGGGCCGGTGCGGAATGCGGTGGTGCTGAACGCGGCCGCCGGTCTTGCCGCACACGCCGGTCTGACCGGAGACCTGGTGTCCGACCTGCGGGCCGGCGTGCGGCGGGCCGGCGAAGCGCTGGACTCCGGTGCCGCTGCCGATGTTCTCGAGCGATGGGTGGTCGCCGGGCGGACGCTCGCGTCAGCGGCGGGCTGACCCGACCGGGCGAACGGTCAGGACTGCATCCCGATGGAGAAGGCATCGTCGGCATCGCGTTGGGAGTACTCGCGGAAGGCGATGTGGGTGACGGTCCGCAGCACCCCGGCGACCTTGGAGATGTGGCCCGGCACCAGGTCGGCGATCGCCTCGTGGTCGGCCGCCCGGACGATCGCTACCAGATCGACATCGCCTGCGCAGGAGTAGACCTGATCGACCCCGGCCAGGTCGGCGATCGCCTGTGCCGCTTCCGGGATCCGGTCGGCCTCGACATCGATGAGCACAATTGCCGTCACCATGGCCCGCGACCTCTCTCGACGTCCGCCGGGGAAATCGGCGGAGCACGATGCTATGTCACCCCCCGCATCAGGAGCGCCTCAGGAGACCGTGTGACGGGCCAGTTCGGCCGCCTTCATGAACGAGCGCCATCGGCCGGCGCCCGCCGCGGGGCTGGACCACGCTTCCGTGGTCCGGACCAGACGCGCGCCCGGCCGCTCGACCCACCGGAGCAGGGTGGTGGTCTCTTCTGCGGACGCCGCCGGAAGGGGACCTGGCCCCGGCAGCACCGTCTCGGCCGATGCGACCAGCAGTTCCACGATCGGCATCGGGTCGACGCCGCGGCGGGCCCGTCCGGCCGCTGCGAAGCGCCCGTAACGGATCACCGTCAGGTCCCAGCCGCCCAGCTCGTCCGGCCTGGCCGCGACCACCTCGCCGATGCCGGCCAGTGCACCCAACCGCTGGCGGCGGTCCACGGCGGATGCCAGTGCAGAGAGGCGATCGCGGGTCAGTGCCGCCTGGTCGAACCGGCCGGTGTACGACAGTTCGTTCAGCCGCGAGCGCAGCACGGCCAGCACCTCGTCGGAGAGCCCGTCGACCAGCGCGGCGATCCGCCGGACGTGGCCGGCGTAGTGATCGGTGCTCTCCGATCCGGCGCAGGGGGCGCCGCAGCGGCCGAGTTCGGCGAGGGCGCAAGCACTTCCGTCGGGATCGAGCCGCCGGATCCTGGCGGTGCAGCGCCGGATGGGCACCGCGTCCTGCAGCGCCTCCACCGCCGTCTGCGCGGCCTGCCGGGACGGGAACGGCCCGAGGCAGGTGGCCGTCCGGTCCGGTGGTGACCGCACGATGCTCAGCCGTGGGAACGGTTCGTCGGTCAGCGTCACCCAGCATCCGCCACCCGGTTTGCGTGAGCGCCGGTTGTACGGCGGCTGGTGGATCGCGATCAGCCGCTGCTCACGGATGTGCGCCTCCAGGGCGTGTGCGCATTCGACGTGGTCCACCCGCTCGGCCAGCGTCACCATGTGCTTGATCCGGTTCCGGGTCTCGGCCGCCGAGAAGTAGGAGCGGACCCGCTGGTGCAGGTTGCCCGATGTCCCGACGTACAGCACCTCGTCACCCGGTCCGCGGAACAGATAGACGCCGGGCGTCGGTGGCAGGTGGTCGGCGAGTCGCCGCTTTCGCCTGCGCTCCGGTGCCACGTCGCGGCCGGCGTCCTGCAGTTCCGAGAGGCTGTGCACGCCAAGGGATCCGAGACGCTCGAACAACGCGTGCAGGACGTCGACGGTCGCTCTCGCGTCGGTCAGCGCACGATGGTCCGGGGCGACCCTGGCGCCGAGCAGCGCGGCCAGCGCGGACAGCCGGACGCTCGGGGCCTCGGCGCGGGTCAGCACCTTGCGGGCCAGTCGTACGGTGTCGACCACCGCCGGCCCGGGCCATGGCAGGCCGAGCCCGGCGCAAGCCGCCTTCAGGAATCCGACGTCGAACCCGGCGTTGTGCGCGACCAGCACGGAACCTCGGATGAATTCCAGGAATGCCGGCAGTACGGCGCCGATCCGCGGGGCGTCGTAGACCATGGCGTCGGTGATCCCGGTCAGCATGGTGATCTGCGGTGGAATGCTGCGGCCCGGGTCCACCAGGGTCGCGAATTCGCCCAGGACCTCCCCGCCGCGCACCTTGACCGCACCGATCTCGGTGATCGACTCCGTCCGGCTCGAGCCGCCGGTCGTCTCGAGGTCGACCACGACGAAGGTGACCTCCCGTAGCGGCTCGCCCAGCTCGTCGAAGCTGCGCTGGGTCGAGATGCCTGGCCGGACAATTGGTTCGGCTCCGCGAAGCCGGTCGAATCCGGCCGCCCATGGGGGACCGGCCGGCGCCCCGACAAGCCGCCCGGAATCCACGAACAATGACATGAGGCGAACCGTAGAACGCCAGTACGACAGTGCAGGGGTGGCGCGCCGGGGCCGACCGCCGTCCTGCTGTCAGGATGGCGGCGTGAGCACCACCGGAAGCGCCGTCGAACCCGGGGACCCGGCTGCCCGCCTGATGACGGAACTTCCGGATTCGGTCCGCCAGCGGATCGTCGAATGGGCGGCGCAGGCGCTCGGTGGCGCGGACCCGGCGGCGGTGCCGTCCTCGCTGGTCAGGGTCGCCCGGTTCGCGCCGGCCAAACGCGCCAAGCTCGCCGCGGCTGCGCTCGGGCAGGCGGTGCAGAACGACCCGGCGTTCCGCGCACTGGTCGCCGAGCGAGCGGCGGCCACCGATCCCGTCGGCGCAGCGGCCAGGGCTTACCTGCTGCGGCTCCCGGACGAGGCGGAACTGCTCGCCGCTGTCCAGGAGGCGTCGCGCGAGGGTAGTTCCAGGGCAAGGGTTGTCGAGCTCGAACAGGAAGTGAGATCGCTGTCCGGCAGGCTCGACCGCGCGACCGCGGAGCTGCGTGCCCGGCCCGCGGCCGATGGTGAGCGGTCGGACGAGGCCGAACGGCTACGGCTGCGGCTGCGCGAACAGGGGGTCCGGATCCGCGAACTCCAACAGCAGCTGCAGTCGGAAACCGCGGAGGCGGCGGCCACGGTGGCCGAGGCGGCCGCCGAGCGGGACAGCGCCCGCGCCGAGGCTGCCGTGTGGCAGCAGCGGGCGGAGGCGGCCACCGCCAGAGCAGAGACCGCGGCCAAGGAGATCGAACGGCTGCGCCGATCCGCCGGCGAGCGGCGCGCGGCGTCGGACCGCCGCCTCGAACTCCTGCTGGGTGCCCTGGAGGGCGCGGCGTCGGGACTGCGCCGGGAATGGGATCTGATCGGCGGAGGACCGGCCCCGGCCGACGTGGTGGCCGCCGGTCTGCCGAGGATGTCCGCCGACGCGGAGCGCACCGCCGACCCGGCGAGACTGACCGCATGGGCCGGTCTGCCCGGGGCACATCTCATCGTCGACGGTTACAACGTGACCAAGACCGGCTTTCCCGAGCTGTCACTGTCCGAACAGCGGGACCGGTTGGCCCGCTCCCTGAGTGCGCTCGCGGCCCGGACGTCGGCGGAGGTGACGGTGGTCTTCGACGGCGCGGCGGTGTCGACGGCGCGGCCCCCCGCCAGGGGAGTCCGGGTGCTGTTCTCGCCTCCAGGGGTGCTGGCCGACACGGTGATCGGCGATCTGGTCAGGGCCGAGCCGTCCGGCCGGGTGGTGACCGTCGTGACCTCCGACCGGGAGGTCGCCGACCGTGCGGCCACGGATGGCGCCCGGACCGCGGGCTCGCCGGTGTTGCTCGCGGCCTTCGCCGGAGGGAGCGCAGGCGGCTAGGTCCGCAGACATGCTGGTTCCGCAAAACGGGACTGTCGGTGCCCCCACCTACCGTGCGAGGAGTGGACAAGACCACCAGGGTGCGACCGGAAGGAACCGACGTCATGCACATCGACTGCGATACCTGCGCCGTCAGGGGACCTGCCTGCGGCGGATGCGTGGTGACCGCCCTGCTGGGCAGCACGCCCGACGGCGTGGAATGGGACGAGACCGAGCGTGCGGCCCTCGGAGTGCTCGCCGACTCCGGCCTTGTCCCGCCACTGCGGATGGTGCCGACCTTCATCGGTCAGGACCAGGTCATGAGGGGACGACCACGTGGCAATCGCGCCGTAGGGTGAAAGTCCGAACGTCGAGCGTTACACAATGTGACGGCCGTCTCTTTCACGCAACCTGTGTGTCCCATCCAACACACGATGCTGTTTGTCCAGTTCAGCGGCGGTTTCGATGCCCATCCGGGAGCCGTTGAACAGGCTTTGTGCAGAACTTTCTCATGCGTACTGGACTCGAGCGTGTCCTTCTCGTAACCTGTCCGAGACCTTGGATCGTGACCACCACTCGGGTGGTCCGCGGGGTCACCGCCGAATCGACGCACTGCGCCGAACCGGGGAACCAGGTTTCGTTTGTGGGGTGAATCCCCGGCGGTGTGCTGCGCGCAGCACCTCCCGGGGTAGGGCTACTTCCTTGGCCCGAATCCGTCAGCTAACCCGGTAGGCGGCGAAAAGGAAGGTACGCCTGCCTTGGCGACCAGTGATCTCGGCTCTCGTTCTGCTGCGCTTCGACCGGCGCGGTGGCGTACGAGGGGAATTGCGCTCGGCACAGCCGCCGCATTGACTTTCAGTCTCCTGTGGAGCGGCTCCGCGATGGCCGAACCCGAGACGCCGGTGACGTCCGACGAGGCCCAGCAGGCCTATCTGGACAGTGCCCGGCGGGCCGGCGAGCTCAATGAGCAGGTGCTGGTCGCGCAGGAGGCCGAGAAGGCCGCCGTCGCCGCCGCGTCCACCGCGGGCAAGCAGGTCACCTCCGCCGCCGCAGCGGCCGAGAAGGCGAAGGAGCGCTCCGCCGCCGCCGACCGCGCCGCGGCCGCCTACCGCGAGAAGGTCGACGCATTCGCCAACGCCAGCTTCCGCGGCGCGCGGCTCAGCCAGATGTCGGCCCTGCTGACCGCTGGTTCCGCAGACGACCTGCTCGACCAGGTCAGTTCGCTCGACCGGGTCGCCGCCGACACCCAGGTCACCCTCGACGCCGCGGAAGCCGCGAAGAACGCAGCCGCGCAGGCCCAGACGGACGCCACCGCGTCGCAGGCCGCGGCCGAGAAGGCCAAGACGGACGCCGACGCGGCCCGAACCGCCGCCGCCAAGGCCACCGACGACGCCACCGCGCGCAAGTCGACCCTGGACGCCGAGGCGGCCAGGTACAAGGAGCTCTACGAGTCGCTGTCCGAGCAGGAGCGGCAGGCGGCCGAAGAGGCCGAACGCCGGGCGAACGAGGAAGCGGCAGCGGCCGCAGCGGCCGCCGCCGAAGCCGCAGCAGCGGAGCAGGCAGCTGCCGAGGCGCCCGCGCCCGTCGCCGCCGACCGGGCCGATCGCGCCCCGCTCGAAGAGGCCCCGGCCGAGGCGGCCCCGGCCGAGGAGGCTCCTGCCGAGGAGGCTCCCGCCGAAGCACCGGCGGCCGAGCCCTCCTCCGAGGCACCCGCGCCGGCACCCGCCGCACCGTCCGGCAACTCCGCGGCGTCGGCCGCTGTCGCCGCCGCACTGTCCAAGGAGGGGTCGGCCTACGTCTACGGCGCGGCCGGTCCGAGCGCGTTCGACTGCTCCGGTCTGACCTCATGGGCCTGGGCGCAGGCCGGGGTCACCATCCCGCGGACCTCCGGTGGCCAGGCAGGTCTGCCCCAGGTGTCACTGAGTGAGCTGCAGCCTGGCGATCTCGTCACCTACTACTCGCCGGTCAGCCACGTCGCGATGTACATCGGCGGGGGCCAGGTCATCCACGCCTCCACCGAGTCCCGCCCGGTCTACATCACCTCTGTCGAAGGGGCGGGCCCGAACCCGACGGGCCACCGGGTCGGCTGACCCGCGGTCCGGCCGCCCGGGGCTACTCTGCACTCCGTGCGGCGAACGTTGCTGGTGACCAACGACTTCCCGCCACGGGCGGGTGGGATCCAGTCCTACGTTCAATCTCTGGCGGAGCGGTTGCCGACCGATTCGCTGGTCGTCTACGCCCCGCACTGGTCCGGTGCCGCGGAATTCGATGCGCGGCAACCGTTTCCGATCTATCGGCATCCCGGTCCGTTGATGCTGCCGGGCGGGGACGTCCGGCGAAGGGCCGTCGAACTCGTCCGGGAACACCGGATCGGTGCGGTCTGGTACGGAGCGGCGGCACCCCTCGGTCTGCTGACGCCGGCGCTGCGCCCCGAGGGCGTCGTCCGGACGGTGGCCAGCACGCACGGACACGAGGTCGGCTGGTCGATGGTCCCGGTGGGCAGGCAGGCACTGCGCAGGATCGGCCGGGCCAATGACGTCCTGACGTTCGTCAGCCACTACGCCCGGCGGCGGATCTCCGCCGCGCTGGGGCCCTGCGCAGCGCTGGAGTACCTGCCGCCCGGGGTCCGGGTGGACACCTTCCGGCCCGATCCCGCGGCCCGGCAGGCGGTCCGCGCCCGGTACGGTTTCGGCGCCGCGCCGCTGTTGGTCTCGGTGTCCCGGCTGGTCGCCCGCAAGGGTCACGACACCCTGATCCGCGCGCTGCCCGCCATCGCGCGACAGGTGCCCGACCTCCGGCTGCTGATCGTCGGGGACGGGCCGAACGGCGGGCGGCTCCGGAGCCTGGTGCACCGGTTGGCGCTCACCGAGCGGGTCGTCTTCGCCGGCCGGGTGCCGTGGCCCGATCTGCCCGGTCATTACACGGCCGGTGACGTCTTCGTGATGCCCTGCCGGACGCGCGGATCGGGACTGGACGTGGAGGGCCTGGGACTGGTCTTCCTGGAAGCATCAGCAAGCGGTCTGCCGGTGATCGCCGGGAGCTCGGGCGGCGCGCCGGAAACGGTCCGGCAGGGCGTGACCGGCCTGGTCGTCAACGGCCGGGACGTCGTCGCGGTGGCCGACGCGACGACGGCGCTGCTGACCGACCGGGGTCGTGCGGCCGAGTGGGGCGCCAACGGTCGCGCCTGGGTGGGCAGGGAATGGAACTGGGACCGGTCGGCGAACCGGCTGGCCACCCTTTTGTCATCGTGACCGATCCACGATCGAGCGGTGAGATCAGTCACAAGCCGTAATCGTTTCGTGCTCAATGATGACGCAGCACGCTGCACCAGAACGCTCAAGGCCCATTCGGGTATTGCCTGCTACCGACGCGGGATCGTAACCTCATCGTGACCTTGGATTGCGGATCGCCACGAGGGCGCCCCCATGGTCACTGCCTAATCGATGTTGCCGCGCTCCTGCGCGGCCTCGAACCGGGGACCCAGATTGCAGTGGGGTGAATCGCCCGCCGGCGGCCTGCGCCGACCGACGGGGGTAGGGCTACTTCCTGGCCCGAATCCGTCAGCTAACCCGGTCGGCGGCGAAGGAAGAAAGGCCCACCCTCCGTGAGGACGCACCACAGCAGGTACTCCCTGCGCGCCTTCCGCACGTCCAGCGCGATTCTGCTGTCGGCCGTCGTCCTCGGCATGGGGGCCGCGCTGCCCGCCGCCGCAGAACCGGCACCCGCAGCGCCCGCCGCACCAGCACCCGCCGCACCGGCACCCGCCGCACCGAACACCGCCGAGGAGGCCAAGCAGGCCTGGCTCGACGCCGCTCGGCGTTCGGAGGCCTACAACGAGCAGGTGCTGGCCGCCGAGGCAGCCGTCACAGCCGCCAAGAAGGACGCTGCCGCGGCCGGCGCGAAGGTGAAGGCGGCTGCGGACCGTACGGCCGGCGAACAACGCAAGGTTGCCGAGGCGGACGCGGTCGTCGCCTCTTACCAACGCAAGGTCGACTCCTTCGCGAACGCCAGCTTCCAGGGCGCGCGGCTGACGGATCTGTCCGTGCTGCTCACCGCCGCGTCGCCGGAGGACTACCTCGACCAGGCGAGCTCCCTCAGCCAGGTCGCGACAGACCAGCAGAACACGCTCACCGGTGCGCTGGCCGCCCGCACCGCGGCCGACAAGGCGCGCGCCACGGCACAGTCCGCACAGGATCAGGCCGAGCGGGCGAAGAAGGCCGCCGACAAGGCAACGACAGATGCCCAGGCGGCCAGGGTCGCACTGGACACCGGCAAGGCCAAGCTCGACAAGGAGATCGCCGGCTACCAACTCGCGTACGCCCGGCTCTCGACCGCGGACATCAGTGCCGCCGTCGCCGGTGCCGAGGCGGCGAACCTCGACGCCGCCGCGCAGACCAGGCAGGCCGAGCAGGCGGCGCAGCGCGATCGCAGTGGACTCGCCGACGACGTGGCCCCCGTCGCGACCGGGCCGGAGTTCTCCGCCTGGGCGGCCAGGCACGCACCGAGCACCCAGGCCGGTATCGCGGTCGAGGCAGCCCTGAGCAGGCAGGGCCTGCCGTATGTGTGGGCGGCCGAGGGACCGGACAGCTTCGACTGCTCGAGCCTGATGATGTGGGCATGGCGCCAGGCCGGCGTGGAGATCCCGCGCAACAGCGCGGCGCAGGCGGACGCACTGCCGGAGATCCCGCTCGACCAGCTGCAGCCCGGCGATCTGGTCACCTTCTACTCACCGGTGTCGCACGTCGGCATGTACGTCGGTGACGGCAAGGTGCTGCACGCTTCGATGCCGGGCGTGCCGATCAAGGTCGTGCCGCTCGCCGCGGCCGGCCCGAACCCGACCGGCCACAAGGTCAACCGCTGAGTCCGCTTACCCTGGCGAACTGTGCGGCTCTCGTTCGTCTCTGACATCCACGGCAACATCGACGGCCTGGCCGACGTAGCGCGCCGCTCCGAGCAGCTGGTCGTGCTGGGCGACCTGCTCGATTACGTCGATTATCACGACGCGTCGGCCGGCATCCTGGGCCGGATCTTCGGTGAACGGCGGGTGAACGAGTTCATCGCGCTAAGGCTGGCCGGCGACTTCACGGCGCTGCGCGAGCTGAATCACCGCCTGTGGGCGGGCATCCCCGACCCGGTCGGCACCTTGACCGACGTTGTCGCCACCCGGTATCGGGAGGTGCTGGACGCCGTCGGCCCCGATGCGCTGCTGACCCTGGGCAATGTCGACGTGGCTGCGGTCTGGAACGAGGTCGCCGGCAACGAGCAGCCCTACCTCGACGGCGAGGTGGTCGAGATCGCCGGTCGACGGCTCGGTTTCGTCGCCGGTGGGTCGTCGCGGCCCGGCCACCCGTTCCGCCCGCCCAGTTCGGTCTGGCAGCCGTTGATCCGCTCGGCCGAGGATTTCGCCGCCGCGGTTCGTGCGGTCGGCCCGGTCGACATCCTCTGTTCGCACGTGCCGCCCGGGCTCGCCCGGCTGCGGTACGACGTCGTGCCCGGACGGCTGGAGATGTTCGGGCCGGGGTTGCGCGAGTCCATCGAGGAGCACGGCCCGACGATGGCGGTGTTCGGTCACGTCCACCAGCCGATCGCCCGGCGCACCCGTCACCGGTTCACCGAATGCGTGAATGTGGGGCACTTCCAACGCTTTCCCCAACCGTTCGAAGTCTGGCTGAGCTGAACGTTCGCGCCGGTCACCGCGCTGCCGGGAGGTGTGCAGCCGAGCGTCAACGACGTGGGTAGCCTTCCTCCATGGCCACACCCTCCTCGCAGACACTGACCATGGCTGCCGAACCCGAAGAGATCATGGATGTGATCGCGGATTTCGAGGCGTATCCGCACTGGACGGGGGCGGTCAAGGCCGTCGAGATCACCGACCCGGGGGACGGCAAGCGCGCGAATCAGGTGCGCTTCAGCCTGGACGCCGGCCTGGTGAAGGACACCTACGAGCTGGCGTACACCTGGCCCGATGATGGGATGTCGGTCTCCTGGACCCTGGTGTCGGGACAGTTCCAGAAGTCGCAGGAAGGGTCGTACGTGCTGCGCACGACCGACCAGGGCACCGAGGTCACGTACACCCTGGCGGTCGACCTGATGCTGCCGATGGTCGGGGTGCTGCGCCGCAAGGCCGAGCGGGTCATCCTGGACACCGCGCTCAAGGAGTTGCGCAAGAGGGTCGAGGGCGGATGAGGATCGCCCTGCACACCGGCAAGGGCGGCGTCGGCAAGACCACCATCTCGGCGGCCACGGCCATCGCCTGTGCCACCGGAGGCGCGCGGACGCTGCTGCTGTCGACCGACCCGGCGCACTCGATCGCGGATGTGCTGGGCGTCCCGGTGCACGCCGACCCGACCCCGGTCCCCGGGATGCCGGGGCTGTGGGCTGCCCAGGTCGACACCCGGGGCCGCTTCGAGCAGAGCTGGTCACACATCCGCAGCTACCTGGTCGGCGTGCTGGCCGCCCGCGGGATGGCCGAGGTGCAGGCCGAGGAGCTGACGGTGCTGCCGGGGGCCGAGGAGATCGTCGCCCTGCTCGAGCTGCGCCGGCTCGCCGAGTCCGGGGAGTTCGACGTCATCGTCGTCGACTGCGCGCCCACCGGTGAGACCCTCCGCCTGCTGGCGTTGCCCGAGACGATCGGTTTCTATGCACAGCGCCTGCTGGGCGCACCGCAGCGGGTGCTGCGCACCATCGCGGCGTCGTTCACCGGTTCGCCGGGTGCCGGGCCCAGCGCGACGGTCAGGGATGCGATGGGCGACCTGCTGGCAGAGCTGATGGCGGCCCGCGCGTTGCTGGCCGACCCTGCGGTGACGGGTGTGCGGCTGGTGCTCACGCCCGAGCGGGTCGTCGTCGCCGAGGCCAGGCGGTTGTTCACCGCGCTCTCGCTGCACGGCTTCCGGGTCGAGGCGGTCACCGTCAACCGGCTGCTGCCGCGTGGCGTCGGCGGTGAGTTCCTGCGCCGGCAGCGCGAGGGACAGCGGGAGACGATGACCCAGGTGCTCGAGTCGTTCGCCGGTGTGCCGATCCGCCGGGTTGCCCAGAGTCCGGTGGAACCCATTGGCGTGCAGCGTCTTTCGGAGCTGGCATCGGTCATGTTCGCCGACGTCGACCCGATGTCCGGAGGTGGGACGCCGCTCGGGATCCAGGTGAGCGGATCCGACGGGTGGTACCAGCTCTCGTTGCCGTTGCCGTTGGTGGAACGCGGCGACATCGCGCTGTCCCGGTCGGGAACCGATCTTGTCGTGACGGTCGGCGACGTCCGTCGCCGGATCGCACTGCCGTCGGTGCTGCAGCGCTGCAGCACCGAGGGGGCGAGCTTCCAGCAGGGCAGGTTGATCATCGACTTCGCGGCCGACCCCGACCTCTGGCCCGCCAGTCTTGCCGCCTCGTCCCTGGTCGGTGCCGGTTGACCGGCGACCAGCCGCCGGAGCAGCCCGCCGTCGGGCCGCTGGCCCAGGAGGCCGCCATGCTGCTCGACGTCGTCGCGGACCGGCTGTCGTCGATGAAACCGGCCGAGGGTGCGGCCCAGGAGACCACCGACGCCGCGGGTCGATGCCCGGAGTGCGGGTCGGTGCAGGGTGCTTCGTGCACGGCGTGCCCGCTGTGCCGGTTCGTCGCGGTGCTCCGCGGGGAGCGGCCGGAGGCAACGGCGCGCCTCGTCGACGGGGCCCTGCTGATAGTCCGGACGTTGCGATCGCTGATCCCCGAGCCCGACGGCGCGGCTGCCACCGACCCGCCCCGGCCCGATCCCGGCCCGCCCCCACCGCGTCGCGGGGGCCTCGAACACATCGACATCTCATGAGCGGCAAGGCTGTTCCGGCGACGATCGGGGTAGACATCGGCGGAACGTCGGTGCGCGCCGCCGTCATCGACGCCGACGGGGAGATCCACGCATCGCTGCGGGACGCCACCCCGCACACCGAGCGGGAGACCGAGGACTGCCTCGTCACGCTGATCGGGAAGCTCGCCGGCACCCATCCGGTCTCCGCGGTGGGTCTGGCGGTCGCCGGGTTCATCAGCCGCGACCGGCAGAAGGTGATGTTCGCCCCGCACCTGGCCTGGCGTGACGCCGACGTGCCGGAGCGGATCTCCTCGAGGGTGCAGCTGCCGGTGGTGATGGACCACGACGTGAACTCAGCCGCCTGGGCCGAGTACCGCCGCGGCGCGTCGGCCGGCGCGTCCATCGCGTTGCTGATCGCGCTGGGGACCGGCATCGGCGCCGGCCTGATCATCGACGGTGAGATCTACCGCGGTGCACACGGTGTCGCACCCGAACTCGGTCACCTGACGGTGGTGCCGGACGGCCGAGCCTGCCCGTGCGGGAAGCGGGGATGCTGGGAGCGGTACTGCTCCGGCACCGCGCTCGCCGAGACCGCGCGGGACCTGATGTCCACCGGCGATGCGCCTGTGCTGCGTCAGCTCAGCGGCAACGACCCTGGCGCGCTGACCGGGACGATGGTGGCCATCGCGGCCACCGAGGGGGACCCTGCCGCGTTGGCCGCGATGGACGATCTCGGGCACTGGCTGGCGGTCGGGCTGGCCCTGGTGACCGATGTCCTCGATCCCGAGATGATCGTGATCGGCGGAGGAGTCGCCAGCGCGGCGGGAATGTTCCTGCCTTTGGCGGTCTCGGAGTTCGCCGGGTCGATCACCGGCGCCGGGCACCGCCCGGTGCCCAGGGTCGAACTGGCCCGCTTCGGCGACCGGGCCGGCATCCTGGGCGCGGCATTGCTGGCCGCCGGTCACTGACCGGTCGTCTCCGGGTCACACGATCGCGCCGTCGTCCCCGTCCTCCGCGCCCCGCCGGCGCCAGATCCCGGTGAGCAGCAGCGTGGCACCGCCGAGCAGCAGCCCGGCGGCCATCACCAGCACCAGGTCGGGCCCGATCGCCAGCAGGCCGGGCTTGGCCAACAGCACGATCCCGGCGACGATCATCAGCACTGCCCCGATCGTGCGGCCCTTGGGCCGCGGCAGCGGCGGCGGCTCCGGTGGCGTGAAATGTGCTTCGTCGGCTTCTCTCTCGGCGTCCACCTCGGCCTGCCGGGCCGCGAACTCGGCGACCTCCTCGGCCCTTTCCAGCCTGCGGAGTTCGCGGCGCCTGGCCCGTTCGGCGCCGGTTTCGCCGCGTTGCGGGGGAGGGGGCGGTGCAGGTGGGTCGTCCAGTCCCGCGGCGGACCCGCCGGCGGAGGGGTGCCGTCCGGGCCCACCCTCCACCATGAGGCCCGAGATGATCTGCGCGAACGCCGCGTCGACGTCGGCGTCGGACGGGTGGCTGCGCCACGCCTGCGGCCCCGGCTGCTCGTCCTGGTTCGAGAAGTCCTCGCCTTCTCCCGGTGCGGTCGTCACGGCAGGCCCGCGGTGACCTTCTCGATGAACTCCACCGACGAGCTGAAGATCAACTCGGCGTCGTAGTCCAGCGTGGCAACGTGATAGCTGCGTTCGAGTTCGATGTCGGTGACTTCGGTGGACCGCAGGCCCTCGCGGACGATCTGCGAGTTGATCGGCTCGACGGTGTGGTCGACCCGCGAGTGCAGCAGCAGGACCGGCGCCGTCACCTTGTCGAGGTCCTGCCGGACGACGGGCCAGGCGCGCCAGAGCGAATGCATGGCTTTGACCGGCAGCCGGGTGTAGCCGGGCTCGACCGTCCCGGGCTTCGCGATGTCGCCCTTGATCGGCGGGAACGACGGCAGCACCCGGTGCAGCACCGGCAGCAGCTTGGCCTCCCAGTGCAGGGTCAGGACAGAGGGATTGACGAGCATGATGCCTGCCATCGCGTCGGGATAGAGCTCGGCAAGTCGCAGGGTCAGGGTTCCGCCCATCGACAGCCCACCGACCACGACGGAGCGGCAGCGTTCGGTCAGCTGTCGCAGTTCGGAGGTGACGGCGGCGAGCCAGTCGTCGAACGTCGTCCGGTTCGCGTCCTGCCACCTGGTGCCGTGGCCGGGGAGCACCGGCAGCGAAACGGTGTAGCCCTCCGCCACGAGGTGGTCGGCCCACGGGCGCATCGAACCGGGAGCACCGGTGAATCCGTGGATGAGCAGGACGCCGACGTCGTTGCCGTCGTAGCGAAAGGCCGTTCGCCCACGGTCGGGGGGAAGGTCGGTCATCTACGCTCCCGAGCTGTCACGTGCATGGAGTCCATGGTCGCACGCGTGGCGGTGGGGGCGCCGGGTTGCGCAGCGGCGTACGGTTGTCGCAATCGTGACCGGCGAGCTAAGGGGCCTTCCCGCGTGCTCTACAAACTGATGAAGTACGTCCTGCTCGGGCCGCTTCTCCGACTCTTCTTCCCCTGCAAGGTCATCGGCGCGGAGTACATCCCGGAGCACGGCGCGGCCATCCTGGCCGGCAACCATGTGTCCGTTGCGGACTCCTTCTTCACCCCGCTGCACATCAAACGCCGGGTCACCTACCTCGCGAAGGCGGAGTACTTCACCGAGAAGGGCATCAAGGGGGCGTTCAAGAAGGCGTTCTTCAGCGGCATGGGTCAGGTCCCGGTCGACCGCAGCGGTGCCTCGGCGGCGCGCGCGGCGCTGGACACCGGCGTCCGGCTGCTGAAGGAGGGGCACATCCTCGGTATCTACCCCGAGGGCACCCGCTCGCCCGACGGCCGGCTGTACAAGGGCAAGACCGGCGTGGCCCGGATGGCTCTCGAGGCCGGTGTCCCGGTCATCCCACTGGTGATGATCGGTACCGACAAGGTCAACCCGATCGGATCGAAGATGTGGCGGCCGCGGCGCATCGCGATGATCGTCGGCCGGCCGCTGGACTTCTCCCGCTACGAGGGCATGGCGGGCGACAGGTTCGTCGAGCGGTCGATGACCGACGAGATCATGTACCGCCTGATGGAACTCGGCGGCCAGGAATACGTCGACGTGTACGCCGCCAAGGTCAAGGCCGATGCTGCCGCCGTCGAGGCGGGACAGCCGCCGGTGACCGCGGAGGGGCGCGGCCCCGGCACCGTCACCCGGCTGCCCGGCACCAAGGCCGGCTGACCGGAGTTGGTCGCCCGGTACTTTTACGACTGCGAGTTCCTCGAAGACGGTCGGACGATCGAGCTGGTCTCGATCGGTGTGATCGCCGAGGACGGCCGCGAGTTCTACGCCGTCTCGACGGAGTTCGACCCTGGGAAGGCGAACCAGTGGGTCCGCCGGCACGTCCTGGACAAGCTGCCGTCGCCCGCCGACAAGGCATGGCGGTCGCGCTCGTCGATCCGTGACGAGCTCTACGCCTTCCTGTCCGCGCCGGGGGAGCCCATCGAACTGTGGGCCTGGTTCGCCGCCTACGACCACGTCGTGCTGGCCCAGCTGTGGGGTGCGATGCCCGACCTGCCGCGGGACGTCCCCCGGCTGACCCGGGAGATCCGTCAGCACTGGGAGGCCGCCGGTTCGCCGCCCATTCCGGGTCCCGGCGCCGACCGGCACGACGCGCTCGCGGATGCCCGGTTGGCCTACGCGAGGTGGCGGGTGGCGCAGGACGCGCTGGAGGCGCGGAAGTACCCGGCCTGAGCCGCTCGTTTTTCGGCCTAGGCTGGTCCCCGTGAACTGGACGATCGACATCCCGGCCGACATCCTGCCGAGCCTTCCGCCGCTGCCGCAGGAGCTGCGCGACCGCCTCGATGACGCGCTGGCACGGCCGGCCGCGCAGCAGCCGGAGTGGCCGGATCCCGAGCAGGTGCTCGCCGTGCGGGCGGTGCTGGAGGCCGTGCCGCCGGTGACGGTGCCCGCCGAGGTGGACAACCTGGCGAATCAGCTGGCCGCCGTCGCCCGCGGTGAGGCCTTCCTGCTGCAGGGCGGCGACTGCGCGGAGACCTACGTCGACAACACCGAGCCGCACATCAGGGGCAACATCCGCACCCTGCTGCAGATGGCGGTGGTGCTCACCTACGGCGCCTCGATGCCGGTCGTCAAGGTCGCCCGGATCGCCGGCCAGTACGCCAAACCGCGTTCGTCGGGCACCGACTCGCTGGGCCTGCCGTCCTACCGCGGCGACATCATCAACTCGCTGGCGACTACCCCGGAGGCGCGCGTCGCCGACCCGTCCCGGATGGTGCGGGCGTACGCGAACTCCTCGGCCGCGATGAACCTGGTCAGGGCGGTGACCAGCACCGGGATGGGCGACCTGGCGCGGGTGCACGAGTGGAACCAGGAGTTCGTGCTGACCTCCAGGGCGGGGGAGCGGTACGAGCGGGTGGCGGGCGAGATCGACCGGGCGATGCGGTTCATGTCGGCCTGCGGCGTCGACAGTCACTCCCTGCACCAGGTGGACATCTTCGCGTCCCACGAGGCGCTGCTGCTGGACTACGAGCGCGCCATGCTGCGGCTGGACACCCGGCACGACGAGCCGCGGCTGTACGACCTGTCGGGGCACTTCCTGTGGGTCGGTGAGCGCACCCGCCAGTTGGAGGGTGCGCACATCGCGTTCGCGCAACTCCTGTCGAACCCGATCGGGCTGAAGATCGGTCCGGGTACCACCCCCGAACAGGCCGTCGAGTATGTCGAGCTGCTCGACCCGCGCAACCAGCCGGGCCGGCTGACGTTGATCTCCCGGATGGGCAACGGCGCCGTCCGGGACGTGCTGCCGCCGATCATCGAGAAGGTGCAGGCGTCGGGACACCAGGTCATCTGGCAGTGCGATCCGATGCACGGCAACACCCACGAGGCCTCGACCGGTTACAAGACAAGGCATTTCGACCGCATCGTCGATGAGGTGCAGGGATTCTTCGAGGTGCACCGCGAACTGGGCACGCACCCCGGCGGCATCCACGTCGAGCTGACCGGTGAGGACGTCACCGAGTGCCTGGGCGGCGCACAGGAGATCTCCGATGCCGATCTCGCCGGACGTTACGAGACCGCCTGCGACCCGCGGCTGAACACCCAGCAGTCGCTGGAACTGGCCTTCCTGGTGGCGGAGATGCTCCGCGGCTGACGTCGACCGAAAGCGCTACGGGAACGCCGAAACGCTGACCGTGCCACCGGGCTCCACCCGGCCGCCCGCGCCAGGGCTCTGATCCCAAACGGTCGCGTCCTCGGCCCCGAACAGCGCGCTGACACTGAGCGAAAGCCCCAGCGCCGCAGCCTGTTGTTCCGCCTGAGCCACCGTGCCGCCGGTCAACTCGGGAACGGCGACGGCATTGGAGGGCACCAGGAAGATGGCCGCGCCGTTCGGGTCGACCCTGGTCCCCGGACCCGGGTCGGTCCGCAGGATGTCGCCGGCGTCGATCTCCCGGTCGAAGGCCGGATTGCCGACGGTGACGGTGAAACCGGCCTTTTCCAGTGCCGCGACGGCATCCTCGGTGGCGGTCCCGCGCACGTCGGGCACGGTCAGCGCGTCGGCGACCTTGAGCGACACCGTGCTGCCCCTGGGCACCGTCGTACCGGCACCGGGCGTCGAGCCCAGCACCGCGCCGGGTTCGGCGACCGGGTCGAAGGTGCGCTGCCGCGGTCCGAGCGCGAAACCCGCGACCTTGAGCTTGTTCTCGGCGTCCTCGGCGGATTTGCCGGTGACGTCGGGGACCTTCAACGGGGCCGGTCCGGCCGAGAGCACCAGCGTGACGCGGCCGCCGACCGGCAGGGCGGTCCCGGCCTTGGGATCGGTGCGGACGACCGCGCCGGCCGGAACCGTGTCGTCGAATGACTTGTCGGCGCCGACGACAGCGGTCAGTTCGGCCGCCTTCACCGCCGCCGCCGCGGCCGCCGGGTCGATGCCGGCGGCGATCGCCGGCACCTCGGGCCGCCCGCTGGACACCAGCAGGTCGACCTCGGACCCGCGCAGCTGCCGCGACCCGGCGTCCGGCTCCGAACTGGCGACCACCCCGGCGGGCACCGTGTTCTGGTGACCGGTGCTGACCCTGGGCACCAGCCCGGCGTCCCGGATGAGTGCCTCGGCCTGTATCCGGGTCAGGCCGACCGCGGCGGGCGTCGCCGCCCACCGGCCGCCGAGCCACCAGCCAGCGGCGGCCGCGCTGATTCCCAGCAACAGGATCACCAGGATGGCGATCAACCATCGCCGGCGGCGCAGGGACTTCGCCGCCACCGGTCTGCGGGTCACGGCGGTGGGGGCGGGTGCCGGTCCCTGCGTGGGGCTCGGTGCCGGCGCCGGTGCCGGTGCCGGTGCCGGGTGGAAGGGGGCCGGCGCGGTCGGCGGCGGCCCGGCGAACACCCGGGTACCGCTGACCCCGGCCAGCACCGCGGGACGGTGCGGAACGGGCACCGGCACCCTGCGCAGGCCGAGTTGGGACCTGACACCGACCAGTGCCGCGAGGAAGGCGGACGCGTCGCGCGGGCGGGCCGCTGGATTGCGCCTGGTTGCCGCGACGATCAGTTCGTCCAGCGCCTGCGGCGTCCCGATGGCCCGGTCGGCGGGCGGCGGCACGTCGGAATGGACGTGCTGGTAGGCCACCGACATCGGCGTGTCGCCGGCGAAAGGAGTTGTGCCGGTGAGCATCTCGTACGCCATCACGCCGGTCGCGTAGACGTCGGATCGCGGGTCGGCGGCGCCGGTGGCGACCTGCTCGGGGGAGAGGTAGGCGACGGTCCCGAGGATGACGTCACCGGTCGCCATGGTCTGTGACGTCACCGCCCTGACCAGTCCGAAGTCGGCGATCTTCACCTCGCCGCGGGAGGAGATCAGCACGTTCTCCGGCTTGACGTCCCGGTGCACCAGCCCGGCGGCGTGCGCCGCACCCAGCGCGGCCAGCAGTGGCTCGAGCACGGACAGCGTCACGGGAACCGACAGCGACCCGTGCTCGCGCAACAGGTCGCGCAGCGTTCCGCCGTCGACCAGTTCCATCACCAGGAACACCAGGTCGCCGTCCCGGCCCTGGTCGTAGACCGCCACCACGCCGCTGTGTCCCAGGGAGGCCGCGAGCCGCGCCTCGCGCTCGAACCGGGTGAGGAATGCCTGGTCGGTGACGTATTGCGGGCTCATCACCTTGATCGCGACCGGGCGGTCCAGCCTGGTGTCGACGCCGCGGTAGACCATCGACATCCCGCCCCGGGCGATCAGCGCCCCGACCCGGTACCGGCCGTCGAGCACCGTGCCGCTCGTCAGGCCGAAGTAGGGGTCCACAACCACCGATTCTAGGTTGACGGAGCCATCGGTCCGGAGTACTCCGGACCGATGTTGGCGATCAGAACGTCACGATTGTTCGACGGTGAGGACTTCGCCGCCGATGACGCCACGGTTGTCGTCGACGACGGCCGGATCGTCGGCGTCGAGGACGGCTTGCCGAACCTGCCCGAGGGCATCGACATCCGGGAGGTCCGGGACGGCACCGTTCTCCCGGGCCTGATCGATACCCACGCGCACCTCGTCGCCGACAGCACGTTCAGCGCGCTCGACAAGGTCGCCGGGTTCACCGCGGAGGAGATCGACGCGGTGATCACCGAATCGCTGCGTCGCCAGTTGGCCGCCGGGGTCACCACCGTGCGCGACCTGGGGGACCGCGACTACAGCGTCGTCGACCGCCGGGACCGCGGCGATTCTGATCTCGAGCCCACCATCCTCGGCTCGGGCCCGCCGCTGACCAGTCCCGGTGGGCACTGCCACTACATGGGCGGCGAGGTGGCGGACCGGGCGTCGCTGGCCCGGATGATCGACGAGCGGGTCGAGCGCCGGGTCGACATCGTCAAGGTGATGGCGAGCGGCGGGATGACGACCCCCGGCACCGATGTGCTGCACACCCAGTTCAGCACCGAGGACTTCCGCTTCCTGGTCGATCGCAGCCACGCCGCCGGGTTGCCGGTCACCGCGCACGCGCACGGACTCCCGGCCGTGCTGCAGGCAATCGAGGTCGGCGTCGACGGCATCGAGCACTGCAGCTGCCTGACCGGGACCGGCGTGGACATCGGCGACGACGCGCTGGACACGATGGTCCGCAGCGGGATCGTCGTCGGCGGGGCGTTCGGCTCGCCGCCGGCCGACGCCATCGACAGGGCGCCGCAGGCCATCCGGGACATGATCAAGCGGATGGGCACCACCCCGGAGGGCTTCCGGGCGATCCGGTTGGCGATGGTGGCACGGATGCGCGACGCGGGGGTCACCTTCGTGACCGGGGCCGACTCCGGGATCAACCCGTTCATGGCTCACGGCAACCTCCGCCGCTCGGCGGAATTCTTCGTGGACGCGGGCGCCACAGCGGCCGAGGCGCTCGCCGCATCGACCTCGATCGCGGCCCGCGCCTGCGGGGTGGGTGACCGGAAAGGCCTGCTGCGCAAGGACTATGACGCCGACATCCTGATCGTGGATGGAGACCTGCGGGCCGGCATCGGTGCACTGGCCGATGTCCGCGCGGTTCTCATAGGTGGCCGGGAGATGGCACGCTGACACCCGTGTCGACATCACCAACGTATGTGCCGGTTCCGCAGATCGCCGATCAACTCGGGATGCTGGTCACCAAGGTCCACCAGCTGATCAGGGAGCGCCAGTTGCTCGCCGTCCGGGTACAGGGAGTGCTGCGCGTTCCGGCGGAGTTCATCCAGGACGGCCTGGTCGTCAAGGGGCTACCGGCGACGATCACCCTGCTGACCGACGGCGGCTTCAATGACGAGGAGATCGTCAACTGGCTGTACACCGCGGAGGACTCGCTGCCGGGGGCCCCGATCGACGCGCTGCGGGAGAACCGCGGCCGGGAGGTGCACCGCAGGGCGCAGGTCGCCGGGTTCTGACAGCTAATGACGCCGCGCCGTGGCGGCGTGCGCCAACTCGGTCAGCCGCCGCCGGGCCGCGTCGTTGACCCCGCCGATCGCCGCCAAGCCGGCGTCGACCAGTTCCCGGATGTGCTCCTCCTGACGGTCGACGGCACCTGTTCCGTCGATGATCGCCGCGAGCCGTGCCGGGTCGGCCCCCGGCGTGCCGATCCCGGTATCCAGTTCGGTCAGCAGCGGGTCGCCGATCAGGGCGGCCCTGGCGGTGGCCAGCAGCAGGGTGCGCTTGCCCTCGAGAAGATCGTCGCCCGCGGGTTTCCCGGTCACCGCGGGATCACCGAACACCCCGAGCAGGTCGTCGCGCAACTGGAAGGCCACCCCGATGTCCGCTCCGTAGGTGCGCAGGGCCGCGACGGTTTGCGGGTCCGCCCCGGCCAGCACCGCGCCCAGCTGCAGGGGTCGCTCGACGGTGTAGGCGGCGGTCTTGAACCTGTTGATGCGCAACGCATCCGAGGCCTGCTCTGCCGGGTCACGGCCGGTCGACGCCGTCACCAGCAGATCGAGCAACTGCCCGCCCAGCACCTCGGTGCGCATCGAGCGCCAGATCGGCAGCGCCCGATCCAGCGCGCCCAGCGCCTGCGCCCCCGCGGCGAAGAGGTCGTCCGCCCAGGCCAGCGCGAAATCACCGAGCAGGAGCGCGGCCGACACCCCGAAGTGCTCGGAGTTCCCGGCGAGCCCGGAGTCGGCGTGCAGCTTGGCCAGCGCGCGATGGGTGGCCGGCCGGCCGCGCCGGCGTTCGGACCGGTCGATGATGTCGTCGTGGATCAGCGCGCAGGCCTGGATCAGTTCCAGCGCCGCAGCGACCGTCAGCAGGGCAGCATCATGGTCACCGCCGGAGGCGGCCGACCAGCCACAGAACAGGAACTCGGGCCGGATCCGTTTGCCCCCGTCGGTCACGAACGCGATCAGCAGATCGACGCTGTCGGCCAATCGTGGGTCGATCGCGAGCAGCTCGGCGCGGCGCACCGCGAGCTCGGTGGCGAGAACTTCCTGCAGGCGGTCCGGGTTCACGGGTCCAGTTTGCGCGAGGTCGGTTCATCCGAACGTGATCGGGCCCGGTTAAGCTCCGCCAATGCCAACAGTCTCGGAACAGCTCGCTGCCCCGGGACCGCACTTCTCGGTGGAGTTCATGCCACCCCGCACCGACGCGGACGAGGACGTCCTGTGGACGGCGGTCCGGCGGCTCGAACCCCTGCGGCCCGCGTTCGTGTCCGTGACGTACGGGGCCGGCGGGTCGAAGCGGCAGCGGACCATCCGCGTCACCCAGCGGATCGCCGAGGAGACCACGCTGGTCCCGGTCGCACACCTGACGGCCGTCGGCCACTCGGTCGCCGAGTTGCGTCAGGTGATCGGCGCCTACGCCTCCGTCGGGGTGCGCAACATCCTGGCCCTGCGCGGTGATCCGCCCGGTGACCCGCTCGGCGAATGGGTGGCACACCCGCAGGGGCTGCAGTACACCAGCGAACTGGTCCGGCTGACCCGCTCGCTCGGCAACTTCTCGGTGGGTGTCGCCGCCTATCCGGACAAGCACCCGCGGTCGGCCGACCTGGACTCGGACACCGCGTTCCTGGTGGCGAAGATCCGGGCGGGCGCCGACTATGCGATCACCCAGATGTTGTTCTCCGCAGAGGACTACTGCCGTTTGCGCGACCGGATGACGGCCGCCGGGGCCGACGTGCCACTGCTGCCCGGGATCATGCCGATCACCTCGTACGGCCGGCTGATGCGAATCCACGAGCTCTCCGGTCAACGGATCCCGGCCGACCTCGCGGAGGAGCTGCAGCAGGTCAAGGACGACCCGGCCGCCGGGCGGGCCGTGGGGATGGCGCATGCCGTGCGGATGAGCGAGGAGCTGCTCGCCGCGGGCGCGCCGTGCCTGCACTTCTACACGTTCAATCGCTCGAAGGCGACGATCGAGGTCCTGAGTGCGCTCGGCATGACGCCGGCGCTGCGTCGCTGACAGATGGACCTGAGCCTGAACACACCCGAGGGTGCCTTCGGCATCGCCTCCCTCGTGTTGCTGCTCGCGCTGATCGCTGTCCGGCTGTCCAGCCGGCTCGGGATGCCGTCACTGCTGCTGTACCTGGGCATCGGGATGGTCCTCGGCATCGACAGCTTCGGCATCATCGACCTGCAGAACGCCCTGCTCACCGAGCAACTCGGCTTCGTGGCACTGGTCTTCATCCTCGCCGAGGGCGGGCTCACCACCCGGTGGGACAACGTCCGCCCGGCACTGGGTCTGGGCATCTCGCTGGCGACCGTCTCGGTCGTGGTCTCGATCGCGGTGGCCGGCGCGGGTGTGCATTTCCTGCTGGGGTACGACTGGCGGACGTCGTTGCTGTGGGGTGCGGTGCTCTCCAGTACCGACGCCGCGGCGGTGTTCTCGGTGCTCCGCGGCATCGGCGTCAAACCGCGGCTGTCCGCGGCGCTGGAGCTGGAGTCCGGGCTGAACGACGCGCCGGTGGTCATCGCGGTGGTACTGCTGGCCAGCAGCACCGAGATCACCTGGGTCGACCCGTTGCTGGTGGTCTACGAGCTGATCGCCGGTGCGGTGGTCGGCGCAGGCATCGGCTTCGCCGGCGCCTGGCTGCTTCGCCGGGAGGCACTGCCCGCCGCCGGCCTGTACCCGCTGGCCACCATCGCGCTGATCGGGGGCGCCTACGCGATGGGCACCGTGGCGCACGCGTCCGGCTTCCTGGCCACCTACGTCGCCGCCGTGATCCTGGGCAACTCCCGGCTGCCGCACCGGGCGTCGACGTTGTCGTTCGCCGAGGGGCTCGGCTGGCTGGCGCAGATCGGCCTGTTCGTCATGCTCGGGCTCTATGTGGAGCCGAGCAGGCTGCCCGCCGCCCTGTTCCCCGGTATCGCGATCGGGCTGGTGCTGCTGCTGGTCGCCCGACCGCTGTCCGTGCTGGCCGCCGCAACACCGTTCCGGGTGCCATGGCGCGATCAGGCGTTCCTGTCGTGGTCCGGGCTGCGCGGCGCGGTGCCGATCGTGCTGGCCACCATCCCGCTGCTCAACGGGGTGCCGTCGGCGGAGAAGCTGCTGGACGTCATCGTGGTGGTGGTGGTGATCTTCACCCTGCTGCAGGGCACCAGCCTGCCGTTCGTCGCCCGGAAGCTCCGGGTGATCCAGGGCGGCGAGCCGCTGGAGATCCAGCTGGAAGCGGCACCGCTGGACGAGATGAATGCGCACGTCCTGCAGGTGACCATCCCGCAGGACTCGCGGATGCACGGCGTCTACGTCTCGCAGCTGCGGTTGCCTGCGCCCTCGACGATCGGGTTGCTGCTGCGCGACGGGGAGCCGGTCGCGGTCACCCCGACCGTGCGGCTGCAGTCGGGCGATCAGCTGCTGATCGTGGCTCCAGAGCGGGTTCGCGCCGCCACCGAACGGCGGTTGCGGGCGGTCGGCAGGGGCGGTGCGCTGGCGGGCTGGTTCGGTGAGCGGGGCAATCCGGGGACAATGGGACAGTGACCGAAACCCTCCAACCCCGCAAGGTGGGGCTGCTCGCGGCCATCGCGACGACCGTCGTCGTCCTGGATCTGGTCAGCAAGATCATCATCGTGGCGACCGTGCAGCCGAATCAGCCGGTCCGGCTGCTCGGCGGGCTGGTCTACCTCTCGCTGATCCGGAACCCCGGCGCCGCCTTCTCACTGGCCACCGGGATGACCTGGCTGCTGGCGCTCGCCGCGATCGGCGTCGTCATCGTCATCATCCGGATGGCGCCGCGGCTGCGGTCGACCCCCTGGGCGGTCTCGCTGGGCCTGGTGCTCGGCGGCGCGATCGGCAATCTGATCGACCGGATCTTCCGCGCGCCGGGCTTCCTGCAGGGTCACGTCGTCGACTTCGTCTCGGTTTTCGGGCCCAACGCCGAGTACTTCCCGGTCTTCAACGTGGCCGACTCGGCCATCACCATCGGCGGGATCAGTCTCGTCATCACCGCGCTGCTCGGTATCGACTTCGACGGCACCTCCACCAGGAAGGCCAAGAGTGCCTGAGGTACGAAGACTGCCCGTCCCCGACGGGCTGGCCGGCATGCGCGTCGACGCCGGGCTCGCGAAGCTGCTCGGGATGAGCCGCACCAGCGTCGCCGCGATGATCGACGGTGGCGGGGTGCTGGTCGACGGATCCGCCGCGATCCGTTCACTGCGGCTGACGCCGGACAGCTGGCTGGAGATCACCCTGCCCGAGCCCGAGCGGCCGGCGACGGTGGTCCCGCAGACCGTCGACGGCCTGACGATCCTGTACCGCGACGCCGACATCGCGGTGGTCGACAAGCCGGCCGGGGTCGCCGCACACCCGAGCCCCGGCTGGACCGGCCCGACGGTGCTGGGCGCGCTGGCCGGGATGGGGATCCGGACCAGCACCTCGGGGGCCGAGGAACGCCGCGGCATCGTGCACCGGCTCGACGTCGGGACCACCGGGGTGATGGTGGTCGCACTCAGCGAGCGGGCGTACTCGGTGCTGAAGGACGCTTTCCGGGACCGGACGGTCGACAAGATCTATCACGCTGTCGTGCAGGGACACCCCGATCCCAGTTCCGGGACCATCGACGCCCCGATCGGCCGGCATCCGTCGTCGGACTGGAAATTCGCGGTCGTCGCGGGCGGCCGGGAGAGCATCACCCACTACGAGACCCTCGAGGCGTTCCCGTCGGCCAGCCTGCTGCAGATCCACCTGGAAACCGGTCGCACGCACCAGATCCGGGTGCATTTCGCCGCCACCCGGCACCCGTGTGTCGGTGACCGCACCTATGGTGCGGACCCCACGCTGGCCGCCAGGCTCGGCCTGACCCGACAGTGGCTGCACGCCCGCACCCTTGCCTTCGCGCACCCGGAGGACGGACGCCGGGTGGAGTTCACGAGCCCGTACCCGGCCGACCTCGCCCACGCGCTCGAGGTGCTGTCCCGGTGACGGTGCTACCGCGGTAGCATCACGGTGTGAAACTGAGCATCAGCCTGCCCGACGACGACGTGGCCGCGTTGGACGAGCACGCTCGCGCAATGGGCTTGGCGTCGAGGTCGGCCGCAATTCATCAGGCGATCCGGCTGCTCCGACGGTCCGGGCTCGAGGAGGAGTACGCGGCCGCGTGGGAAGAATGGGACAACTCCGGCGACCGTGAGGCCTGGGAGTCTGCGGCCACCGACGGGCTGGCCTGATGCGCCGCGGGGAGGTTCGGATCGTGGATCTGGACCCGGTTCGAGGCAGTGAGGCCAACAAGCGTCGGCCCGCTGTCATCGTCAGCAACGATCGGGCGAACGCCGCCGCCGAACGCTCGGGTCGAGGAGTGGTCACCGTCGTGCCGCTGACCACCAACACCGCCAGGGTTTTCGCGTTCCAGGTGCTGATCCCCGCCGAATCCGGCGGTTTGCGCACGGCTTCCAAGGCCCAGGCCGAACAGGTCCGATCGATCGCGTACGAACGTCTGGGGCCTGCGCTCGGTCAGTTGCACGCCCCGCTCATGGCGGAACTCGACCAGGCCCTGCGCCTACACCTCGACCTGTAGGCCGGTAGGTTCTCGCGCATGACGACACCTCTGCGCCGACGCGGGGCGTACCGAGCTCTCGAACAGCATGTCGAGAGCGTGCGCGGCCTGACCATCAAGGAATTGTTCGCGACGGATCCCACCCGCGGGACGGCGCTGACCCTGGAGGCCGAGGGTATTTACCTGGATTACTCCAAGCACCGGGTGACCGCCGAGACCATCGCACTGCTGGTCGATCTCGCACAGGAGTCCGGTCTGGTCGAGCTTCGCGAGAAGATGTTCGCCGGTGAGCACATCAACATCACCGAGGACCGCGCGGTGCTGCACGTGGCGCTCCGGGCGCCGACCGGCGAGGTGATCGAGACCGACGGGCGCGATGTCGTCCCCGACGTCCACGAGGTGCTCGACCGGATGCGCGCGTTCGCCGACCGCGTCCGGTCCGGGGAGTGGAAGGGGCACACCGGCAAGCGGATCAGGACCGTCGTCAACATCGGGATCGGCGGGTCGGATCTTGGCCCCGTGATGGCCTACGAGGCCCTGCGGCACTACAGCCAGCGCGACCTGGACTTCCGCTTCGTCTCCAATGTCGACGGCACCGACTTCGCCGAGAAGACCCACGATCTCGACCCGGCCGAGACGCTGTTCATCATCTCCTCCAAGACCTTCACCACCCTGGAGACGATGACCAACGCGGGATCGGCGCGCGACTGGGTGCTCGCCGCGCTCGGCGACGACTCGGCCGTGGCCAAGCATTTTGTGGCGGTCTCCACCAACGCCCAAGCGGTCAGCGGGTTCGGCATCGACACCGCCAACATGTTCGGGTTCTGGAACTGGGTGGGCGGCCGCTACTCCATGGAGTCCGCCATCGGGCTGTCCACCATGATCGCCATCGGACCGGACAACTTCGACCAGCTGCTGGCCGGTTCGCATGCCGTCGACAATCATTTCCGGACGGCCCCGCTCGAGCACAACCTGCCGGTCCTGATGGGCCTGCTGACCTTCTACTACACGAATTTCTTCGACGCGCAGACCCAGGCGGTGCTGCCGTACGACCAGTACCTCAACCGTTTCCCGGCCTACCTACAGCAGCTCACGATGGAGTCCAACGGCAAGTACGTCACGCTGGACGGCACCGTGGTCGACTACCCGACGTCGCCGGTCTACTGGGGCGAGCCGGGCACCAACGGCCAGCATTCCTTCTACCAGCTGATCCACCAGGGCACGCTCACCATCCCGGTCGACTTCATCGCCTTCGCGCACTCACTCAACCCGCTGGGCGATCACCACGACTACCTGACGTCGAACGTCTTCGCGCAGGGCGAGGCGCTCGCCTTCGGCAAGACCGCCGAGCAGGTGCGGGCCGAGGGCACACCCGAGAACCTCGTGCCGTTCAAGGTTTTCGAGGGGAACCGGCCGTCGTCGACCTTCCTGATCGACCGCCTGACCCCGTACGTCCTCGGTCAGCTGGTCGCGCTGTACGAGCACAGCGTGTTCACCCAGGGAGCGGTCTGGTCGATCGGTTCGTTCGACCAGTGGGGGGTCGAGCTCGGCAAGCAACTGGCCCAGCGCGTCATCCCCGAACTGCAGTCGACGCAGGAGCCCGACCTGCAGCACGACAGCTCGACCAATGAGCTGATCCGCAGGTACCGGGCGGCGCGCAGCGGCTGACGCCCTTTTGGGTACCTTCTTCGCGTGACCACTGCCACTCCCAAAGACACTGCCACTCCAAAGACCGCAGCCACTCCGAAGAAGCCAGCCCGTCGCACCCCCGCCAAGAAGGCACCCGCCGCACCGCCACGGATCCCACCCACAGCCGGGTCGCGCAAGCTGGGGCGGATCCCGGTCGCCGACGTCTTCCCGACCGTGGACGAAGGCACCCGGCCGTCCAAGTCGGTGGTCGGGGAGGAATTCGACGTCACCGCGACGGTGTACCGGGAGGGCCACGACGCGGTGAACGCGACGGTGGTGCTGACCGCCCCGGACGGCAGCACGACCTCGCTGCCGATGACGTGCGTCAACCCGGGTCTGGACCACTGGACCGCGACCGTGAGCGCGCCGACCACCGGCAGGTGGTCCTACCGGGTGGAGGGCTGGTCGGATCCTTACGGCACCTGGCACCACGACGCCGTGATCAAGGTGGCGGCCGACGTCGACACCGAGATGATGCTCGAGGAGGGCGCCAGGGTCCTCGAGCGGGCGGTCGCCGAGGTGGACCGTACCCCGGAACAGCAGGCCCCGCTGCTGGACGCAATCGGCAAGCTCCGCAACACCGACCATTCGCCGGGAAACCGCCTGGGCGCGGGCATCTCGCCGTGGGTGGTGCACGAACTGGAGGCCAGGCCGCTGCGCGACTACGTCACGCCGAGCCCGGACTACCCGTGGCTGGTCGAGCGCGAGCGGGCACTGTACGGCGCGTGGTACGAGTTCTTCCCGCGGTCGGAGGGCGCCCGTTTCGACGAGACCACCGGGCTCTGGCAGAGCGGGACGCTGCGCACCGCCGCCGAGCGGCTGAACGCCGTCGCCGGGATGGGTTTCGACGTCATCTATCTCACGCCGGTGCACCCGATCGGCACCATCAACCGCAAGGGCCCCAACAACACCCTGGTCGTCGGTGAGCACGATCCGGGCTCGCCGTACGCGATCGGGTCCGCCGACGGCGGGCATGACGCCATCCATCCGGAACTGGGCACGTTCGAGGACTTCGACTACTTCGTCGCCCGGGCCGGGGAGCTGGGGCTCGAGGTCGCCCTGGACCTGGCGCTGCAGTGCGCGCCGGACCATCCCTGGGTGACCACTCATCCGGAGTGGTTCACCACCCGCAACGACGGCACGATCGCCTATGCCGAGAACCCCCCGAAGAAGTACCAGGACATCTACCCGCTGAACTTCGACAACGATCCCGAGGGCATCTACGCGGAGGTCCGCCGGGTCGTCCAGGTCTGGATCGACCACGGGGTCAAGATCTTCCGCGTCGACAATCCGCACACCAAGCCGGTGGAGTTCTGGGAGTGGCTGATCGGTGACGTGGCCCTTGATCATCCCGAGGTGATCTGGCTCGCCGAGGCGTTCACCAGGCCGGCGATGATGCACGGGCTGGGCAAGATCGGCTTCCAGCAGTCGTACACCTACTTCGCGTGGCGCAACCAGAAATGGGAGCTGGAGGACTACTGCCAGGAACTCGCCCGGGATTCGGCGCACTACATGCGGCCGAGTTTCTGGCCGACCACCCACGACATCCTGACGCCGTACATGCAGACCGGCGGCCGGGCCGCTTGGAAGCTCCGGGCGGCGCTGGCGGCCACCCTGGTGCCCACCTACGGCATCTACGCCGGCTACGAACTGATGGAGAGCGAGCCACGGCCGGGCGTTCAGGAGCAACTGGACAACGAGAAGTACCAGTTCAAGGACCGGCACTGGGAGGACTACGACGAGTACGGGGCGAAGGCGGGGCAGTCGATCGCCCCGTACCTGTCGCTGATCAACCGGATCCGCCGCGAGCACCCGGCGTTGCACTGGCTGCGGAACCTGCGCTTCCACAACGCCGAGAACTCCAACGTGATGGTGTTCTCCAAGAGCCGCGGCAACGACACGATCATCGTCGTGGCGAACCTGGATCCGCACCAGAATCAGGCGTCCTGGTTCCATCTCAACATGCCGGACATCGGTCTCGGATGGGATGATTCGTTCGAAGCGCACGATCTGGTCACCGGTGCGACGTGGCACTGGTCCCAGCACAACTGGAGTTGGCTCGGCCCGGAGTCGGAGCCGGTCCACATTGTTCAGGTGAGGCGGTATCAGTAGATGACCGAGTATCCCGGGGGCGCTGCTCCCGCCAAGAAGAGCGGGCTCAGCGGCCGGGCGATCGGCGGTCTCGTCATCGCCGCGCTGGTCGTGGTCTTCATTGCCATCAACCGGGATCAGGTCGAGGTGTCCTTCGTCTTCTTCAGCGCCACCATCGCACTCTGGGTGGCGCTCACCATCGCGGCCGTCGGCGGCCTGCTCGCCGGCTTCCTGATTGGGCGCAGGCGCTACAAGCCTTAACAGGTCCTTGGTCCCTTGTCGCTCCATGCGTGCTCAACAAGCATGGAAGGCGGGTCTGACAGCGTCGTCAACCTGATATTGACGCCGTCATTCCGAGGGAGATTGCAGTGAACGATAAGGATTACCAGCACTGGATGACGACGGTGGAGGCGGCGGCCCGCGAACCGCGGGTCGCCCACTCCCGGGTCGTCCATGAACTCGACAGGCTTGCCGAGCACCTCGTCGGCGAAACCGCGCCCGAGGCGCAGCAGGTGAAGATGCACGTCCAGCAGTTGCTGACCCGACTGGCTCCGGAACGACAGGACGTCACGCTGTACGCCGAGCGGTACTGCAACGGCGGGCGGTAGAACTCGCGGGCGGCGGCGCGCCCGGGGCTGTCGGGAATCAGTGATAGAAACGAGCCTGCCTATGTGGAAGGGGCTCGGTGTCCACTACTGATTCGTTCGTTCACCTGCACGTGCACACCGAGTACTCCATGCTCGACGGGGCCGCCCGGCTCGGCAAGCTGTTCGAGCGCACCGCCGAGATGGGCATGCCCGCGCTGGCGATGACCGATCACGGCAACGTCTTCGGCGCGCACGACTTCTACCGCCAGGCAAAGGCCGCGGGCGTCAACCCGATCATCGGCATGGAGGCCTATCTCACGCCGAACACCTCGCGGTTCGAGCGCACCAGGGTGCGCTGGGCCGACGGCGGTGATGACGACGTCTCGGGTGCCGGTGCCTATACGCACATCACCCTGCTGTCCGAGTCCACCGCGGGCATGCACAACCTCTTCCGGCTGGCCTCCAGGGCGTCGCTGGAGGGTTTCTTCTACAAGCCGCGCGCCGATCGGGAACTGCTCGCCCAGTACTCGGACGGCCTCATCGCCACCACCGGCTGCCCGTCCGGCGAGGTGCAGACCTGGCTGCGGATCGGCGACTACGCCAAGGCGCGCGCCGCGGCCGCCGAGTTCAGGGACATCTTCGGCAAGGAGAACTACTTCCTCGAGCTGATGGACCACGGGCTGTCCATCGAGACCAGGGTGCGGGACGGCCTGCTCCGGCTGGCCAGGGATCTGCAGCTGCCGATGGTCGCCACCAACGACCTGCACTACACCGACGCGGCGGATGCCGACACCCACGAGGCGCTGCTCTGCGTGCAGTCCGGCAAGACCCTGGACGACCCCAACCGGTTCAAGTTCGACGCCCGCGACTTCTATCTCAAGTCACCGGCCGAGATGCGCGCGCTGTGGGACGGCAAGTACCAGCTGCGCGAGGCCTGCGACAACACCCTGCTGATCGCCGAACGGTGTTCTGTCGACTTCGACGAGTCCTCTTCCTACATGCCCCGGTTCCCGGTGCCGGAGGGGGAGACCGAGCAAACCTGGTTCGTCAAGGAGGTCGGCCGCGGTCTCACCGCCCGGTTCCCCGACGGCATCCCGCCCGAGGTGCAGAAGCAGGCCGACTTCGAGGTCGGCGTCATCACCCAGATGAACTTCCCCGGCTACTTCCTGGTGGTCGCCGACTTCATCAACTGGGCCAAGGACATCGGGATCAGGGTCGGCCCCGGCCGCGGGTCCGGCGCGGGTTCGATGGTCGCGTACGCGATGCGGATCACCGACCTGAACCCGTTGCAGCACGGGCTGATCTTCGAGCGCTTCCTGAACCCCGACCGTGTCTCGATGCCCGACTTCGACGTGGACTTCGACGAACGCCGGCGCGGTGACGTCATTCGCTACGTCACCGAGAAGTACGGCGACGACCGGGTCGCGCAGATCGTCACCTACGGCACCATCAAGGCCAAGCAGGCCGTCAAGGACTCCGCCAGGGTGCTCGGCATGCCGTTCTCCGTCGGCGACCGGATCACCAAGGTGATGCCGGCGCCGGTGATGGGCAAGGACGTCTCGCTGGCCAAGATGTTCGAGCCGTCCGACCCCCGGTACAACGAGGCCGGCGAGTTCCGGGCGCTGGTCGACACCGACCCCGATGTCCGCAAGGTCGTCGAGACCGCGCGCGGGCTCGAGGGTCTCAAGCGCCAGTGGGGTGTGCACGCGGCCGGCGTGATCATGTCGTCGGAGCCGTTGCTCGACCTCATCCCGATCATGAAGCGCGAGCAGGACGGCGCCGTGATCACCCAGTTCGACTACCCGACGTGCGAGAAGCTCGGGTTGATCAAGATGGACTTCCTGGGGCTGCGCAACCTCACGGTCCTGGACGACGCGCTGATCAACATCAAGGCCAACCGCGGCGAGACGGTCGTGCTGGAGGACCTCGCCCTCGACGACCAGAAGACCTTCGACCTGCTGGCCCGCGGCGACACCCTCGGCGTCTTCCAGCTCGACGGCGGTCCGATGCGCGCCCTGCTGCGGTCGATGCGCCCCGACAATTTCGAGGACATCTCCGCCGTCGGCGCGCTGTACCGGCCGGGCCCGATGGGCGCGAACTCGCACAACGAGTACGCCGACCGCAAGAACAAGCGCAAGCCGGTCATCCCAATCCATCCCGAACTGGCCGAGGCGCTGTCCGAGATCCTCGGCGACACATACGGTCTCATCGTCTACCAAGAGCAGGTCATGGCGATCGCGCAGCACGTCGCCGGGTACTCGCTCGGCGCCGCCGACCTGCTGCGGCGCGCGATGGGCAAGAAGAAGAAGGCCGAACTGGACGCCCAGTTCGAGAAGTTCTCCGGCGGCATGGCCGAGCGCGGGTACTCGAAAGCCGCGGTCAAGACGCTGTGGGACATCCTGCTGCCGTTCTCCGACTACGCCTTCAACAAGGCGCATTCCGCGGCGTACGGGCTGATCTCCTACTGGACGGCGTATCTCAAGGCCAACTACCCGGCCGAGTACATGGCCGCGCTGCTGACCAGTGTCGGTGACGACAAGGACAAGATGGCCATCTACCTGGCGGAGTGCCGGTCGATGGGCATCAAGGTGCTGCCACCGGACGTCAACACCTCGGTCCGCGACTTCGCCCCGGTGGGCACCGACATCAGGTTCGGGCTGTCCGCGGTCCGCAACGTCGGCACCGGGGTGGTTGCCTCGATCGTCGCCTGCCGCAAGGAGAAGGGGCCGTACAGCGACTTCTACGACTTCCTGGAGAAGGTCGACCAGGTCGCTTGCAACAAGAAGGTCGTCGAGTCGCTGATCAAGGCCGGCGCCTTCGACTCCCTGTCGCACCCCCGCAAGGGACTGCTGATGGAGCACGCCCGGGCGATCGACGAGGTGCTCGGGTTGAAGCGGGCGGAGGCGATCGGCCAGTTCGACCTGTTCGGCGAGATGAGCCAGGAGGAGAAGGGCGGCTCGTTCCGCGGCAGCGTCCCGGACACCGAGTGGGACACCAAGCTGCGCCTGGGTTTCGAACGGGAGATGCTCGGCCTGTATGTCTCCGGTCACCCGCTGGCAGGGGTTGAGCACATCCTGTCGTCGCAGTCGGACGCCTCCATCCCGGACATCCTGGACGGCACCGTTCCGGACCGTGCCGTGGTGACCGTCGGCGGCATCCTCACCGGCCTGCAACGGCGGCTGACCAAGAAGGGCGATCCCTGGGCGTCGGCGACGTTGGAGGACCTGGCCGGCGGCGTGGAGGTCGCCTTCTTCCCGAAGGTCTACCTGGACTGCTCGCTACTGCTCGCCGAGGACGCGATCGTGCTGGTCAAGGCGCGGGTCGCGCGCTCGGAGGACCGGCTCTCACTGCACGTGCAGCAGGTCGTCGTCCCGGATCTGTCGGCATCCGCGGGCAAGGGCCCGGTGCAGGTCAGCATCAACGCGTCGCGCTGCACCCCGCCGGTCGTCGACCGGCTGCGTGACGTCCTGCAGGCGCACCCCGGGACCACGGCCGTGCACCTCAAGCTGCTCAACGGCGCGAAGGCCACCACCCTGAAACTGGACGACGGGCTGCGGGTGACACCGACCTCGGCGCTGATGGGCGATCTGAAGGCGCTGCTCGGGGCAGACTGTCTGGCATGAGACGCGCCGTCCTCGCCATCCTCGGGGTGTGCGTCCTGGTCGGTGTCCTCCAGGGCGTGCTCTGGGCGTTCCTGGCTCCGGGGATCCCGTACAAGGTGCTGGCCGACGGCCGGTACGGGGGACTGCCGACCACCTCGACCTACCACTTCGTCGACGTGGCCGTCTTCGCACTGTCCGGCGCGGTGATCGGGATCGTGCTGGCGGTCGCGCTGTGGCAGGTGCGATCGGTGCGCGGCTGGCAGGCCCTCGTCGCACTGGTCGGCGGATCGCTGCTCGGGGCGCTGATCGCCTGGGGGATCGGCATTCTCGTGGCACCCGGGACTGATCCCGCGACGGTCGGTCCGAGCACGGCGGACTCCATCGTCACCGCGCCGCCGACCACCGGCACCATCCTGGTGGTGCTCGCCCAACCCGCCCTCGCCGCCGCGGTCTACACGTTCCTGGTCGCCTGGAACGGGCAGCCCAACCTCGGTGTCACACCGGTCGATTTCACAGGGGCGGTCGGAACGCCGCGAACGGATCCGTGACCCGGAGCTCGCCGATGGTGAACCGGTACATCGCGGCGGGCCGCCCCCCGCTGGGGCCGGACGCCGCGGTGGTGCCGGTCGGCTCCAGCATCCCGCGCCTGGTCAGGATGCGTTGCAGGTTGGTCGGGTCGACGTCATGGTCCAGTGCGGTCGCATAGACCCGTCTGAGTTCGGCGATGGTGAACTCCGCCGGCGCCAGCGCGAACCCGATGTTGGTGTACGACAACTTCGCCTGCAGCCGCCGGTAGGCCCGGTCGACGATCACCCCGTGGTCCAGCGCGGTCGGCGGTAGGTCGGCCACCGGATGCCAGCGGGTGTCCTCCGGAAGGTGAGGGTCCGCGCCCAGGGGAACCAGGCCGAGGAAGCCGGTGGCCATCACCCGCGCCCCCGGCACCCGTTCCGGATCGGAGAACACCCCGATCTGCTCGAGGTGCGCCACCCTGGCCAGGTCGACCTTCTCCGCCAGCTGCCGGGACGCGGATGCGTCGACGTCCTCGTCACCCAGAACGGTGCCGCCCGGCAGCGCCCACCGGCCCGCGTCGGGCTCCCTGGCCCGCTGCCACAGCAGCACCTGCAGCGACGGCCGTCCCTCGCCGTCGGGTCGGACGGTGAAAACAGCTGCCAGCACCTCGACAGCGGAACTGCTACCATTGGCCACGTTATCGATTGTAAGTCGAAAACCTCGGCTTCGCCCAGGAAGGGCTTCCATGACCGCACCAGTACTGACGGGCGCACCCGGCGACGTCGCCGAATGGGCTCGGCAGGTCCGTGAACTCGCGGCACAGCGGGACGCGGTGATCCTCGCGCACAACTACCAGGTGCCGGAGATCCAGGACGTCGCCCACCACGTCGGCGACTCGCTCGCGCTGTCCCGCATCGCGGCCACCGCGCCGCAATCCACCATCGTGTTCTGCGGCGTGCATTTCATGGCGGAGACCGCCAAGATCCTGTCCCCGGAGAAGACCGTGCTGATCCCGGACGCGAACGCCGGCTGCTCGCTGGCCGATTCGCTGACCGCCGACCAGTTGCGGGCCTGGAAGGCCGAGAACCCCGGCGCTGTCGTCGTTTCCTACGTCAACACCACCGCTGAGGTGAAGGCCGAGACCGACATCTGCTGCACGTCGTCCAACGCCGTCGACGTCGTCAGGTCCATCCCGGCCGACACCCCGGTGCTGTTCGGGCCCGACCAGTTTCTCGGCGCGCACGTCCGCCGGGTCCTCGGCCGGGACAACATCTCCGTCTGGGGCGGCGAGTGCCACGTGCACGCCGGCATCAACGGCGCGCAGCTGAGCGCACAGGCGAAGGCGCACCCCGACGCCGACCTCTACATCCACCCGGAGTGCGGCTGCGCGACCAGCGCGCTGTACCTGGCCACCGCCGGTGCCGTCCCCGCCGACCGGATCAAGATCCTGTCCACCGGCCAGATGGTCGACGCCGCACTGGTCAGCACGTCGCGACAGGTGTTGGTGGCCACCGAGATCGGGATGATCCACCAGTTGCGCAAGGCCGCCCCCGGTGTCGATTTCCGCGCCGTCAACGAACGTGCGTCCTGCAAGTACATGAAGATGATCACGCCGGTCAAGCTGCTGACCTCGCTGCTGGAGATGCGCGACGAGGTCGTGGTCGACCCCGACATCGCCGCCCGTGCGCGCGGCGCGGTGGAACGGATGATCGCAATCGGGCAGAGCGGCGGCGGCGAATGACGCCGCTGAGCGCCGCCGCCGGCGCCCTGCTGCCGTCCTGGGAGGCAGAGGCCGACGTGGTCGTCGTCGGCACCGGCGTCGCCGGGCTGACCGCCGCACTGACCACCGCGGCCGAGGGTCTCTACGTCCTGCTGATCACCAAAGGCCAGCCCGACGAGGCCAGCACCCAGTGGGCGCAGGGCGGTGTCGCCGTCGTCCGTGACGAGCGCGACCCCGGCGACTCGGTCACGCACCACATCGAGGACACCCTGGTCGCCGGCGCGGGCCTGGCCGACCCCATCGCCGTCGACCTCATCCTCACCGACGGCCCGGACGCGGTGCAGCGGTTGATGGATCACGGCGCCCGGTTCGATGCCGGACCGGACGGGCTGCTGCGCACCCGGGAGGGCGGCCACTCCGCCAACCGGGTCATCCACGCGGGTGGCGACGCCACCGGCGCGGAAATAGAGCGCGCGCTGCTCGCCGTCCGCGGCCTGCCGTCCGTGCTCGCCGGACACCAGGCGCTGGACGTGGTCCTCGACGGCTCCGGCCGGGCTCGCGGACTGTCCGTCCTCGCCCCGGACGGGACCGTCGGGCTGATCCGCAGCGACGCCGTCGTGCTGGCGACCGGCGGCGCCGGCCATCTGTACGCGGCCACCACCAACCCCGGTGTCGCCACCGGCGACGGCCTCGCGATGGCGCTGCGCGCCGGTGCCGCGCTGGCCGACACCGAGTTCTTCCAGTTCCACCCGACGGTGCTCTGGACCGGCCCCGGCGATCTGGGGCACCGCCCACTGATCACCGAGGCGGTCCGCGGCGAGGGCGCGGTGCTGATCGACGGCGCCGGCGCGCGGATCATGCCGGGCGTCCACCCGCTGGCCGACCTGGCTCCGCGAGATGTGGTGTCACTGGCCATCTCCCGCCGGATGGGACTGGCGCCCGGCGGCATCGGCGACCACGTCTACCTGGACGCGACCGGGATCGCCGGCGACGTTTTCGCCCGTAGGTTCCCGACCGTGTCAGCCGCCTGTGCGCTGGCCGGGGTCGATCCGTCGACCCAGCCCATTCCGGTGGCCCCCGCCGCGCACTACCACTGCGGCGGCATTTTGACCGACCTGGACGGCCGGAGCACCGTGCCCGGGTTGTTCGCAGTCGGCGAGGTCGCCCGTACCGGCCTGCACGGCGCGAACCGGCTGGCGTCCAACTCGCTGCTGGAGGGGCTGGTGATGGGCGAACGCGCCGCGGCAGCGATCGGCGCGGACGTGCTGCTCGCCCGTTCCCGCCCGGCGGAACTGATCCTGACCCCGGTCCCCGGGGCGGACCCGGCCGGCCGGACCGAGTTGCAGGCCACCATGAGCCGGGCGGCGGGCATCGGCCGCGATCTGGTCGGGTTGCTCGCGGCGCGGTCCACCGCTACCCGGCTCGGTGCCGCGCCGACCACCGTCGCCGACCGGTGGTCCGTCGAGACCGCCAACCTCGCCCTCGCCGGGGCGGCGTTGCTGGCCGCTGCCGAGGTCCGGGCCGAATCCCGCGGCTGCCATGTCCGCAACGACCACCCGGACAGCCTGCCGGTCTGGGAGCGGTCGGTCCTGGTCCGTGCCGTCGACGGCCTGATCAGCACCGACGTGGCGGACCTCCGGACGGCCGTGGCATGGGCCTGACCGAACAGACCCGTCTCGCGCTCGCCGAGGCCGGGCTCGCCGCCGACGAGGTCGCCGCGCTGATCGACCGCGCGCTGTCCGAGGACCTGCGGGACGGCCCGGACGTCACCACCGACGCCACCGTTCCCGCAGATCAGCTCAGCGTGGCCAACATCACCCCGCGATCGGCCGGTGTACTGGCCGGCGGGCCGGTGGCGATGGCCGTGTTCGAGACGGTCTCGTTCACTGCGGAGTTCGAGCAGTTGGTGGCCGAGGGCGGCCGGCTGATTCCCGGCGTTCCCGCCCTTGCGGTGGCCGGCCCGACCGCCGGCATCCTGACGGCCGAACGGACGGCGCTGAACCTGCTGACCCACCTGTCCGGGATCGCGACCGCCACCCGTGCCTGGGTGGACGCTGTCGCCGGCACCGATGCGCGGATCCGGGACACCCGCAAGACGCTGCCCGGACTTCGGCTGCTGGAGAAGTACGCGGTGCGCTGCGGCGGCGGGGTGAATCACCGGATGAGCCTGGGTGACGCTCCTCTCATCAAGGACAACCACGTCGCGGCGGCCGGCTCCGTCCACGCCGCCATCGAAGCGGTGCGGTCGCTCAACCCCTCCATCCCGCTCGAGGTGGAGGTCGACAACCTGGACCAGCTGGCGGAAGCCATCGCGGCCGGCGCGGAACTCGTTCTACTGGACAACTTCTCGACGGCGGACACCGTCGAGGCCGTTTCCGTCGTGCGTTCGTCGGGCCGGCCGGTGCTCCTCGAGGCCTCCGGTGGGCTCAGCCTGGATCGGGCCGGCGAGGTGGCGGCGACGGGCGTCGACTTCCTCGCGGTGGGCGCGTTGACCCACTCCGCGCCCGCCTTGGACCTGGGTCTGGACCTGGTTGCCCAGCCCTTACCCTGAACCCATGCTGCAGCGGATCGACCTTCGCTCCGGACTCGGCGACCTGCGCGCCGTGCTGCCGCGGGCGGCCGTGAACATCGGAGCCGCCGCATCCTCGGTGGAACCCCTGATCCAGGACGTTCGCGAGCGGGGTTCAGCGGCCGTGCTGGACGCGGCCGAGCGGTTCGACGGTGTCCGGCCCCGCTCGCTGCGGGTTCCGGCCGACGTGCTCGCCGGCGCGCTGGAGTCCGTCTCCGCGTCGGTCCGGGCGGCGCTCACCGAGTCCATCGCCCGCGCCCGGGTCGGCCATGCCGCGCAACTGCCCGTCGAGCGGGTCACCGACATCGCTCCCGGCGGGACCGTCACCCAGCGCTGGGTACCGGTGCGCCGGGTCGGTCTGTACGTCCCCGGCGGCCTCGCGCTGTACCCGTCGAGCGTGGTGATGAACGTGGTGCCGGCGCAGGTGGCCGGTGTCCGGGCGATCGCTGTCACCTCGCCGCCACAACGGGACAACGACGGCTGGCCCGATCCGAACGTACTGGCGGCGTGCGCGCTGCTGGGAGTCGACGAGGTCTACGCGGCCGGCGGTGCCCAGGGGATCGCCCTGCTGGCGCTGGGCGCGGTCGACGTCGACGGCACCCCGATCGAGCCGGTGGACGTCATCACCGGGCCGGGCAATGTCTACGTCACCGCCGCCAAACGACTGCTGCGCGGCACCGTCGCGATCGATTCCGAGGCCGGTCCGACCGAGATCGCCGTCGTCGCCGACGATTCGGCCGACCCGGTTCACGTTGCCGCGGATTTGATCTCGCAGGCAGAGCACGACCCGGTCGCGGCGTCGGTGTTGATCACCACCTCTGTCCTGCTGGCCGATGCGGTCGATGAGCTTCTGCTGCAACGGGTTCCGCTGACCAAGCACCACGACCGTGTTCGCGAGGCGCTGTCGGGACAGCAGTCCGGGACGGTGCTCGTCGCGTCGATCGACGACGCGATCGCTGTTGCCGACGCCTACGCCGCGGAGCACCTGGAGATCCAGACCAGGGATGCCGCCGCGGTCGCCGGCCGGATCAGCAACGCCGGTGCGGTCTTCGTCGGTTCCTATTCGCCGGTGTCGCTGGGCGATTACTGCGCGGGCTCGAACCACGTCCTGCCCACCGGCGGCTCGGCACGTTTCACCGCCGGGCTCAGCGCCATGACGTTCCTGCGGCAGATGCAGGTGATCGACTACTCCCGCGACGCGCTGGCCGCAGTCGCCCCGCACGTGCTCGCGTTGTCCGACGCCGAGGATCTGCCGGCGCACGGCGAAGCGGTATCGGCCCGGTTCTCATGATCGGGGTGGACGTCACGCTGGCGGACCTGCCGCTGCGTGCGGATCTGGTCGGGAGATCGCCGTACGGCGCACCGCAACTGGACGTTCCGGTGCGGATCAACACCAACGAGAACCCCTACCCGCCATCGGCCGCGCTGGTGGCGGACCTCGCCGCCTCGGTCGCGGCCGTCGCCGCCGATCTCAACCGGTACCCGGACCGGGACGCGGTCGCGCTGCGGGAACAGTTGGCGCAATATCTGTCCCGCTCGACCGGCCTTGATTTGTCGAGCGCGAACGTCTGGGCCGCCAACGGTTCCAACGAGATCCTGCTGCAGATCCTGCAGGCCTTCGCCGGCCCCGGCCGCACTGCACTGGGCTTCGAGCCGTCGTACTCCATGCACCCGATCATCGCCTCCGGCACCCGGACCAGCTGGCTGTCCTGCCCGCGCCGCGACGACTTCAGCGTCGATGTCCCCGCCGCCGCCGCGATGATCGCGGAGCGGGCACCCGACGTGCTGTTCATCACCAGCCCGAACAACCCGACCGGCGGATCCCTTCCGCTGCAGGACATCCGCACCCTGGTGCGCGCCGCACCCGGCATCGTGGTGATCGACGAGGCGTACGCGGAATTCAGCGATCGTCCGAGCGCCATCGGGCTGATCGACCAGTTCCCCGCGCAGTTGGTCGTCGTGCGCACGATGTCGAAGGCATTTGCGTTCGCCGGCGGCAGGCTCGGCTATCTGGCGGCCGCACCGGCCGTCATTGACGCATTGCTGTTGGTGCGCCTGCCGTATCACCTCTCCACGCTGACCCAGGCTGCCGCTTCCGCCGCGCTGCGGCACGCCGACGACACGTTGGCCTCGGTCGCGCACCTGGTCGCGGAACGCCGCCGGGTGACGTCGGTCCTCGTCGATCGGGGGTTCGAGGTCATCGAATCCGACGCGAACTTCCTGCTGTTCGGTCACTTCGATGACGCCGCTGCGACCTGGCGGCAGTACCTCGATGCCGGAGTGTTGTTGCGGGACATGGGGATTCCCGGTTACCTGCGGGCGACCATCGGGACCGATGCGGAGAACGATGTGTTGCTGAACGTGAGTTCCAGGCTCAAGGAGATGGCGTGATGGTCGGCGAACGTCGGTCCCGAATCGAGCGCACGACGAGCGAGTCGTCGGTGGTGGTCGACCTCGACCTGGACGGCACCGGGCAGGTGGAGATCTCCACCGGCGTCAGGTTCTACGACCACATGCTGACGGCGTTCGGGGTGCACGGCAGCTTCGACCTGACGGTGCGGTCCGTCGGCGACGTCGACATCGACGCGCACCACACCGTCGAGGACACCGCGATCGTGCTCGGCCAGGCCATCGGCCAGGCGCTCGGCGACAAGGCCGGCATCCGGCGGTTCGGTGACGCCTTCATCCCGATGGACGAAACGCTGGCGCACGCCGCGGTGGACGTCTCCGGCCGGCCGTTCTCCGTGCACACCGGGGAGCCCGATGCGATCCTGGGGTTCATCGTCGGCAACAACTACCCGGTGGTGCTGAACCGGCACGTGTTCGATTCGCTGGCCTTCCACGCCCGGATCGCGCTGCACGTGCGGGTGATCTACGGCCGCGATCCGCACCACATCTGCGAGGCGCAGTACAAGGCGATCGCCAGGGCGCTGCGGCAGGCGGTGGAGCCCGACCCGCGGGTGCAGGGCATCCCGTCGACCAAAGGCGTGCTGTGAGCCAGTTGCTGCCGATCCTGCTGCTCGCCCTGGGCGGGTTCCTGGTGGGCGGGGTGCTGGCGCTGCGGAAGAAGTCGATACCGGCCGCTGTTGTGCTGGGTGTCTTCGCCGCCGGGTGCATCGTCGGCGGCATCCTGTGGCTGATCGGGAAGTCGTGACGCGGCGATGAGTGGTGTTGTGGTGCTGGACTACGGGTCCGGCAATCTCGCCTCCGCGGAGCGGGCGCTGCGCCGGACCGGTGCCGATGTCGTGGTGACCGACGATTTCGACGCCGCGCTCAACGCCGACGGGCTCGTCGTCCCCGGGGTCGGCGCGTACGAGGCCTGCATGACCGGGTTGTCCGCAGTCCGTGGTCAGCGGATCATCGACCGGCGGGTGGCCGGTGGCCGGCCGGTGCTGGGCATCTGCGTCGGGATGCAGATCCTGTTCGACCGCGGGGTGGAGCACGGCGTCGAGACCGACGGGGTCGGGGAGTGGCCGGGCACCGTCGAGCGACTGCAGGCGCCGATCGTCCCGCACATGGGCTGGAACACCGTGCAACCCGGCGAGGGGTCGGTGCTGTTCGAGGGGTTGGACCCGCGGACCAGGTACTACTTCGTGCATTCCTACGCCGTCCGCCGCTGGGAACTCGAGGTCTACGGGCGGTTCAGCGCACCGGTGGTGACCTGGGCGGAGCACGGCGGCGACCGGTTCGTGGCAGCCGTCGAGAACGGCCCGTTGTCCGCGACCCAGTTCCACCCGGAGAAGTCGGGTGACGCCGGCGCCGAGGTCTTGCGACGCTGGGTGGCCACGCTCTAGTCTCGAACACATGTTCGATCAACGCAACCAGGTGCTCCATGAGTTGCGTCATCGAATGGACGCGGCTGTTCCTGAGACCGGAGCCGTATTGCCGGTCGCCGCGCCGCTCGCCGCCGTTCTGCCCCGCGGTGGTCTGGCCCGCGGTTCGGTGGTCAGCGTCCTCGGTCAGGGTGCCACCAGTCTGCTGTTCACGCTGCTGTCCGGTCCGCAGGACGCCTGGTCGGCGCTGGTCGGGATGCCCGGCATCGGCCTGCTGGCGGCCACCGAATTCGGCATCGACCTGGACCGGATTGCCGTCATCCCCGAGCCGGGACCCGATGTGCTGCAGGTGTTGTCGATCCTGGTGGACGGGGTCGACATGATCGCCGTGGCGCTTCCGGCCACCGCGCGGCCCACCCCGTCCCGACAGCGGGTGCTCACCGGGCGGCTCCGCCAGCGCGGCGCCGTGCTGCTGGTGATGGGACCGTGGCCGGGTGCCGATCTCGTACTCACCGCCCGCTGGGTGGGCTGGACCGGGCTGGGTCGCGGACACGGCCGGCTCCGGGATCGTGAGCTCGTCGTCGAGGTCGGCGGTCGGGGGGCGGCCGCCGGTCGCGCCGGACAGGCCGCTTTGTTGATGCGCGCCGGGCGGACCAGCATCGAAGTCGCCGCGGCGGTGGATCCGATGCAGGTTCAACCGGGCTACGAACCGGTGGCCCACGTGGGATAAGTATCTCGACAGGAGGTCGACATGAACTGGACCGATGAGCTCGACAAGCAACTGAGCTGGCACTGGGAGAACCACCTGCGTCCGCGGTGGGACGGACTCGGTGACGACGAGTACTTCTGGGAGCCCGTTCCCGGGATGTGGAGCGTCCGTCCCCGCGGCCAGGGTGTGGCAGAGGTCGCCGCCGGTTCCGGGGACTTCATCATCGATTTCTCCTTTCCCGAACCGTCGCCGGCGCCGGTGACCACCATTGCCTGGCGGATCGGCCACCTGCTGGTCGGCGTCTTCGGTGCCCGGCTGGCCCAGCACTTCGGCGGTCCCGCCGTCGGTTACGACTCCTACGACTACCCGTCCACGGCCGCCGATGCCCTCGATCGCATCGACAGCATGTACGCGGACTGGATCGCGGGCGTCCGGTCACTGGACGCCGATGGGTTGCAGCAGCCGTGCGGCGAGTACGGCTTCGAGCAGGACCCGATGGCCGCGCTGGTCCTGCACATCAACCGCGAGGTCATCCATCACGGCGCGGAGATCTCCCTGCTCCGGGATCTGTACGCCTGGCAGCACTGACCGGTCGTTTCTGGGATCGGGGCGTTTCCGCGGGAACGTTTTCGCTGCTGTTTTCTCATCACTGCCCAGCCCGGGACGACTGTTTTCGTCGGCTGTCGGTGCCGTGGTCTACTCTCGAACATGTGTTCGATTGAGGGTAGGGGATGGCAGATGATGGGGTTCCAGGCAGGCGACGACACCGTCGATGACGACGGTGGTGATGGTGATCTGTCGTTGATGTGGCAGAGCGCCCCGCAGCGCCGTCGGCGGCACGGTGAACCCCCTCCTTCACCCTCACCCTTACGGGTATCCCCGTTCCCGACCCCGGTGGTGCCGGTTGTTCCGGTGATGCCGGTGGATCCGCCGGGTGCTGTGCCGTTGGAGGATCTGGAGG
>NZ_JBRIIO020000021.1:0-110943 GCF_052976845.2 Nakamurella sp. GG22 | reverse complement strand
CACACACCCGCCGCAGCCTTCCGACCACCTTGGGGGCAACCCTGTAAACACTACCGGCTGACCTTCGCAGCACCAAATCGCGGTGCCGGTCCCTGTCTGCCTCCCCCGACTCCCGTGACGAAGTGCTAGCTTCGCCACCTCCGGTTCGCGGAGGTGATCGTCGGGGTATCCCCTGGGCCGTCCAACACTGCGGATCCTGATCGATCCGGCGGCTGTCCGGTTCCCCGTGGGGCAAGAGCAAAGTTACGGTCCTATTGCCGCCGCGTCAAATCCGCAGGTCAGCGTGCTGCGAGTTGATCTTGCCGACAGTGGTTGCAGGTCATCGGTTGTCGGCCCGGCGCGAGCTGTACAAGATGCGGCACGCAGGTGATCGCGTTCACAGGCACGTCGCGGGCCGTGTCCGGCGGCGCACGGTCAGCGACGGACCGCGACCCCCGCCACGGAGCGCTTCCCACGGCGCAGCACCAGATACCGGCCGTGCAGCAGGTCCTCCGGGTCCGGCACGTGGTCGGCGTCGGTGATCCGCACGTTGTTGATGTTCGCGCCGCCCTCCGCGATCGCCCGCCTCGCCTCGGAGAGCGATGAGACGAGGCCGGTGTTCTTGAGCAGCTCCACGATCGAGGGCGCCGCCCCGTCGAACTCCGTCATCCCCACCTCTTCGAGCGCGCCGTGCAGGGTGCGCTCGTCGATGGCCGCGAGGTCGCCCCGGCCGAAGAGCGCGGCGCTTGCCTGCTCCACGGCCTGCCTGGCGGTCTCCCCGTGCACCAGCGCCGTCAGCTCTCCCGCCAGCGCGCGCTGCGCCTCGCGCGCCTGCGGCCGCGACGCCGTCAGCGCCGTCAACTCGTCCAGCTCCGGCAACGGCCGCAGCGAGAACACCCGCAGGTAGCCACCGATGTCCCGGTCGTCGGTGTTGAACCAGAATTGGTAGAAGGCGTAAGGGCTGGTCATCGCCGGATCCAGCCAGACAGCGCCGCCCTCCGTCTTGCCGAACTTGGTGCCGTCGGCCTTGGTGATCAACGGGGTGGCGAGCGCGTGGACGGGCCGCCCTTCGACCTTGCGCACGAGTTCGGTGCCGCTGGTGAGGTTCCCCCACTGGTCACTGCCGCCGGTCTGCAGCGTGCAGCCGTACCGGCGGTACAGCTCCAGGTAGTCCATCCCCTGCAGGATCTGGTAGCTGAACTCGGTGAACGACAGCCCCTCTTCGCTGTTCAGCCGCGCCGACACCGTCTCCTTCGCCAGCATCCGGCCCATCCGGAAGTGCTTCCCGATGTCCCGGAGGAATCCGATCGCGTCGAGTTCGGCAGTCCAGTCGAGGTTGTTCACCACCCGCGCGGCGAACGCGCCGTCGAAATCCACGTAGTGCTCGACCTGGCCGCGAATCCGCTCCACCCAGCCCGCGACGACGTCCGCGGAGTTCAGCACCCGCTCGCCGGACATCCGCGGATCGCCGATCAGCCCGGTCGCCCCGCCGACGAGCATCAACGGGTGGTTGCCGGCCTGCTGGATCCGCCGCATCGTCAACAGCTGCACCAGGTTGCCGATGTGCAGGCTGGGCGCCGTCGGATCGAAACCGACGTAGGCCGTCAGGGGGCCGGCGGCGAGGTCCGCGGCCAATCCCGGGAGACCGGTGTTGTGGGCGATCAGTCCACGGGCGTCCAGATCCGCGAGCAGCGGGGGCAGCTCATCGACGCTCACCTGGACCTCGGTGAACGGTGATTGGTCAGCGGCTGAGAGGGGATCGACGTCGTCATTCGGCACGCGACCATCCTTTCACCGGGCGGGCCCGGTGCCCGCCCATGCCGCCGATCACAGCGAGGAGGCGCCGGACCGGGCGCGGTTGCGCGGCACCCACGCACGGAAGGCGGAGACCGAGGAGTCGTCGGCGATCCAGAACCGCCGCTGCACGTCGGCGGCGGCCGCCACGCCGACTCTGGGCCCGACCCGAACCTCGCCGGTGGCCGGCGGAAGCCCCTCCAGCAACCGGACCGGACCACCGTCCCCCGCAACGAGATCCGCACCGTTGGATGCGGCGTCGAATCCGAGAACGGTGGCCAGTCCGGCGGGTCCGCGGGCCAGTTGATGCTCGGGCGGCGCCGCGCGGCCGGAGCGTCCGCGACGGCGCACCGCCACGTCCACCCCGCTGACCACCCGCCCGGCCCGCAGCAGAACGGCGGATGCCTCGCCGCCGGGGCCGGTGACGATGTTGGCGCACCAGTGCATTCCGTAGACGAAGTACGTGTAGAGGTGTCCGGCCGGCCCGAACATCACCGCGGTGCGCGGAGTTCGGCCCCGGTAGGCGTGGGAGGCCGGGTCGTCGAGACCCGCGTACGCCTCCACCTCGGTCAGCCGAACAGCGACGTCCGACCCGTCCCGGGCCGAAACGACCACCCTGCCCAACAGGTCGCGGGCCACCGTCTCCACGTCGCCCTCGAGGACGTGCCGCGGGATGCGTTCGGCGGACCATTGCATCGGCACATGCTGTCACGATGCCGGGCCGGCTGATCGCCGCTCGGAGACAGTCCCAGGCGGCCACGGTCCCAGGCGGCCACGGTCCCAGGCGGCCACGCTCCCGGGCGGCCACGCTCCCGGGCGGCCACGCTCCCGGGCGGCCACGCTCCCGGGCGGCGACGCGGTCCCAGGCGGCGACCGGCAGGATCGCGGTGCGGAGTGACCGTCGGTGTAAGAGCTCTCACGGACTGTGAAATCGATCATGCCTGCAGAGCTTGATCGCAGAACGGACCACCCGCTAGCCTTTGCATGAACGTTCAACTACTACTGCCGGGGCAAAGCCCAGGGGCGGGTATCCACGGCCGTTCCGGTGCCGGCGCACCCTGACCACCCTGGGGTCACATCCGGGGCTCCCGATCGGACAGAACCTCATCTGTCAGAACGCCGCATCGACCCAACGCCGCATCGACCCAACGCCGCATCGACCCAACGCGGCATCGACACAACGCCGCATCGACCACCCCAGTTCATCGACCAGAACGGAACACCGTGACCAACCTCGCCTTCCGCACCTCCACCGTCTCCACCCGGCAGGACGTCGTCCTGCTGCTCGGAAGAGTCGTCCTCGGCGTCGTCCTCATCGCACACGGCTGGCAGAAGTTCGCCACCAACGGGATTTCCGGCACGGCAGCCGCTTTCGACCAGATGGGGGTCCCGCTGTCCACCGCCAGCGCGACCTTTGCCGCCGTCGTCGAACTGGTCGGCGGCATCGCGTTGATCATCGGTTTCGCCGTTCCCGTTGTCGGACTGCTCGTCGCGCTCGACATGGTCGGTGCGCTGCTGTTCGTCCATGCCGAGAACGGGATCTTCGTCGGCGATGGCGGCTATGAACTCGTCGCCGTGATCGGTGCGCTCGCGTTCGTGCTGGCCGGCGTGGGCGCCGGGCGTTACAGCATCGACGGACTGATCAGCCCGGCGTCGCGACGCAGGTGATCGCCCGTCGGCTATGCCGGTAGGGCCTCGGCCGCGCTCCCGACGGCATCGCGTCGGACCGCCGCCGCGTGCGTGGAGCGCCGCCGGTCAGCACGCCGCAGACCCTCAGCGAACAGGCTGGTGTCGAACCATGTCGGGAATGCGCGGGCCAGCCGACTCGGGCCGAGCAGGCGCGCATCGCCCTTGGCCACCAGGTCGCGGAACGGGGCGACGCCGACCAACCAGCGCTGCATCTGCCGGGTGTCCGCCTCGACCGCCAGGTCGACGTCGTATCCGGGATCGTCCCTGCACACGGTGATCCCGCGCTGTTCCATGCACAGCCAACCAACGGCGCTGCCGGGCCCGGTCAGCACGACATGGACGACCGTGCGCTGTTCCGGCAGTTTCGCCGGGACCGCGTGCTGGTGCAGTCGCCACAACAGCGACAGGCCATCGCATTCCTCGTCGGTGGGGTCGCCGAAATTCCATTCGGCAGCCCAGTGACCGATGGCCCAGACGATGGGGGTGAGCGCCTCGCCGGCCGGCGTCAATTGGTAACGGCCCTGGTGGCCGCGATCACTCCGGGTGCGCTGCACGAGACCGTTGCGTTCCATGGTGCGCAGCCGCTGGGCGAGCAACGACCTGCTCACCCGCGGAATGCCGCGGTGGATCTCGTTGAACCCGCTCGAGCCCACCATCAGCTCCCGGATGATCAGCGGCGTCCACCTGTCGCCCAGCACATCAGCCCCGATCGCGATCGGGCAGTAATCGCCGTAGCTCGACATGACTCCATCATCGCGTCACGGAACTGGTTCGGGTAGTACGAAATCTGCACCGCCGACCCGGCGGATTCGTGCTCAGCTCCGGCCATCTGCCCGCTGACGGCGTCCCTCGACACCACACTCCGACGGCCATTCGCGCCCCCGCAGTGGTACGGGAACAGCACTGGTTCCCGGGTGGCCGTTTCCCGCATTGTCGTTCCCGAGGGTCACCGACCCGGGTGGCCCCGAGACCTGGAGGAGTACGGCGAATGACGACGACAACGGTCCATCCGGATCTGTCGATGGTGAAGGCACGTCAGCAGAAGACCTGGGCGAGTGGCGATTTCGCCGTCGTGGCGGGTCGCATCGTATTGGTCAGCGAGCAACTGGCCGACACCGCGGACCTGCGGGCGGGATGGCGGGTGCTCGACGTTGCCTGCGGGAACGGCAACGCCACACTGGCGGCCGCCCGCTCGGGTACCCACGCCGTGGGCGTCGACTACGTCCCGGCTCTGCTGGAGAACGGCCGCGCCCGGGCCGTGTCCGAAGGTCTTGATGTCGAGTTCCGGCTCGGCGACGCCGAGGACCTGCCCGCCGAGGAAAACTCCTTCGACGCGGCGCTGTCCGTGTTCGGCACCATGTTCGCCCCGGATCACCGGCGCACTGCGGAGGAGATGATCCGGGTCGTGAAGCCGGGCGGAACGGTCGGCCTCGCGTCGTGGACGCCGGACGGTTTCATCGGCCAGATGTTCCGGGTCATCACCAGCCACGTGCCGGCTCCCCCGGGTGTGGCGTCACCGCTGCAGTGGGGAACCGAGAACCACCTGTCGGAGATCTTCGGTGACGCGATCACAGAGCCCCGGTCGGTGACCCGCACCTGCACCCTCCGGTTCACCTCGGCCGAGGAGTTCGTCGCCTTCTTCCGGAAGTGGTACGGGCCGACCTTGAAGGCGTTCGAGGCCCTCGACGAGCAGGGGCGGAAAGCGCTGGCCAACGACCTCGCCAAACTCGCCCGGCAGTGGGACAGCCACCAGGACGGCGGGTCGATCGCGCTGCCCGCGACCTACCTGGAGACCGTCTTCACGGTGCGCTGAGCACCCGGTCGGTGTGCCCTCAGGCGCCGGCGGCCCACCGGCGGTCCGCGTCGACCCTGGCCCGGAGAGCGACCAGCTGTTCGGCCACCCGGGCCGGCGCGGTACCGCCGACGCCGTCCCGGGAGGCCAGCGAGCCGTCCACGGTGAGGACCTCGCGAACGGCCGGCGTCAGCGCGCGATTGACGCCTGCCAGCTCGGCGTCGGTCAGCTCGTCCAGCTGCCGGCCGGACGACTCCGCAAGCGACACACACTGTCCCGCGGCCTCGTGCGCGATGCGGAACGGAACACCCTGGCGCACAAGCCATTCGGCGATGTCGGTGGCGAGCGAGAAACCGGCCGGCGCCATCTCGGCCAGCCGCTGCGTGTCGAAGGTCAACGTCGCCGTCATGCCCGTCACCGCGGGAAGGAGCAGTTCCAGCTGGGCAAGCGAGTCGATCAGCGGCTCCTTGTCCTCCTGCAGGTCCCGGTTGTAGGCCAGCGGCAGCCCCTTCAGGGTCGCCAGAAGGCCGGTGAGATTGCCGATCAGCCGGCCGGTCTTGCCCCGCGCCAGTTCGGCGATATCCGGATTCTTCTTCTGCGGCATGATCGACGACCCGGTCGCGAACGCGTCGTCGAGCCGGGCGTAGCCGAACTCCGCAGTGGTGAAGACGATGACCTCTTCCGCCCACCGGGAAACGTCGACCGCGAGCATGGCCAGCACGAAGGCCAGCTCGGCGGCGAAGTCGCGGGACGCGGTGCCGTCGATCGAGTTCTCCGACGGCGCGTCGAAGCCGAGCTCGGCGGCGACGGCGGCCGGGTCGAGACCGAGGGAGGAACCGGCCAGCGCGCCGGAGCCGTACGGGGACACCGCCGCCCGCCGATCCCAGTCCCGGATCCGGTCGACGTCACGGACCAGCGCCTGCGCGTGGGCGGCCAGATGATGCGCGAGCAGCACCGGCTGCGCATGCTGGAAGTGCGTGCGGCCGGGCATGGCCGCTGCCGGGTGCCGCTCGGCCTGGGCGAGAAAGGCGGACTGCAGGTCCGTCACCAATCCGGCGACGGCGCGCGCCCGGTCCCGGAGGAACATCCGGTACAGCGTGGCCACCTGGTCGTTGCGGGACCGGCCCGCCCTGAGCTTGCCGCCCAGGTCCTTGCCGGCCCGATCGAGCAGGCCACGTTCCAGCGCGGTGTGGACGTCCTCGTCCCCGGGGACAGGCAGGAATTCGCCGGACGCCACGTCGCGGGCGAGGTCGTCCAGCGCGGACAGCATCGCGCCCAGCTCGAGCCGGCTGAGCAGGCCCGCGGCGTGCAGTACCCGCGCGTGCGCCTTCGATCCGGCGATGTCGTACGGCGCCAACACCCAGTCGAAGTGCGTCGAGACACTCAGTGCCGCAAGCGCATCCGACGGGCCGCCGGCGAACCGGCCGCCCCACAGGCTGACCGGAGCGCCACCGTCGCCGGGGGTCGGGGTCACCGACCCGAGACCCGGAGGTCCCGCGCGGTGGCCATCTTCGTGTTGAGGCCCCACAGCCGGACGAAGCCCTTGGCCAGCGACTGGTCGAAGCTGTCCTGCGCGTCGTAGGTGGCGAGGTTGAAGTCGTACAGCGACTCCTCGCTCCGCCGCCCGGTGACGACCGCGGTGCCGTGCGCGAGCGTCATCCGGATCTCCCCGGAGACGTGCAGCTGGCTGTCGGCGATGAACGCGTCAAGCGAGCGCTTGAGCGGCGAGAACCACAGGCCGTCGTAGACCAGCTCGGTCCACCGCTGGCCTACGGTCTGCTTGAACCTGGCCTGCTCACGCTCGACGGTGACGTTCTCCAGCTCGCGGTGCGCCACCAGCAGCGCCAGGGCGCCCGGGGCCTCGTAGATCTCCCGCGACTTGATGCCGACGACCCGGTCTTCGACCATGTCGATCCGGCCGATGCCCTGTGCGCCGGCGCGCCGGTTGAGTTCCTCGATCGCCTGCAGCATCGTCACCGGGCGGCCGTCGATCGCGACGGGCCGACCCTGGTCGAAGGTGATCAGCACCTCGTCGGGCTCGCGAGCCACCGCGGGATCGTCGGTGTACTCGTAGAGGTCTTCGATCGGCGCATTCCAGATGTCCTCCAGGAAGCCGGTTTCCACCGCGCGACCCCAGACGTTCTGGTCGATCGAGTACGGGTTGCTCCGGCTGGTCTGGATCGGCAGGTCGCGCTCCTCGGCGAAGATGATCGCCTTGTCCCGGCTCATCCCGGAATCCCGGACCGGCGCGATGATCTTCAAATCGGGTCCGAGCGCCATGATGGACACCTCGAAGCGGACCTGGTCGTTGCCCTTGCCGGTGCAGCCGTGCGCGACCGTGGTGGCACCGAAGTCGTGGGCGGCCTGCACCAGATGCTTGGCGATGACCGGCCGGGACAGCGAGGACACCAGCGGATAGCGCTCCATGTAGAGCGCATTGGCCTGCAGGGCCGGCAGGCAGTAGTCGTCGGCGAACTCGTCGCGCATGTCTGCGACGACGGCCTCGACCGCTCCGCAGGCGAGCGCGCGCTGCCGGATGGTCTCCATGTCCTCGCCGCCCTGCCCGACGTCACCTGCAACGGCGATCACCTCTGCCCCGGTGGCGTGCGAGATCCAGCCGATCGCCACCGATGTGTCCAGCCCGCCCGAATAGGCCAGGACGATCCGCTCTTTCATCGCTCACTGCTCGCTTTCTGATCTGGTGCTCTTGAGGTTCTGTGGTCCGTTGAAATTCGTCGTCATGGTGTCAGCCACCGTCCCCTGCGGCGTAACCGGCCAATGTCGCGCCGACGTCGGCGCCGGTGAGGCCGTCCCGCGCGACGACCAGGATGGTGTCGTCGCCGGCAATGGTGCCGATGACGTCCGCGAGGCTGGCCCTGTCGATCGCCGACGCGAGGAACTGAGCCGCTCCGGGCGGGGTACGGAGAACCGCGAGGTTGCCGGAGGCCTGATAGGACAGCAGCAGGTCGCCGAGCAGCCTGGCCAGCCTGGACGTGCCGCCGACCATCGGCCGCGGCCCGCCGTCCTCCGGGATCCGGTACACGGTCGCGCCGCCGTCGACGCCGCGCAGCTTGACCGCCCCGAGTTCTTCCAGGTCGCGGGACAGGGTGGCCTGGGTGACCGAGAACCCGCTGTCGGACAGCAGGGTCAGCAGTTCGCCCTGCGAGCGCACCGGGTGGTCCCGGATGAGCTCTGTGATCCGCCCGTGCCTGGCCGCCTTGGTCGCCAGGGCCGTCCCGGCGGTCACCCTGGTCCGCCCTTTGCGACCGCGGCCGGTTCGATCCCGGACTGCTCGAAAAGGAATGCCAGCAGCGCCTTCTGGGCGTGCAACCGGTTCTCGGCCTCGTCCCAGACAGCCGACGACGGTCCGTCGAGCACCTCGTCGGTGATCTCCCAGCCGCGGTGCGCCGGCAGGCAGTGCAACACGATGGCCTCCGCCGCTGCCCGGCCGAGCAGGCCGGCGTTGACCTGGTACGGCCGGAACGGGCCGACCCTGTCCAGCCCGTCGTTCTCCTGCCCCATCGACGTCCAGGTGTCGGTGACCAGCACGTCGGCGCCGTCGACCGCCGCGTCGGGATCGCCGATCAGCTCGATCGACCCGCCCGTCACACCGGCCCGCTTCTTGGCGTCGAGCAGGATGTCACCGTGCGGATCGAAGCCGTGCGGTGACGACACCCGCACCGCCATACCCGCGTTCGCGCCGCCGACCATCAGCGAGTGCGCCATGTTGTTGGAACCGTCGCCGAGGTAGGTCAGCGTCAGGCCGGCGAGCCTGCCCTTGCGTTCCCGGATCGTCTGCAGGTCGGCGAGCACCTGGCAGGGGTGGAATTCGTCGGTCAGCGCGTTGATCACCGGCACCGTCGAGACGCTCGCCAGCGCGTTGATCCGGCGCTGGGCGAAGGTGCGGATCGCCACCGCGTCGACGAACCGGGACAGCACCCGCGAGGTGTCCTCGATGGTCTCCTCGCGGCCGAGCTGCGAGGTGCGGCCGTCGACGATGACCGGCTGTCCGCCGAGCTGGGCGATGCCGACCTCGAACGAGAGCCTGGTCCGGGTCGAGTTCTTCTCGAACACCACCGCGACGGCTCTGCCCGCCAGCGGACGGAACCCGTTGCGGTCGGCCTTGTAGACATCCGCCCGGTCCAGGACGGCGGTGAGCTCGTCCGGCGACAGGTCGTCGTCGCGCAGGAAATGCCGCAGGGACAGCGCGTTCAAGGTCATGATGCTCCCCCTGCAGCGCCGGCGGCCTGCAGGATGTCGGGCAGCGCCGCCACGAAGGAGTCGGCCTGTTCGGTGGACAGGATCAGCGGCGGGGCCAGCCGGAGCACGCCCGGCCCGGGTGCGTTGATCAGGAATCCGGCATCGCGCGCGGCGAGAACGGTTTCCGGGCCGATGTTCTCGGTCAGCACGATGCCCAGCAGCAGGCCGGCGCCGCGGACCTTCTCGATGCTCGGGTGACCGAGGTCGTCGACGGCGGCGGCGATGTGCTTGCCCAGGCTGTCGACATGATCGAGCAGGCCTGCGCTCTCGATGGTCTCCAGGACAGCGAGCGCCGCGGCGGCGGACACCGGGTTCCCGGCGAAGGTGGATCCGTGCTGCCCGGGTTGCAGCAGGTGCGCGGCGTCGCCGATGCCGATCGCGGCGCCGATCGGCAGGCCGCCGCCCAGACCCTTGGCGAGGGTGATGACGTCCGGCACGATGCCCGCCGCCGTGTGCGCGAACCAGTTGCCGGTCCGGCCGATTCCGGTCTGGACCTCGTCGATGACGAGCAACGCACCGTTCTCGGCGGTGATCTGCCGCGCGGCGGCCAGGTAGCCGTCCGGGGCGGGGATGACGCCGGCCTCACCGAGGATGGGTTCGAGAAAGACTGCGGCGACGTCTGTGTCGACGGCACTTGCCAGCGCATCGATGTCCCCGTAGGGGACGAACTCGACGCCGCCGGGCATCGGCTCGAACGGTGCTCGCTTGGCGGGTTGGCCGGTCAGCGCGAGCGCACCCATGGTCCGGCCGTGGAAGGCGCCGTCCGCGGCGATGATCCGCGGCCGGCCGGTGAGGCGGGCGATCTTGAACGCGGCCTCGTTGGCCTCCGCGCCGGAGTTGGCGAAGATCACCCGGCCGGTGTCGCGGGCGCCGCTGATGTCGAGCAGCCGCTCGGCGAGGGTGAGCACGGTCGGGTGCGTGAAGAAGTTCGAGACGTGCCCGAGGGTCGCGACCTGGTCGGACACCGCCCGGACGATCGCCGGGTGCGCGTGGCCGAGCGCGTTGACCGCGATGCCACCGAGCAGGTCCAGGTATTCCTTGCCGTCGGCGTCGGTGACGACCGCGCCGCGGCCGCTGACCAGTTCCACCGGGGGCACGCCGAAGTTGTTCATCAAGGCGTGCGACCAGCGGTCGGCCGCCCGCTGGTTGGCCGAGACCTGCTGTGCGGTTGACGTTGTCGTCACGATGCCTCCATCGTCGGAACGATCATGGTGCCCACGCCTTCATTGGTGACGATCTCCAGCAGGACGGAATGCGGGATGCGGCCGTCGATCACATGAGCCGCTCCGACACCTCCGCGGACGGCGCGCAGGCAGCCCTCCATCTTCGGCACCATGCCGGCCTGCAGGTGCGGCAGCATGTCCTCGAGCGCGTCCGCGGACACGGTGGAGAGCAGCGAGTCGCGGTCCGGCCAGTTCGCGTACAGACCCTCGACGTCGGTCAGCATGACGAGTTTGACGGCGCCCAGGGCGATGGCCAGGGCGGCCGCCGCCGTGTCGGCATTGATGTTGTGCACGACCCCGTTGGTGTCCGGCGCGACCGTCGAGATCACCGGGATGCGACCGGCATCCATCAGGTCGACCACCGCCGCCGGGTTGACGCCGACGACATCGCCGACCAGCCCGATGTCGGTCTGGACGCCGTCCACCAGCACGGTGCGGCGTTCCGCGGTGAACAGACCGGCGTCCTCGCCGGACATCCCGACCGCGAGCGGGCCGTGCGAGTTGATCAGCCCGACCAGTTCCCGGCCGACCTGACCGACCAGCACCATCCGGACGATCTCCATTGTCTCGGGCGTGGTGACCCGGAAGCCGCCCCTGAACTCGCCCTCCATGCCGAGCCTGCCCAGCATCGAGCTGATCTGCGGGCCGCCGCCGTGCACGACCACCGGCCGCAGGCCGACCGTCTGCAGGAACACCATGTCCGCGGCGAAGGCGCGTTTCAGCGCGTCGTCCGTCATGGCGTTGCCGCCGTACTTGACGACGACGATCGCGCCCGCGAAACGACGCAGCCATGGCAGTGCGCCGGCCAGCACCTCGGCGCGGTCCTTCGCGCCTTCCAGCTCCGCCAGCCGGCGGGGCTGGACTGCAGCTCGGACGGCCTGGTTTCCTGGTTGATCGAGAGCGGCGCTCATGTGGAGTACGCCGAGTTCTCGTGGACGTAGGCGTGCGAGAGGTCGTTGGTCAGCACGGTCGCCGTCTCGGTGCCCGCGTGCAGGTCGATGACGACGCGGACGGAGCGGCCGGTGAGGTCGACGCCGTCCCGGTCGTCACCCGTGGCACCGGCCCTGCAGATCCAGACGCCGTTGATCGCCACATCGATGGCGTCCGCGTCGAACTCGACGTCCGGACCGACGGTGCCGACGGCGGCGAGGATCCGGCCCCAGTTGGCGTCCTGGCCGAAGAACGCGGTCTTCACCAGGTTGTTCCGGGCCACCGTCCGGCCGACGGTGACGGCGTCGTCCTCCGTCGCGGCGTGCACCACCTCGATGGCGATCTCCTTGGTGGCACCCTCGGCGTCGGCCAGCAGTTGGGCCGCGAGGTCGGCGCAGCCCCGGGTCACCGCGGCGCCGAGCAGGTCCGGTCCGGGCTCGACACCGGAGGCCCCGGAGGCCAGCAGCAGGACGGTGTCGTTGGTCGACATCGCGCCGTCCGAGTCGAGCCGATCGAAAGTCACTCTGGTCGCCGCCCGCAACGCCGTGTCCAGGGCCGCGGAGTCGGCGACGGCGTCGGTGGTCAGTACGACCAGCATGGTCGCCAGCCCGGGTGCGAGCATACCGGCGCCCTTCGCCATGCCGCCGACGGTGAACCCGCCGACCTCGATCTGCACCGTCTTGGGAACCGAATCGGTGGTCATGATGGCGGTGGCCGCGGCGAGTCCGGCCTCTGCATCGAGGGCGGAGAACGCGCTGTCGACACCTGGCAGCAGTTTGTCCATCGGCAGCGGCAGGCCGATCAAACCTGTTGACGCGACCGCGATCCGCTGCGCGTCGGTGTCCAGCAGCGCAGCGAGATGCTCTGCGGTGGCAACGGTGTCGGCATAGCCGCCCTGTCCGGTGCAGGCATTGGCGCCGCCCGAGTTGAGTACCACGGCGGTCAGTTCCGCCCCCGGCCCGGCCAGGACGCTCTCGCACCAGCGCACCGGCGCGGCCTTGACCCGGTTGCTGGTGAACACGCCGGCGGCGGTGCGGCGCGGGCCGTCGTTGACGACCAGGGCCACGTCGGGCGCACCCGACGATTTGAGCCCGGCCGCGACACCCGCGGCACGGAAGCCCTGCGGCGCGGTGACTCCGATGCTTCTCGGCGTGGCCCCGGGACTGGTGAGGTCGGCGCTGGTGCCGGTTGTTGGGGCAGTGCTCATGGGGCCACTCCGACGGTCGGCAGCCCGCTGGTCTCCGGCAGGCCGAGCGCGAGGTTGAGGCACTGGACGGCCGCGCCGGCCGTGCCCTTGGTCAGGTTGTCCAGGGCGGCGACGACCACCACCCGACCCGCGGCCTCGTCGACGGCGACCTGCAAAAGTGCGGTGTTCGCGCCGAGCGTGGCGGCGGTGCTGGGCCATTGACCCTCGGGCAGCAGGTGCACGAAAGGCTCGTCCGCGTATGCCTTCTCGTAGACGGTGCGGACGTCGGCGATCGTCACGCCGTCGCGGGCGCGTGCGGAAACGGTGGCCAGGATGCCCCTGGACATCGGCACCAGGACTGGTGTGAAGGACACCGTGACCGGTTGCCCGGCGGCGGCCTTCAGGTTCTGGACCATCTCCGGGGTGTGCCGGTGGACCCCGCCGACGCCGTACGCGGACGCCGCGCCCATCACCTCGGAGCCGAGAAGATTCACCTTGGGGGACTTCCCGGCTCCCGAGGTACCGGATGCGGCGACCACGACGACGTCCGGGTGCACCAGGCCGGCGGCGAGCGCCGGGGCCATCGCGAGGGACGCCGAGGTCGGGTAGCAGCCGGGCACGGCGACGCGCTTGGCGTCGCGCAGGGTGTCACGGCCGCCCGGCAGTTCCGGCAACCCGTAGGGCCAGGAACCGGGGTGGTCGCCGCCGTAGAACTGTTGCCACGCAGCGGCGTCGGTGAGCCGGTGGTCGGCGCCGCAGTCGATGACGATGGTGTCCTCGCCCAGTTGTGCGGCCAGTTCGTGCGACTGCCCGTGCGGCAGGGCCAGGAAGACCACGTCGTGACCGGCGAGCACGTCGGCGGTGGTCGGCTCGAGGATCCGGTCCGCCAGCGGCAGCAGGTGCGGTTGGTGTGCGCCGAGGCGATCCCCCGCGTTGCTGAACGCAGTGACCGCGCCGATGGTGACGTCCGGGTGCCCCAGCAACAGGCGCAGCAACTCACCGCCGGCGTACCCGCTGGCGCCGGACACCGCAACGCGGTACGTCATGTGCTCCCCTTCCCGATGGCGGCCTCGAACTATACAACTGACCGCATGATTATCCAATCCGGGGGGTAGTGGGATAGCGAGGGGACGTGCCGCGCGCTCCACCCCGCCACGCGCCCCGCGTTCGCGCGCCCAGCGCCCCCGCGCCCAGTGACGGCTGTGCAGGGTTTCAGAGCCTGTGGGGCCAGCAATTCCCTGCATGCGTGGCAGTGGGCGCCGGGACGAGTCTCCGGGACACAGGGGTCGGCGAGATGGCTGCGGGCCGCCCGCGCGATCAGGTCTGCCGCGCGGCCTGAGCTTGACCGGCGGTGCCGGTCGCCAATGCGGCGCCCACCTGATCGGCCAGTGTGACCGCGACCTGGATCTGTTCCTTGGAGGGTCGGACAACCCGGGTGGACGCGGTCAGCACGAACTGGCCGTAGGTCACACCGCCGCGCTGGACCATCAACGTCATCTTCGAGTCGATCGGCAGGCCCTTGCGCGACACGTCGATCTCGTGTCCGGCGCGAGTCAGAGTTCCCGAGGAATGCAGGGCGGGCAGTCCGGACCGATGGGCGGGGTCGAAGCGGCAGCTGTCGATGTGCAGCACATCGACGATCTGTTGGCATACCCGGTCGATCAGCTCCGCCGTGGAGGATCGGCCGGACGCGACCATCGACGCGGTGCCGAGAACACCGTTCAGGTAGCCCTGCTCCGTGCTGGCCAGCGCTTGCTCGCGGCGCCCCCACAGCGCGACTTCGGTGACCGCGACGCCGATCAGCAGCAGCAGCGCAGCGGTCTCGATGTCGCCGCGGTCGGAGATGCTCAGCGTGTTGTACGGATCGGTGAGGAAGTAGTCGAATCCTGCCGCGCTGGTGAGGGCCGCCACGATGCCGGCCCAGCGGATACCGGTGGAGGCAGCGGCGACGACCAACAGCACCAGGCAGAGAGCCGCGTTGGTGTTCACGATGCTGTCGTGGAACAACGCCAGGATCGCGCACGCCGCCAGCGGGAGGACTGCGGCGACGGCAACCACGAGTGACCGGTGGGCCTGCAGTACCGGGTCGATCTTCATGTCCGTCCAACTCCTCACCGCGAGCCCACCCTCGAAGGCCCGAGCGAAACGCGGTCCGGCTACCGGAGGGCCGCCCTGTGCGAGGCCGTCAACGGTGAGCCGGCTGACCCCCGGCGACCGAGTGCCGCAGTCCTGACTGCTCCTGATCGCCGGTGTGCCGGATGATGACCACCGGGCAAGGAGCGTGGGTCGCGACGTATGCGCTGACCGAGCCGAGCACCGCACTGGAGACCGAGCCGTGGCCGCGCGATCCCACCACCAGGAGGTCTCCGTCCGCCGCTGCGGCGGTGAGCGCCTGTTGGGCCGGACCATGCAGGACCGCCCCAATGACCGCGGCGCGGGAATCAGGAATGGCCCGCTGGATCGAGGAGTGCAGCACGGTACCGGCTTCGGCAGCCCAGTTCGTGTCCGGCAGCGGGAACTCGATGCCCAGCCCGATCGGTATCTCCCAGCAGGTGACGGCCTCGAGGGTCGCGCCGGTGAGTTCCGCCTGCCGCGCTGCCCAGCGCAGAGCGTCCAGTGAGGCCGGTGATCCGTCCACGGCCACGACAATGCGCTGAACCGGCCTGTCGGTCCTGTTCGGACCACCACAGGCCGCGGACGCGGGGACACCGATCGGTTCACTGGGGTTTCCGCGACCACCAGCTTCGTCCGGCGCCATTGGGTTTCTCATGGACGCTCCTCACGGTGCTGGTGCTACACCCTCCATTCAGCTCCTGCCGGCTGATCAGTGGCCAGAGCACAAAGTCCCGGGCTGGAGGCTGCGGGCGCCGACACCGCGGTTGGCCAGGCGGCGAAGTCGGACCGAATGAGGGAACTCGAGACCGTGGTGAGCAATCCGGTCTCACGATGTGATGAACCGAAGCCTTAGCCGCACGAAAACTAGGCCGAATGGCTGATGCCCAGCTATGGTCTTCACCGTGAGCATCCCCGGAAGATCTGTCGTCGTTGCCGTCCTCCTCACGCTGCTGATGCCTCTGCTGTCGGTGACAGATGCGGCGGCCGCAGCGGCCCCGGTGCGTATCACCAAGGTCTTCTACGACCCGCCCGGGAAGGACACCCGCGTCAATGCGCGTTACAACCTGGAGTACGTGGTGATCACGAATACGTCGTCCAAGAGCCAGTCGCTGACCGGTTGGACGCTGACAGACAAGCAGAACCACGTCTACAAGTTCCCCGCCTTCACCCTCGGCGCACGCAAGTCCGTCACCGTGCGCACCGGCAAGGGAACAGCCAATGCCACGACTCGCTTCTACAACTCCGGCAACTACATCTGGAACAACACCGGCGACACCGCGACGCTGAAAAACAAGGCAGGTAAGCAGGTCTCGACCTGCGGCTGGACCAAGGGGACGTCGAGCGGCTACAAGAACTGCTGATCGCGCAGCCGGTCAGGTCACGTGGACCAACAGCGGAACCAGTTGCTCCGCCGGCGTCAGCGAGCCGTGCTGGCCGATCAGCGCCAGCACGTGCGGCGTCGCGGTCCGCGAATCGACCAGCGCGAACGACCCGCGGGCGGCGACCAGCACGTCGCCGATGCGCCCCAGCACCCGGTCCTCGACCGGGCCGAACCACCCCGCCGCGATCGCCTGCGCCCTCGTCCTGACCCATGCCTGGTCGCCCAGTGCGTCCCAGATCCGGCCGGCGACATCCTCAACGGCGCCGGATTGGCAGTACAGCTGCACGAACCGTGCCTCACCGCCGACGACGGACACTCCGGCGGTCAGGTTGGGACGGTCGGCCAGATCGAGTCGGCCGGTGTGCGGGACGTCGACCATCCCGTGGTCGGCGGTGACCACGAGCAGCGTGTCGGGACCCAGCCGCCGGGCCAGCCGGGCGATCTCACGGTCCACCCGGCGCAGCGCCGTCCGCCACTGCACTGACCGCTGCCCGTACAGGTGTCCCGCCGCGTCGACCTCGCCCCAGTAGAGGTACACCAGCGCCGGCCGCGGCTCGGCGAGCAGCCGGAGGGTGGCGTCCACCCGCGCGGGCAGTCGCTTGATGCCGATGAACTCGCCGCCCCGCAGTGCTGCCTGGGTCAGGCCGGACCCGCCGAACTCGGGGTTACCGATCTGGGCGACCCGGACACCCTGGTCGACCATCGCCTGGAAGACGGTGCGGTGCGGCTGCCAGGCCAGCGGATCTGTTGCCGGGTCCCACCGCAGCTCGTTGAGCAGGACGCCGCGATCGGGGTCCATCACCTCGTACCCGACCAGGCCGTGTCGACCCGGAGGCAGACCGGTTCCGAAGGAGCCCAGCGACGTCGCCGTGGTGCTCGGGCACCCTGCCGTCAGCGTGCGTCCGCCGGCCACCATGGATGCCAGGAACGGCGCGGTTCCGGCTTCCTGCTCCAGCAGCTCGTGGCCGAGGCCGTCGACGAGCACCACGCAGGCCCGGCGGGCGGCAGGCAACGCAACGGCGTCGAGGCCGAGGTCAACCCCGAGCGACGCCGCCACGCCGGGAAGCACGCCGAGCAGAGAGCCTTCGTCATACGCGGGAAGAACAGGTTCGGCCCCGACATCGGCCGGTTGCGGCGATGTCACCGCCGATGGGCGGCCGCTGTCATCGCTGACAGGGACTTCGCAAACGCGACCGCGTCGCTCAGCGCGGTCTCCCCTTCGGCATCGGCACTGATCCGCAGCGAGAGGTCGTCGGCCGTGACGCTGCCCGTCATCCCGTGGTCCGCCTCGCACTGCGGATCACCGCAGGTCGCCGGCTCCAGATCGATCCGGGACACCGCACCCCAGCCGATGGTCAGGGTGAGTTCCCGGCCGAGCGCGCCGGGTCGGTACTTCTCCGGGTTGGCGACCACGTGCGCCACCATCACCGACCGCACCGCGGACAGCGGCACCGATTCGCTGGTCGCGATGCCGTGCGCCTCGTCGCCGTGTTCCTCGTCGCCGCCGTGATCGTCGGCGTGCACGAAGATCAGCCGGCCGGGCGTCAGGACGACCACCGACAGGTGCCGGCGGATGGTGTCAAGATCGAACGTCGTCTCGCCGTGCACCAGGTGCGCCAGCACCTCCTCGTCGGCCAGCGCGATGTCCAGGACGTCTGCGACGAGCGCCGGGTAGTACCCCGCCTTCTCGATCTTGCGGACCAGGTCGGTCGGTTGCTTCAACGGCATGGGCACATCGTGGCACCTCGGCGGCGTCGACCACGAACCGGAGCGGCCGGTGTGGACATCCACTCCGCTGTGGAAGCGCCGGGGTCGCCTGCGCAGGTGATCCGCCCGGTCGGGATCATGGTCGCCGTGACGGACGGCAAGGACGGCGTGCTCGCCAGCGGTTTCGGGTCGGGCGGCGAGCGCTGGACACTGGCGGCGACCCCGGGCCCGGGTCGGCTGCGGGCGATGGTCGAGGTGGTGGAGCCGACCGGCAGGCGGTGGGTCGCCGGGTCGACCGGACCGGCGTTGCCGCCCGGGCACCGCTGCGCCACGTTCGTCGGTCGGTCGGGGGAGAGTGCGCATCTGGTGATCGTCAGGGTCGCCGATGACGTGCGCGCCGTGGTGGCGACACTGACCGACGGCACCCGCGAGGATCTGCGGTTGCACGGCGACGCAAGAGTGCTCGGGGCGCGGCTGGCTGTGCTCGTGTGCCCGGCCGGGCCGGACCTGCAGCACCTCGCCGTGATCGGCGCGGACGGCGAGGAACTGCCGGAGCTGGTCTGACGACCGCTCGGCGAGGCGGTCAGCCGCGCAGCACGGCCCCGACCCGCTCCGCCGCCGCGGCCACCGCGGCATCGCGCACCGCTGTCGCGTCCGCCGCCGTCAACGTCCGGTCCGGTGCCCGGACGACCATCGCGAAGGCCAACGACTTCCAGCCCGCGCCCACCTGGTCGCCGGCGTACACGTCGAACAACCGCACCGACTCCAGCAGCTCGCCCCCACCGTCCCGCAGCGCGCGGGTGACATCGGCCGCCCTGGTCGAGGCGTCCACGACGAGCGCCACATCCAGATGCACCGGCGGATACGGGCTGATCACCGGAGCGACGGGCGGCCGGCGGTCCGGCAGCACATCGAGGTCGATCTCGATCGCCGCCGTCCGCGGCGGCAGCCCGAGTCGCTCGACCACCGCAGGGGCAAGCTCGCCTGCGTACCCGATCGGCCAGTCCCCGACCCTGATGCCGGCGCACCGGCCCGGGTGCCAGGGCGCCTGGTCGGCGGCCACCAGACGCAATTCGATGCCTGCCGTTTCACCGATCCGGCGGACCAGCTCGATGGCCTCGGCCCAACCCGCGGGACGGCCCGGACCCCACCATCCCGGGCGCTCGGCCGAACCCGCGAGCACCACGGCGAGGTGCAGCGGCTGGTTCGGCAGTGCAGCGTTCAGCGTGGCGAGAGTGCCGGCGTCCGGCTTGCTGTCGACCGGCGGATCCGGCGGCTTGGGCGCGTTGGTACGAGGCAGGAACACCGATCCCAGCTCGAACACCAACAGGTCCCGGTTTCCGCGGGACAGGTTGCGCTGCACGGTGTCGAGCAATCCGGGCAGCAGGGTGGTGCGCATCAGGGGGCGGTCCGCGTCCAGCGGATTGCGCAGTGCCACCGCCCGCCGCCGGACATCGTCGGCCGCCAGCCCGAGTCCGTCCAGCTCACCGGTCCCGATGAACGGGAAGGACAGCACCTCGGTCAGCCCCGCCGACGCCAGATCCGCGGCGATCAGCCGGTTCCGGCGCTGCGGTGCGGTCAATCCCCGCCCAGCCGGCGCATGCGGCAGAACGGAGGGAATCGAGTCGTAGCCCTCCAGCCGGGCGACCTCCTCGACCAGGTCCGCCGGGCGGGTCAGGTCGGGCCGCCAGGTGGGCGGAGTGACGGTGACAATGCCTGGAAGAGCGGCATTCTCGTCGACGACACAGCCGACCTGGCGCAGCCGGGCAGCGATGGTCGCGGGCTGATACGGGCGGCCCGCCAGGCGTTCCGGCTCGCCGAGCGGGAGCTGGATGTCGTTGCGGGGCAACGGGTTGCCGAGGACGTCCGAGCGCCCGACGATGCCGCCGCCGCCGTAGCGCACCAGCAGTTCGGCCGCGGCCTCGGCGGCCACCGCCGCGATCGCCGGGTCCACGGACCGCTCGAAGCGCCGGGACGCCTCACTCGGCAGCCGGTGACGGCGCGCTGCCCTGGCGATCATCGTCGGCTGCCAGTACGCGGCCTCGATCACCACAGTAGTGGTGTCGGAACTGATCTCGGTCGACTCGCCGCCCATCACACCGGCCAGCGAGATCGCGCCGGACTCGTCGCTGACGACCATGTCGTCGGCGACCAGGGTTCGCTTGACACCATCCAGGGTGACGAGCTTCTCGCCGTCCGCGGCCCGCCGCACGGTGATCGCACCGGTCAACTTGCCGGCGTCGAACGCGTGCAGCGGCTGGCCGAGGTCGATCATCACGTAGTTGGTGACGTCGACGGCGAGCGAGATGGACCGGATCCCGGCGGCGGACAGCCTGCGCCGCAACCAGAACGGGCTCGGCGCCGACGGGTTGATGCCCTCCACCCGGACGGTGACGAAACGCGCGCAGCCGTCTGGGTCGTCGATCGTCACCGGCCAGCCGCCCTCCGCCCGGTCCGGCAGATCGCGGTCGGCCGGATCGGAATAGGGCACATCGAAGGCGGCCGCCATCTCCCTGGCCAGGCCGCGGATGGACAGCGCGTACCCGCGGTCCGGGGTGATGGCGAGTTCGATGACGGCGTCGTCCGCGCCGATCAGCGCGCGGGCATCGGTGCCCGGCTCGGCGATGGGACCGAGCACCAGGATGCCGTCGTGCTCGGTGCCGATGCCGAGTTCGCGGACGGAGCAGATCATCCCGTCGGAGATGCGGCCGTAGGTCTTGCGGCTGGCGATTTCGAAGCCACCCGGCAGCACGGCACCGGGCAGGGCGACCACCACGGTGTCACCCTCGCCGAAGTTGGTGGCGCCGCAGATGATGCCGCGGGGCTCGTCGCTGCCGTCCGGTCCGTTGCCCGGCCCGACGTCGACGGTGCAGAAACGGATGGGCTTCTTCAGGCCCGTCAGTTCCTCGACGGTGAGCACCGTGCCCACGACGAGTGGCCCCTCGGTCGCGGGCACGGCATGAACACCCTCCACCTCGAAACCGACCCGCAGCAAGGCATCGGTCAGATCTTGGGTGGTTGTGCCGGTCGGCAGGCTGACGGCGTCGGCGAGCCACTGTGATGACAGGTGCACGGCTCAGACCTCCGATCCGAATGCGGCGGTGAACCGGACGTCGCCCTCGACGAGGTCGCGCATGTCCGGGATCTGGTTGCGGAACTGCAGCGTGCGTTCGATGCCCATCCCGAACGCGAAGCCGCTCCACTCCGCCGGATCCAGCCCGCAGGCCCGTAGGACGTTCGGGTCGACCATGCCGCAGCCGCCCCATTCGACCCAGCCTGCGCCGCCCTTCTTGTCCGGGAAGTAGACGTCCATCTCGGCGCTGGGCTCGGTGAACGGGAAGAACGACGGCCGCAGCCTGGTCCGCGAACCGGAGCCGAACATCGCCTTCGCGAAGTGGTCCAGGGTGCCCTTCAGGTGCGCCATCGACAGGTTGCGGTCGATGGCCAGGCCCTCGACCTGGTGGAAGACGGGGGTGTGGGTGGCGTCCAGCTCATCGGTCCGGTAGACCCGGCCGGGGCAGGTGACGTAGATCGGCGGCTCCCGGTCGAGCATGGTGCGCACCTGAACCGGGGAGGTGTGGGTGCGCAGCACCAGGCCGGTGTCCGCGGCCGAACCGGGTCCCTGCAGGGCGGCACCGACCGGCCCGGCGACGTAGAACGAATCCTGCATGGCCCGGGCCGGGTGGTCCTTCGCGAAGTTGAGGGCGTCGAAGTTGAACCACTCGGTCTCCAGTTCGGGCCCCTCGGCGATCTCCCAGCCCATCGCGACGAAGACGTCCCCGATCCGCGACATCATCGTCGAGATCGGATGCGGCGACCCGGCCGGCAGCCGGTCGTACGGGAGGGTGACGTCGACCGTCTCCTCCACCAGCACCCTGGCGTCACGCTCGGCGATGAGGGTGGTCTCCCGGGCCGCGATCGCGGCGTTCACCCGGCCTCTGGCCTGGCCGATTCCTTTCCCGGCGGCGGCCTTGTCCGCCTTCGGCAGGTCGGCGATTGCCCGGTTGGCCAGGGCGAGCGGGCTGCGGTCGCCGGCGTGGGCGAGCCGAGCCACCTTCAGCGCGTCGAGATCGCCGGCGGCGGCGACCGCGGCCAGCGCGTCAGCCGTCGCCGCCTCGACACCGGCGGCGTCGGTCGGGCTCGGGTGATCGCTGGCAGGAGCAGGGGTGGACATACGAACCTTCCGGGCGGGGGCGGCCAGGGCCAGCAGGCAGTCTAGGCGTCCGGCCGCCCCGGCCGGTTCGCGACCGGTCAGCCGGTCGCGCCCACCTCGACGGCGATCCGCGGGTATTCCGGGCGCCACATCGCGGCGTGCACCTGCTGGATCGGGTCGTGCAGCTCCACGCGCGCCAGGCCCTCCTCGGCAGCCGTCCTGGCGACCGCGATCGCGACGGCCGCGGACACCGTGCGCAGGTCCGTCATCGGCGGCAGCAACGAGGCGCCGGCGGTCCGGGCGTCGGACAGGCCGGCGACCGCGTCCGCCGCCGCGGCGATCATCCGGTCGCTGATCCGGGTGGCCTTGACCACCGCGACACCCAGGCCGAGGCCCGGGAACACCAGTGCGTTGTTGGCCTGGGCGATCGTGTAGCTGGTGCCGTCGTGGGTCACCGGTTCGAAGGGGCTGCCGGTGGCGGTGAGCACCCGGCCACCGGTCCAGGCGAGCAGGTCGGCCGGCAGCGCCTCGGCCTTCGAGGTCGGGTTCGACAGCGGCATGATGATCGGCCGCTCCACGTGTGCGGCCATGTCCCGGACGATCGCCTCGGTGAAGGCGCCGGCCTGGGTGGAGGTGCCAATGAGCATCGTCGGATGCGCGCGGGCGACCACCTCGGCGAGGCCGACCGTGGCGCCGGGCGGTGCCCAGTCGGCCACTTCGTCGCGCGGCCGGGCGTAGGGCTGCTGGAAGTCCAGCAGATTCGGCGCGTCGTCGAGCAGCAGGCCGGCGCGGCCCAGCGGGTAGAAGCGCCGGGTGGCCTCCTGCGGGGAAAGACCCTCGCGGATCATCTGGTCGCGCATCATGTCGGCGATCCCGAGGCCGGCGGTCCCGGCCCCGTGGATGACCACCCGCTGGTCGCGCATCCGCGTCCCGGCCGCGCGGACCGCCGAGAACGCGGCGGCCAGGACAACCGCTGCGGTGCCCTGCATGTCGTCGTTGAACGTGCAGACCTGGTCGGCGTACTTGTTGAGGATCCGGCGGGCGTTGGTGGCTCCGAAGTCCTCCCAGTGCAGCATGGCCGACGGGAACAGCTTCTGGACGGCGGTGACGTAGGCGTCGATCAGGGTGTCGTAGCGGGCGTCGCGGACCCTGGCATGCCGCTCGCCCAGGTAGAGCTCGTCGTTGAGCAGTTTGAGGTTGTCGGTGCCCATGTCCAGCACGACGGGCAGCACCCGGCGCGGGTGAATGCCCGCGGCGGCGGTGTAGACAGCGAGCTTGCCGATGGAGATCTCGATCCCGCCGACCCCCTGGTCGCCGATGCCCAGGATGCCCTCGGAGTCGGTGGCCACCAGCAGGTCCAGGTCGTCCGGCCCGAGACCCGTGTTGCGCAAGGCGGTTTCGACGTCCTCCGGGTGGTCCACCGACAGGTACACGCCGCGGGTGCGGCGGAACTCGTGGCTGAACCGTTCGATGGCCAGCCCGACGGTCGGGGTGTAGACGACCGGCAGCATCTCGGAGATGTGCTCGGTGAGCAGCCGGTAGAACAGCACCTCGTTGCGATCGCGGAGGTTCGCCAGGTACACCCACTTGCGCAGGTCGTTGGCCTGCTCGCCGTACTGGGCGTACACCCGTCGCAGCTGGCCCTCCAGCGTCGTCACACCCGTCGGGAGCAACCCCTTGAGTCCCAACGCTTCCCGCTCCTCGTAGGTGAAGGCGGTACCCCGGTTGATGGTCGGCGTCGCGAGCACGGCGCTGCCCCTGGCATTGATCTTGGCGACGACCCCGTTCGAGGTCGGCACGAGCTCATAAGGTCCGTCGGTCATCTCAAAGCCTTCCGGGCGGTGTGGGTGGTGTGCGGGGGGGTTGCGGTATAGAACAGCGCCCGGGCGTGGTGGGGAAACCACCACGCCCAGGCGCATGAGGTGCGCCGATCGGAGGGATCCGTGGCTCTTGAGCGAAGAGCGGCGACCCGGCGGTGCGTTCAGTGCGCCGGGTCGGATCTCCGGATCAGTGAACGGCGACCTTGTGCTTGTAGGACTCGACATCGGCCCTGTGCTCGGCGGCGTCGTGCTCATCGAGCATGTCGGTGTCGTCGAAGGGATCCTCGCCGGAGAACACCCGGTCGGTCTGATCGCGGTTGATCTCCTTGACCCAGTGGCCGATGACCAGGGTGGCGACCGCGTTGCCCGAGAAGTTCGTCAGCGCGCGGGCTTCGGACATGAACCGGTCGACGGCGACGATCAGGCCGACACCGGGCACGAGGTCCGGGCGGTGCGAGGCAAGGCCACCGCCGAGGGTTGCGAGGCCGGCACCGGTGACGCCGGCGGCGCCCTTGGAGGCGACGATCATGAAGATCAGCAGGGACAGCTGCTCCGACCAGGACAGCGGGGTGCCGAGCGCGTTGCCGATGAACAGCGAGGCCATCGTCAGGTACATGGCGGTGCCGTCGAGGTTGAACGAGTAACCGGTCGGGACGACGATGCCGACGACGGGCCGGGAAACCCCGAGGTGCTCCATCTTGGCGATCAGCCGGGGCAGCGCCGTCTCGGACGACGAGGTCGCCACGATCAGCAGGTACTCCTGGCGCAGGTAGTACATCACCTTGAAGATCGAGAAGCCGGTGGTCAGCTTCAGCAGCGCACCGAGGATGATGACGACGAAGGCGACGCAGGTGGCGTAGAAGACGCCGACGAACAGGCTGAGCGCGCCGATGGCGGACCAACCGGCATTTCCGACCACACCGGCGATGGCACCGAATGCGCCGATCGGGGCGAGCCACATGATGCCGGCCAGGATCTTGAAGACCAGTCGCTGCAGGATGGTGATCGCATTCAGGATCGGCTCGCCCTTGCTGCCCAGCGCCTGCACGGCAAATCCGACCAGCAGTGCGACGAACAGTGCCTGCAGCACGCTGCCCATGGTGAGCGCGGAGAAGAGCGTGGTCGGGATGATGTCGATGATGAAGTTGCCCGACGATTCCACCTCCGGAACCGTGTAGGTCGCCGTCGAAGCGGCCGCCTGCAGGCTGTCACCCGGGTGGACCAGGTTGCCCACCAGCAATCCGAGACCCAGCGCGAAGGTGGACATCACGATGAAGTAGAGCAACGCGATACCGCCGACCTTGCCCACCTGGGAGGCCTTCCGGACGGAGCCGATGCCCAACACGATCGTGCAAAAGATGATCGGGCCGATCATCATCTTGATCAGGTTCACGAAGGCTGTGCCGATGACGGCGAGCCCGGCGGCCTGCTTACCGAAGATCAGGCCGACGGCGGTGCCGGCGATGACGGCCACGATGACGGCGATGTAGAGCCAGTGGGTGCTGACCTTTTTCCGCTTCTTCGGTACGTCGCTTCCGAGATCCGGTGGTGTGGACGACATGCTGGACATGGGCTCTCCTGGTGGTCGAGGGATCGGCTGTGATCGCTCCGAAAGCGTCTCGCGTACTGAGAGCCACGTCACCAATGAGTACATAACGAAACCAGTTACGGCTGACTTTTCTCGATGACCCCCAGAACATTTGCCGCAATGCTGTCCAATTCCGCCCGATCGGCCGTTTTCCATTTCGCCTTCAGGACGAAGCCGTCCCCGGGGAAACGCGGAAATACATGCAGGTGCACATGGAAGACCTCCTGACCGGCCGGCTCCCCGTCTGCCAGGAACAGGTTGACGCCGTCGCACCGCACACCGGAAGCGCGCAGCGCCGCGGCCAGTCGATGGGCGATCCGGAACATGCCCGCCCCGACCTCCGCCGGGAGGTCCGCCAGACCGACGTGATGCCTCTTCGGGATGACGAGCTGGTGGCCGGGCGTCACCGGATTGATGTCCAGCAAGGCCAGATACGCGTCGTCCTCGAACAAGCGGCTCGCTACGGCGCGACCGTCCACGATGGCGCAGAAGACGCAGCCCGCTGCGGAGCTGTCCTGCGGGCCTGCAGAAGTCATGCGCCCGATGATGCATCCAGCCTGGCACGTTGATCGTCGAAAACGTCCGCGATGGAGGTCAGTGTCGTGGTCAGCAGTCGCTCGTCCAAGGACATCGTCGCGGCCGCCCAGGACCGGTACGGCAAGCACCCGTCATTCCCCAACGGGCGGCTGCGCAACTACTGCACCTACACCAAGGTCGATCTCGAGGCGCGCGGAGAGATCGAGCGGGTCCGGTCCAGCGGCGCGCAACGGCTGCGGAGGACGGTGTCACCCGCTCGCCCTGCAGAAACCGATGGCACGCGGTGATCGGCTCGTTCAGCAGCCCTTCTCAGGCGTAACGCCGGTCAGCACAGCGACCGGGGTGGCGCCGTCGGTACTGTCTGCGGGCATGTCTCTTTTTTCCCGGCTCGGCGACGCCGTGCGGGCGGTCCTGCGACCTACGCCGAAGCCGCCCACGCGCACTGCGCCCGTCGGCGGCACTCAGGCGCCGTCGGCGCCAATCGAGTCCCCCGGTCAGGCGGGACCATCGGCGACCGTGGAGATCGACCCGCAGCGGATCGGAGCCGTGCGCATGACCTACTCACCGAGCCGGGACGGCGCACCGGACCCCGGGGAGATCGTCTGGACCTGGGTCCCGTTCGAGGAGCGCGACGGTCGCGGGAAGGACCGCCCCGTGCTGGTGGTCGCCGCCGAGAACGGCGGCACCTACCTGGGTGTGCAGCTGACCAGCAAGCCGCACCAGGGCAACACCGAGTTCGTGCCGATCGGATCCGGCGCATGGGACTCGGCCGGCCGCCCCTCCTGGGTCAACATCGACCGGGTGTTCCGGCTGCACCCCGCCGGCATGCGGCGGGAGACCGCCGGACTGCCCGCGCGGCCCTTCGACGTTGTGTCCGCCAGGCTGCGCGAGCGGTACGGCTGGCGCTGACCCGCCTTCGGCTACTCGTTACTCGGTGTCGCCGGCCCGTGCCCGGCGTTGTGCGCTCGCGCTGGCGTACAGGCAGATGGCCGCCGCTGTGGCCAGGTTGAGCGATTCCGCGCGACCATAGATCGGCACCCGCACCGCCTCGTCGGAGAGCACCAGCAGGTCCTCGGGCAAACCGTGTGCCTCGGATCCGAACAGCCAGGCCGTCGGGAGGTCGAGGATCCCGTCGGCGGCCGCCGCGTCGAGATCCAGCTCAGCGGCGCCGCTGGTGGCAAGGATCGACAGACCGGCCGTCGACAACTCGTCCAGCAGTGCCGCCGGGTCAGCCGCCTGGGCGATCGGCAGGTGGAAAAGGCTGCCCGCCGACGCCCTGATCGCCTTGGGGTTGAACGGGTCGACGGCGTTGCCGGCGACGATGACACCGTCCGCGCCCGCGGCGTCAGCGAGCCGGATGACGGTCCCGGCGTTGCCGGGATCCCCCGCCTCGACGAGCACGGCGATCAACCGCGGCCGGCCGGCGAGAACGTCGCTGACCGTGACCTGCGGATGCGCGCAGCGGACGACGATGCCCTGCGGGTGCACCGCGTCGGATAGCGACGCCGCCGCCCGCTCGGTGACCTGGGTGACCTCGATACCCGCGCCGAACGCCGCCCGGGCGAGCGTGGGGTGCTTCGCCGCGGCCGCCTCGGTCAGGAAGAGCTCAAGCACCTCACCCGGGTGGTCCCGGGCGTATTCGATCGCCTCGGTGACCGCAGGCGCGCCTTCGGCGAGGAACTCGCCGACCTCGGCGCGGCGGGAACGGCGGAGCAGCCGGTGTGCGGCGGCAATGCGCGGCGAACGCTCGGTGAGGACGGCCTCGTCGTGCACGCCGTCCGGGGTGTCCGCGTTGGTGGTGACGACAGCAGAACGCCCGGCCGACGAGGAGCCGGCCGGGCGTCGACGAGGGTCCTGCTGGGGGCTCAGGCCGCGTCCTGGGTCGAATCGGATCCGTCGGCGACGGCGGGCACCGCGTCACGGGCGACGACGACCAGCGCGGCGAACGCGGCTTCGTCGGACACCGCGAGCTCGGCCAGCACCTTGCGGTCGACCTCGACACCGGCGACCTTGAGGCCCTGCATGAAGCGGTTGTACGTCATCCCGTTCGCGCGGGCGGCCGCGTTGATCCGGGTGATCCAGAGCTTGCGGAAGTCGTTCTTCCGCTTGCGACGATCGTTGTAGGCGTAGGTGAGCGAGTGGAGACCCTGCTCCTTCGCCTTGCGGTACAGCCGGGAACGCTGCCCGCGGTAACCGCTGGCGCGCTCGAGAATGACGCGGCGCTTCTTCTGGGCGTTGACTGCCCTTTTCACTCTTGCCACGGGACACCTGACTTTCTACTTCGACCCGGCGATTGTGTGGTGCCGGGTTGCTGACTACGGGGGAAGGGCCGGTGGGCCCGTGGGAGCTAGATACCGAGGAGCTTGCGCATCCGCGGGACGTCGACCTTGGCGATCTCCTTGGATCCGTCCAGGCGACGCGTGCGGCTGGTGGGCTTGCTCTCCAGGTTGTGGCGCTTGCCGGATCCCGCGTGCATCAGCTTTCCGGAACCGGTGACCTTGACCCGCTTCTTGGTTCCGGAGTGCGTCTTGTTCTTCGGCATGGTGTTTCGCTCACATTCGCTGTCGTGGTGCTCGATCGGTGCTTGTTTCGTCTGGTGCTGGTCGTGCTTCGTGCCGGTCGTGCTGCGTGCTCGTGCGGCCCTCGGTGCTGCGTCTGCCGGTCGTGCGTCTGCCGGTCGTGCGCCTGCCGGTCGTTCGCCTGCCGTCCTGCGTCTGGCGGGCGTGCGTCGGCTGGTCCTGCGTTTGGCGGTACTGCCCCGGTCCGGGGACAGCCACCATCGTCACTCCGGCCGGCGGTCGTGACCTGGCGGTCACTCCCCGCGCGCTGACCGTCGCCGCACGGTTGAACTCACCGCGCTCACCGGCGCCGAAGCGCTGCTCCGGTCAGGAAGACGCGGCAGCCGGCTGTGCGTGCCGCTGGCTGGGCTTCTTGTGCGGCGCCAGAACCATGATCATGTTCCTGCCGTCCTGCTTGGGTGCGCTCTCCACGAACCCCAGCTCGGCGACATCGGCGGACAACCGCTGCAGCAGCCGGAAGCCCAGCTCCGGGCGGGACTGCTCCCGACCGCGGAACATGATGGTGACCTTGACCTTGTCCCCGGCGTTGAGGAAGCGAACGACGTGACCCTTCTTGGTCTCGTAGTCGTGCGCATCGATCTTCGGCCGGAGCTTCATTTCCTTGATGACCGTCAGGACCTGGTTCCGCCGGGCCTCCCTGGCCTTCTGCGCGCTCTCGTACTTGAACTTTCCGTAGTCCATGAGCTTGCAGACGGGCGGGCGAGCGTCCGGAGCAACTTCGACGAGATCGAGATCGGCGTCCTGCGCCAGTCGCAGGGCTTCGCCGATGGCGACGATGCCGATCTGTTCACCCTCGGCTCCGACGAGGCGAACCTCGGGAACGCGGATCCTGTCGTTAATGCGTGGTTCGACGCTGATTGAGTCCTCCTGGAAGACGGTTGATGACGGTGCCGCTCCCGGCAATCGCAGGTCCCGATCTCCGTGTGGCTCCACGAAAAAAGGCCCCTGCGAGTGAACTCGCGGGGCCCTTGTCGATCCGTCACAGTGCCCCGGGTAGGGGCGCGCGCCATCGACGTCTCCATCGATGGACCGGGACCCGGCTGCCGTGAGGCTGCTCGGGTGGGAGTCGGGCTCCACTTGTTCCCCCGCTTGCGCGAGAGCTAGTCGCACATGACAGCGTACACGGTGTGAGTACTCCCGAACGACCGACGACCGACAGTCCGCACAGTCACGTGTTTGGCGACTCCCCGACCAGCGATGATGCCAGCTTTGCGGCTGGTTCTGGTTCTGGTTCTGGTTCTGGTTCTGGTTCTGGTTCTGACGACAGGGTGGACACGGACCTCGGGGCCAGGGATCTGGTCGACATCCCCGCCGTCGAGGTGATCAGTCGCGCGGCCGTGCTGCTGATGAGCGCCGCCGCCGAACAGCTCGGGCTGGCGTCCGAGGATCCCGACCGGCCGGCGCACCGGGACCTGGACCAGGCTCGCACCCTGATCACCGCCCTGGCAGGGCTGATCAAGGCATCCGCCCCCGACCTGGGCCCGCACGCCGCCGCCTTCCGCGACGGGTTGGCCGGACTGCAGGGCGCGTTCCGCGAGTACTCGATCCATCCGGACGAGCCCGGGCGCGGGCCTGGGGAGTAATCGGATCGAACCCCTTCAGCGGCGGGTTCCCGTCCCTCCCGGCGGTTCGGTCGTGGCTTGGCCGGCTCAGCGTCCGTCGAGTGACGTCACAGCAGGGAAATTCTGCTCTGCGGGGCCTCAGGACCCTGCTCCTGTGGCACTGGGCCGGCCGCGAGGGCGGCCGCGAGGTCACTGGGGTGCTGCAGCCGCCCTACCGGGGATGGCCCGCTCCGCCCGCTGAGCCAAGACGCCGTCCGTCGTGTTCGAGCACCACCGCCCCGACCCGAGGACCGGTACTCAGTCGAGTGACGTCACAGCAGGGAAATTCTGCTCTGCAGGGCCGCCGGACCCTGCTCCTGTGGCAGTGGGCGCGGCCGCGAGGTCACTGGGGTGCTGCAGCCGTTCCTCCGGGGACTGCCCACCCCCCGCCCGCCGGGCCAAGACCCGGGGACCGGTTCTCCGTCGAGTGACGTCACAGCAGGGAAATTCTGCTCTGCGGGGCCTCAGGACCCTGCTCCTGTGGCAGTGGGCCGGCCGTCCGTCGGCGCAGGGCGGTGATCGTTGTGAGGATCGTCGAGATGACGTTCTGCGGGTGGTTGGCGAGCTGCTTCCAGGTGAAGTGCAGGACTGTCCAGCCCGCCTCGACGAACTCGTTGTGCCGAGCGCGGTCGGTCTCGAATGCCGCGGCATCACCATGGAACTCGCGGCCGTCCATCTCGATGGCGAGCTTGAGATCCTCCACAGCCACATCGGGATGACGGACGCCGCCGCGGAGGCGGACCGGTGGGTTGGCCGTCCAACCCTGCACGCCTGCCTCCACCAGGTGGCGATGCAGGACGCGCTCGCTGAACGCCCACGGGTTCGTCGAGACATCCGAGACTGCCAGGCGCGCAAGCGCTTGACCCCTGCGTCCGCGGCCACGTTCCAGTGATTGCGTCAGCCGCGGCGGGTCCGCTTTGCGCTGGCGCAGCGCGGCTTCCAGACGGTCAGCCTCGCCTTGCCGGGCCAGGTCCAGGCAGGTGCGAGGGACAGTCGTGACGCGAACCCAGTTCCGGAAGTCGGCGTCGCGCGGGTCAACAGTTCCGCGGACGACGGTGATGCCCCGGCGATCGGATCGCCGGGCCGGCGGCGTCACGATGACGGTGATTATCGTCGGCGGAGTCGCGGTCAACCCCCACCACCAGGCGGCCGCAGAGCCCGAGATGGCGGAGGCGTCGCCGGCCCACAACCAGGTCGCCCGTAGTCGGACAGCCGGATCGGCGGGATTCGCTGCGACGCCGTAGACGCTGGGGAGCAGCCGGGTCCATTTCCGTCGTCGCACCAGATCGTCGATGCGTGCACGTGACAGGCCGGCGGCAAGAGCCTGATCACGGCGGATCACTCCCTGCTGACCCCGAAGGAGGGCCTCAAGGCCGATCAAGCGGGCGAACGCCACCGGTTGCATGAACGGAGTACAGCCACCCGACCACGGGAAGGAGCTCCCAGCCATCCCGTTTGTGGACAGGTTGACGGATGGGGACAGCCGTTGCTCCTGCTGGCCAACCGGTCCGGTCGTCCAGTGCCGCACCAGCAGGGAAAACCAGCCGCTCCGCCGCCGAAAACCCTGCACAAACGACACTCGGCGCGCTGTCAGGGAGCCGGTGGGTTCAGCAGCAGGTGAGCTGCCGGACCTACAGCCCCGGTGTGCCGCCGGTGACCTGGCCTGCGTCGCGGTTCTTGGCGGCGCGACGCGCCGCGCGCGCCTCGATGTCCCGGTCGCGGGCGGCGGCCTTCTCGCGGTCGATGATCTCCAACCGGCCCAGCGGGCGGGCGAGGTCGTCTTCGGGGCGGTGGGCCGGCTGCGCGGGTCGAGGCGGGGGCGGACCGTATTGCGCCTGCAGCGCGCGGACCCGCTCGAGTGAGGTCACCGCACGCCCGCGATCCATTGCCTGGATCGCCATCACCGGCTTGACCTCGTCATCGGGCATCACCACCTGGGCCCACGGCGAACCCTGCGGATATCCGATCCGCAGGATCAACGACCAGGGGGTGAACTGCTCGGCGAGAACGTTCCGGATCCACAGGCCGTTGCGGTCGACGCGCAGCCGCGGCCGGGCCGCCGTCATGATCCCCGCGCCGAGCAGCAGCCCGACCCCGATCAACCCGATCTGGTCGGCGACGCGGAAGGGGACGCCCTCCTCCGAGTCCAGGAGCAACGCGCTGACCAGAATCATCACGCCGACCACGAGTGACGCGGCGATGCTGGCCATGATGGTGATCTTGCGGGGCCGCACTTGAAGCAGCACCGGCGCCCGCTGACCGTCCTCCGACCGACCGGTCAGAGACTCGTCGGATACCGAGTCCGGAGGCACGGAGTCCGCAGGCACCGAACTCACAGACATCGATTCCGAAGACACCGAGTCCGCAGACATCGAATTCGCAGACACCGAACCATCCAGAACCGACTCACCAGCCGACGAACCAGCCTCCGACGAACCACCAGGCTCCGAGCGGGCGGGCATCGGGGCAGCTGCGGCCGAATCGCCCGTCACCGACCCGTCGCCGGGGATGGGGTCGACCGGACCGGGGGTGCTCATCGACCGAATCCCATCCGACCGCTCGGACCGCGAAGGCCGCGAAGCACGAGCGCGGTGGTCAGCGCGGCAATCATCGCGTCCGCGCCCTTGTCCTCCTTCGATCCCGGGCCCCCGCTGCGCTCGACGGCCTGTTCCAGCGTGTCGCAGGTCAGCACACCGTTACCGACCGGGACGCCGGAATCCAGCGCGACCCGCGTCAGCCCGGCGGTGACGGAGTCACAGACGTACTCGAAATGCGGTGTGCCACCACGGATGACAACACCGAGCGCGACCACCGCATCGTGCGAGGTGGCCAAAGCCTGTGCCACCACCGGCAACTCGATCGCACCAGGGACCCGCACCACCGTCGGCGTCGTCGCACCGGCCTGGGTTGCCAACGCCACCGCCCGCTCCATCAGGGTGTCGGTGATGTCGGAGTGCCATGACGTCGCCACCACCCCGACCCGAAGTCCCTGCGCCGCAGGAATTGTCAGTGACGGCCGGCCCTCGCCGCTCATCGGTGCCACCCTTTCCGCCGCGCGTTCGCGGTCATCGCCATCCCTGTCCGGACTTCCCGGGGCACGACCGCCCCCGTCAAGATCTCCCCCGTCAGGACTTCCCCGACAGAAACTGACCCGATCGAGACTGACCCGATCGACACCGACCCGATCGATATCGACCCAGGCGCGGCGGACCCGATCGGGACCGCGGCCACGGACGTTCCGGTGAGGCCCGCCGTCATGCGTGGCCCTCGCCGTACAACACGTCCAGGCCCTCCAGCTCGTGACCCATCCGGTCGCGCTTGGTGGTCAGGTAGCGGACGTTCTCGGGGTTGACCGAAAGCGGCAGCGCGACCCGGCCGGTGATCGTCAGCCCGTACCCCTCGAGGCCGGCCCGTTTCGCCGGGTTGTTGGTCAGCAGTCGCATGGACTTAATGCCGAGATCGGCGAGCACCTGCGCGCCGGTTCCGTACTCGCGCGCGTCGCTCGGCAACCCGAGATTCAAGTTGGCGTCGACAGTGTCGGCGCCCCGGTCCTGCAATTCGTACGCCCGCAGCTTGTCCAGCAGGCCGATGCCGCGACCCTCGTGCCCGCGGATGTAGAGCACGACACCGCGGCCCTCGGCCGTGACGGCGTCAAGGGCGGCGTGCAGTTGCGGGCCGCAGTCACACCGCAGCGAACCCAGGACGTCACCGGTGAGGCATTCCGAATGCACTCTGACCAGCACATCCCCGCCGTCGCCGATGTCGCCGTGGACCAGCGCGATCAGCTCGCGGTTGGTGACCTTGCTGATGTAGCCGACCGCCTGAAACTCGCCCTGCGGCAACGGCAGCCGGGCCTGGGCGACCTTGCGGATCTGCACTTCCCGGCGCCGTCGGTAGGCGATCAGGTCGGCGATCGAGATCAGCGCCAGCCGGTGCCGGCGGGCGAAGACCCGCAGTTCGGGCAGCCGCGCCATGCTCCCGTCGTCGTTGACGATCTCGCACAGCGCACCGGCCGGCGAGAGACCGGCCAGCGTGGTCAGGTCGACGGCGGCCTCGGTGTGCCCAGGGCGGACCAGCACCCCACCCTCCCGGGCACGCAACGGAAACACGTGCCCCGGCCGGGTCAGATCGGCGGAGGTGCTGGCAGGATCGGCCAGCACCTTGATCGTCCGGGTCCGCTCGGCGGCCGAGATTCCCGTCGTGACATTGGCCTTCGCGTCAACCGTGACGGTGAAGGCGGTTCCCTTGCGGTCCTCGTTGACCCGGTACATCGGCGGCAGTTCCAGCCGGTCGCACATGTCGCCGGTCAATGCCACGCAGATGACGCCCGAGGAGTACCGGATGGTGAACGCCACCTGCTCCGGGGTGGTCAACTCGGCAGCGAAGATCAGATCGCCCTCGTTCTCCCGATCCTCGTCGTCGACGACGACGACGGCACGCCCGGCAGCGATCTCGGCGATCGCGAACTCGATGGTGTCGAAGCCGCTCGGCGTCTTCTCGCGAGCCGGGTTCCACACGGGTCGGGCGGGCTGGTCGGTCTCGTCGGCGTCGAACGGAATGCCGGCCCGGCCGTAGTCGCGGTCGTCCCTGACGGCTGCGGGCCCGGCACCCAGCGGGCCGACCGACGCGGGCGCCTTGACGGCGCCGCTGCTGTCGTCCCTGGTGCCGCCAACAGTGCCCGTCATGCCGACTCCTTCTCCAGCTCTGCACGGACGACCGGCGTTCCGACCGCCCCGGAGGTAAGCAGTCGCTCGACATACTTGGCCATCACATCGACCTCCAGGTTGACGGTCGTGCCGACCGGTGCGGCACCAATCGTGGTCGCGGACCGCGTCTCCGGGATGACCCCGATCCCGAACTCGGTGCCATCGTCGTTGTCCACGACATCGATCACCGTCAGCGAGACGCCGTCCACCGCGATCGCCCCCTTGGGCGCGAGGTAACGGGCGAGGTCGCGGCCGACCGCGATCCGGATCTCGTCGTACGCGGGGTGCGGGGTGCGAACGGTGAGTACGCCGGTGCCGTCGACGTGGCCCTGCACGATGTGCCCGCCGAGCCGGGTGGACGGGGTGACGGAGCGCTCGAGGTTGACCTCGTCGCCGGCCGACAGCGCGCCGATGGTCGACCGCCGCAGCGTCTCGGCCATGACATCCACCGTGAAGGTGTCGGCGGTGCGGTCGACGACCGTGAGACAGACGCCCGAGACGGCGATGGAGTCTCCGTGGCCGGCGTCCTCGGTCACCCGCGGCCCGCGGACGGTGAGCCGTGCTGACCCGGTGTCCGCGTCGTTGACCTGCAGGTCGACGACCGTCCCGCGTTCCTCGACAATCCCGGTGAACATTCGATTCCTTCCCTGTCGCCTGACTGCCTCGAGCTCCCGAGGCGCGACAGCACTCTCCATCCTCCCCCATTCCGGCGGACCGGCGACCCGACCTATCTCACAGGCGCCGGAGAGGACCGGCCGGGTCATCGCGGCCGGATGTGACCGGGCAGACGTCAGTCCGCGGGTTGGTGCGCGGCCGCGGTGGCCCGTAGTTGCTCGACCGCCAGAGCCGGGTCCTCCGCGGAGTAGACGGCCGACCCGGCGACGAAGCAGTCGGCGCCGGCGCCGGCGGCCTGCTCGATGGTGTCGGAATTGATGCCGCCGTCGACCTGGACGATCACCCGCAGGTGCCCGGTGCCGACCAGTGACCGGGCCCGCCGGACCTTGTCCATCATCTCTGGCATGAAGGACTGCCCACCGAAGCCGGGCTCGACCGTCATGACCAGCAGGGTGTCGTAGTGCTCGAGCACCTCGACCCAGTCATCGAGGGGTGTGCCGGGTTTCAGTGACAGCCCCGCCTTCGCGCCCGCGGCCCTGAGGTCCGCTGCCATCGCGATGGGGTCGGCGACCGCCTCGGCGTGCACCGTGACGTTGTACGCACCAGCCTCGGCGTACCCGACGGCCCACCGGTCCGGATCGGTGATCATGAGGTGGCAGTCGATCGGGATGTCGGTGGCCTTCAACAGCGACTTCACGACCGGCAGACCCAGCGTCAGATTCGGCACGAAGTGGTTGTCCATGACATCCACGTGCAGCCAGTCGGCACCCCGGACGGCCTCCGCCTCGTCGGCCAGGCGGGCGAAGTCGGCGGACAGGATGCTGGGTGCGATCAACGGCTTCACCCGTCGAGCGTAGCGAGCACCGCTCATCGGGAGCCGCGCCGGTGCGCCCGTCCGACAATGCTGCCACCGCACCGTGATTGCGCCGTGCATCGTTCGAACGCACCTTGCGTCTCACGACCTGCTGCCGGTCGGTCTCACCGGCGCCCCGGGTGCGAGCCGTCCCGTGCGGGCTCGGCGGCGGCCGCATGCGGGCCCATCCGGAAGACCGGCCACCCGATCTCGGTGCGCCAGGCCGCCGGGCGGTTGATGTCCCGTGGGCCGACGAGGTACCGCTCACGGACCGGGCCGGCCACCGACAGCGCGTTTGCCACCACCCAGGCGCCGAGCTCGCCGTAGGTCACGTCGATGTCGTCGTGCTCACCGACGTGGGTGGTGACGGCCAGTTCACCGGCCGGCAGGGTCTCCGGGTGGACGCGGCCCGTGCGCGGGGATTCCTCCGTCGGCAGGTAGACGAGGACATGCCCGCGTCCGTCCGCGAACAGCGAGTTGTCGTACAACCCGCCCGGGACGCCGGTCGGCGCGGTGACGACAGCGTCGAGCTCGGCCATCGCGCCCGCGAACCAGGCGAGGACCGCGTCGTGCTCCACCACGTCGTCGACCGCAGCCACCGTCGCGGCCGGTACGGCGCGCAGTTCGACGTCCAGCGGGGCCGGCTCCGGTTGCAGCAGACGGCGCAGCGACGCCACCGCGGCCCGGGTGCGGTCCAACTCCGACTCGAGCCGCCGCAGGTGATCGGCGACCAGAGCCGCACGCACCCCCGGGTCGGGAGAGCTCACGATGCGCTGGACGGCGGGCAGCGGTACGTCGAGCTCCCGCAACCGGTGGATGACCTGGGCCGTCGGGATCTGGTCCACGGTGTAGCTGCGGTACCCGGTGAACTGATCCACCGTGGCCGGTTCGAGCAGCCCTGCTTCGTGGTAGCGGCGCAACGTGCGCACGCTCAGATGAGTCAGCCGCGAGAACTCGCCGATTGCCAGCACGCCTGCAGTGTGCACTCTCCCCCAGCGGGAGAGTCCAGTGCTTGACCCTCCCCCTCGACGAGGTCGCAGGGTCGAGGAATGACGACACCTACCGGCATCCACCCCGCCCAGCTCCTTGCGACCATCCGCGGCTACCTCGCCGCGCACGCGGCCCGAGAGACAGACGCCGCGCTCCGCGCCTTCACGCCCACCGCCGTGGTAGTCGACGAGGGCCGTTCCTTCCACGGGACCGTGGAGATCCTCGGCTTCCTGCAGGCGGCCGGAGCCCAGTTCAGCTACACGACCGAGCTGACCAGCGCTGAACAGCTCGACGACGCACGCTGGGTCGCCACCAACCGCCTAACGGGCGATTTCCCGGGCGGCGTTGCCGACCTGGACTACCGCTTCACGATGCACGGGGACCTCATCGCCGAACTGGTGATCGCTCCCCGGCCCACCGACGCGACTTCAACAGACGCGACTCCGGCAGCCCTGGCCTCAACAGACGCCACCCCAACAGACGCGACCCCAACAGACGCGACCAAGCCCACGGTGGTGCTCGTCCACGGGGCCTTCGCCGACTCGTCCAGCTGGAACGGCGTGATCGCCCCGCTCCGCGAAGAAGGCTATCCGGTGATCGCGGTCGCGAACCCGCTCCGTGCCCTGGACCGCGACGCCGAGTACCTGCGCACCGTTCTCGACTCCGTTGACGGGCCGATCGTGATCGCCGGCCACTCCTACGGCGGGAGCGTGATGAGTGAGGCCGCGGACGGAAACCCGAACGTCAAGGCCCTGGTGTACGTCGCCAGCTTCCTGCTCGAGGCCGGCGAGAGCACAGCCGAACTGGCCGCCAAGTTCCCGGGAGCAGAGCTCGGGGCGGCCCTGAACCAGATTCCCTTCACCGCCGCGGACGGCGCGACGGCCGCCGACCTGTTCATCGAGCAGGACAGGTTCCGACAGGTGTTCGCCGCCGACGTCGCCCCCGAGGTCGCGTCCCTGATGGCCGTCACCCAGCGGCCCATCGTCGCCGACGCCCTCGAGGGGAAGGCCACCCGCACTGCCTGGAAGAGCATCCTGTCGTGGACGATGGTCACCCTGCGAGACCTCGCCATCCCCGCAGACTCGATGCGGTTCATGGCGGAGCGGGCCGGGTCCCGCATCGTCGAGATCGATGCCTCCCATGCCGTGACCGTTTCGCAGCCCCGCGCCGTCGCCGAGCTGATCGTCGATGCCGCGCGGGCGACGACGGGCTGAGCGCGGGGTCAGCCGTGCTTGCGCAGCAGAGCCAGGAACATCCCGTCGGTGCCGTGCCGATGCGGCCACAGCTGCACCGTCGGGCCGTCACCCAGGTCCGGCACACCCGGAAGGAATGGGCGGGCGTCGATCAGCTCGAGGTCGCCGGGGCGCCGACCGATGACGCCGACGGTCTCGGCCAGGTGCGGCGAGCACGTGACGTACGCGACGACACCGCCCGGCCGCACCATCCGCGCGGCCGACTCGAGAAGCTCCCGTTGGAGTTTCACCAACGGTGCGACGTCGGACGGCTGCCGGCGCCACCGCGCCTCCGGCCGCCGGCGCAGCGCCCCGAGCCCGGTGCACGGGGCGTCCAGGAGCACCCGGTCGTAGGACGCGGGAGGCAGCCCGGGATCCCGGCCGTCGGCGGTGTGCACCGTGACGGGCAGGCCACGGACGGTCTGCCGCACCAGGTCGGCCCGGTGCGGGGTGATCTCCACCGCGTCCAGCACGGCGGCCCGCTCGGCGGCGATGGCACCGAGCAGGCCGGCCTTGCCGCCCGGCCCGGCGGCCAGGTCCAGCCAGCGCTCATCGGGACCGGTCAACGGCGCCGTCGCCAGCGCCGTCGCGACGAGTTGTGAGCCCTCGTCCTGCACGGCGGCCCTGCCCTCGGCGACCGCTCTGATGTCGCCGGGGTCGCCGCCGTCGAGGTAGACGCCGTACGGCGAGTAGAGCGCGGGCAGGCCGCCGGAGGCCGCGACGAGCTCGTCCTGGGTGATCCGGCCGGGCCGTGCGACCAGGTGCACGGCCGGCGGCTGGTCATCGGCGCGCAGGGCGTCGATCAGCTCCGGGTGCGGTCCGCCGTCGGCGGATCCGCCGAGCGATTCCTGCAGCGCCGCGACGATCCAGCGCGGGTGGGAGACCGCCATCGCAAGGTGGCCGAGCGGGTCCTGCCGCTCGTCCGGAGCGAGTCGCTCGATCCAGGTGTCCAGGTCGGCCTCGCTGATCCGTCGCAGCACGGCATTGACATAGCCTGCGCCGCCTGGCTTTTCGCTCGCCCTGACCAGATCGACGGTGGCCGAGACGGCGGCGTGCGGCGGGATCCTGGTGCGCAGGATCTGGTAAGCACCGAGCCTCAACGCGTCCAGGACGATCCCGTCGAGATCGGCGATCGGCCGGTCACCGCAGGCGGAGATGACGGCATCGAGCTGACCCAGCGCCCGGCAGCTGCCGTACGACAGCTCGGTCGCCAGCGCGGCGTCACGGCCGGACAGCCCGCGGTCGTTGAGGATGCCCGGCAGGGTCAGGTTGGCGTAGGCACCACGGGACCGCACCGCCCCGAGCAGATCGAGGGCGGCCTGCCGGGCTGCGTCGGGCTGCGGTGGGCGCTGGGTCTGCGGGCGGCGCGGCGGTCCGCTGGAACCCCGCCGGCGACCGCGGTCGGGTTGGCCGGCGGCCGGTCTGCGCCGCTGGCCGCCGCGCCCCGCGCCGCCGTGTCCTGCGCCGCCGTGCCCCGAGCCGGGAGTCGTCATGAGAGCACCGTCCCTGGTTTCGGCCGGACGCCGCGGGCCCAGTCGGCGGCGGCCATCGCGCGCCGCCCCGGCGGGGTCAGGACGCCGAGCCGCACCGCGGACGTCACCGTCCCGACCAGCACCTCGGCCTTGCCGACCGCCAGTTCCCCCGGTGCCAGATCGGTGCGGTCGGTCACCTGCACCGGACCGAGAACCATCCGGCCCCAAGGTGTTTCAGCCCATGCGCCGGGTTCCGGGGTGGCGGAGCGGATCAACCGATCGATGGCGACCGCCGGATTTGACCACAGCACGCGGGCGTCGGCAGCGGTGACCTTTCCGGCGTACGACACGCCGTCACCGGACTGCGGCCGCGCCTGCAGGGTGCCGTTCTCGATGCCGTCCAGCGTCGCCAGCAGCAGCGCGGCGCCGGAGACGGCCAGCCGGCCGAGCAGGTCGCCCGCCGTGTCGGTGGGCCGGACCTCCTCGGTGACGATGCCGTAGACCGGGCCGGTGTCCATGCCCTCCTCCAGCCGGAAGGTGGTGGCGCCGGTGATGTCGTCACCGGCCCGGATCGCGGCCTGGACGGGGCTGGCGCCTCGCCAGGCAGGCAGCAGGGAGAAGTGCAGGTTGACCCATCCGTGCGGCGGCACGTCGAGGACGGGCCGGGGCAGCAGCGCGCCGTAGGCGACGACGGCGGCCGCGTCCGGTCGCAGTTCACAGAGTTCGGCCGCGAACTCCGGAGCCCTCGCCGAGGCCGGTGTCAGCACCGGGACGCCGGCCTCGGCGGCCAGCTCGCCCACCGGTGACGGGCTCAGCGTGCGGCCGCGGCCCCGACGGGCGGGCGGCCGGGTGACGACACCGACGACCTCGTGGGTCGATGAGAGCAACGCCGCCAGGGATGGCACGGCCGGTGCCGGGGTGCCGGCGAAGACAATGCGCAGGGGGTCCTGCCTTCCGGTCGGGACCACCTGATGTGATCGACTCGAGGGACGGGATGGCTCGGTAGACGATCGGCCGCCGACCGATCGGCCGCACCGGGCCACCCGTGAGTCTACGAAGGAAAGGGCCCCGCCCATGACGGCGATCTCCCCTGACGGCCGCCCGCTCATCGGGAGGACCGTCCGGCTCGAGCTGCTGACCTCGGCGGACGGGCCGGCGCTGTTCACAGCGCTGGACGACGCCCGGGTGTACGCGGCCGGTTTCGGTGGCGGACCGGCCGGCCGGCCCACGTCGGTGACGGACGCGCGGCGATGGGTGGACGATGCCGTGGCCGACGCCCGGAAGGCGGCGTCCTACGTCGTGCGGCTCGTCTCGGACGGGCCGCTCGGCGCCGCCGGCAGCGTCGTCGGGACGTCGTCCCTGGGCGATCAGTCGCTGACCGACGAGCGGATCCACCTGGGCTGGACGGCGTACGCACCGGCGGTCTGGGCCACCGCCGTCAACCCGGAGTGCAAGCTGCTGCTCCTCGGCCATGCCTTCGACGACTGCGGTTTCGGCCGGGTGAAGATCCAGACCGACGTGATCAACTCCCGCTCGCAGTCGGCGATCGCCCGGTTGGGCGCGGTCCGCGAGGGGGTGCTGCGCAGGCACCAGCGCCGGGCCGACGGTACCTTCCGGGACACCGTCGTGTACTCGATCCTGAAGGACGAGTGGCCGGGCGTCCGGGACGGGTTGCAGGCCCGGCTGGGCGCGTCGGGTTATCGGCGCGGGTGAGGCCACCACCGCCCAGCTTGCGCTGCTCACGAAACGTCCCGTCACTCTCGCCGCGTATGCCTTCCGCATGCTGCAGAGTGAGCAACCGACCTACGCAAGAGCGGCGCGCAACATCACGAGGAACCGCCCCGCGCACGCACGGCAAACAGATTTCGGTTGAACCGGTGCCTTGCGGTGGAGGGCGTTTCGCCGGGCCGGTGCGCGGCAGCGGTTCAGTGAACGCGCCGAGCCGGACTTGAGCCGAGCCGGACTTGAGCCGGGCCGGTGAGAGGAAGCGGTTCAGTGAACGGGCCGAGCCGGACTTGAGCCGCGCCGGACTTGAGCCGAGCCGGACTTGCGGATGATCAGAACAGGTCCAGCGGGTCGACCCGGATCCGCAGCCCGCCGCCCTCCTTGCGGGCAGACCTTCCGGCGGCGAGCGTATGCAGCGCCGCGCCGAGGGCCTTTCGTTCGGATTGGCGCGTGCGCACCAGCGCACGCAGTGTCGGTCCGTCGTCCTCGCCGTCGGTCGGCGGACCGGCCGGAACCAGATCCTCGAGGGCAACCGGTCCAAGGATCTCCCCGCGTGGCGGCACCTCCAGCCGTTCCAGGGCGGCCAGCACAGCTGGTTCGGTGCCCTCGATGGACGCCATCGCGACCGCCGGCGGGAAGCCGAGTTCCCGCCGGGCCGCCAGTTCGACCTCGGCATGACCCACCGCGTCCCACCTGATCAGCGCCTGCACCGCGGGCAGGGACGCATCGGCACCGACGACCACCCTGCCGCCGGCCGACGCCGGCCGGACCATGGCAGCGGCTGCCATCCAGCGGCGGACCGTTTCCTCCGCCGCGCGCAGGTCGGGACGGCCCAGCATCGCCGCGCCGTCCAGCAGCAGCGCCGCGCCGTAGCCGCCGACCACGAACGGTTCGGCGCCGGGGGTGGCGACCACCAGCGCCGGCCCGTCCGCGACCGTCGACTTGACCTGCTGTGCCGATGAGGTGATCACCGGAATGCCGGGGAAGGCCCGGCCGATCTCCTCCGCGGTCCGGCCGGCTCCGACACCGGTTGCCCGCAACCGGTCGAAACCGCATGCGGGACAGTGGAAGTGCGCCTCTGGCTTGCCGCACCACCGGCAGGCCAGCAGTCCACCGCCGGGACCGGATTGGGCCAGCGGCCCGCGACAGTGCCGGCACTGCGCCTGGTGGCCACAGCGGCCGCAGGCCAGCGACGGAAGGTAACCGCGGCGCGGAACCTGGACCAGCACGGGTGCGCCGGCCTTCAGCGCCTCCCGCGCGGCGCTGAAGGCAGCGGGCGACAACCGGGCCCGCGCGGCGGCAGAATCGGCGCCGACCGCGTAGTCGTCACCGGCGGCCTCGATCCGCGGCGAGCAGGACCTGACGTCTGGCCTGCGGGCGACAATCGGCCGCGCCCAACCACTCTCGACGAGCAGCTGCGCCTCGGCGGTCCGGGCGAACCCCGCGACGAGCAAGGCGCACGGCCGCGCGGCGGACCGCATCATCAGCACCTCGCGGGCATGCGGATACGGCGCCCGGGGTTCGGCGAGCAGGTCGTTCCCGTCGTCGAAGACGGCCACCAGCCCGAGGTCGTGCACCGGTGCGAAGACGGCGGCCCGGGTGCCGGCGACCACCCGGACGTTCCCGCGGCTGACGGCCAGGAACCGCCGGTAGCGCTCGGCCGGACCGAGGTCGGCGGCCAGCGTCACATGCACCCCCGCCCCGAGGGATGCGAGCAACGCCGCGTCCAGTCGGGCGAGCTCCCTGGCGTCGGGAACGATCAACAGCACGCCGACACCGGCGGTGGATGCGACCGCGGCGAGCTCGGCCAACCGGGCCGGCCAGTTCTCCCCCGGTACCGCCTGCCACACCGCACGGGCCGGGCGCCGGTCCGCGACGGCGGAGAGGAAGGCATCACCCGCTGGGTACCGGGACCACCCCGGTTCGGCGGGCGGGTGCCTGGCCGCCGCCACCTCCCGCTCTGCGGCTGGCGGGGCCGGTGCGGTGGGGGGTGAACCGACGGGCGGGGCCGGTGCAGTGGGGCGTGAACCGACGGGCGGGGCCGGTGCGGTGCGCGGTGAACCGACGGGCGGGACCGGTGCAGTAAGGCGTGAACCGACGGGCAGGGCCGGCGCACCGGCGGGCGGGACCGGCGCAGTGGGCGGTCCAGCGGCGGGCTCGGCCTCCACCTTTGCGTGACGCGGCGGAACCGCGAGCCGCAGCACATCGGCCGCCGACCCGGCGTACCGGTCGGCGACCGCCCTGGCGAGCTGGGCGACCTCCGCCGACAGCACCGGCTCGGCCGACACCACCCGCTCGACGAAACCCAACCTGCCCTCGTGATCGGACTCCGCCAGCCGTTCGAGGATGTAGCCGCCGACCAGCCGGCCGGCGAAACGCACCCTGACCCGGGCACCCGGCTGCGCCGTCGCTGCGTCCTGCTCGGGCACCAGGTAGTCGTACGGCCTGTCCAGGTGGGCGAGCGGGACGTCCACGAGCACCCGCGCGACGGGCAGCAGTTCGGCGGCGACCCGTGCCCCGGCCGCCTTGGCGCGCGCAGCACGGGCGGCGGCCACCTGCACCGGTCGCCCGGCGGGGCGTCCGCGTGCGGGGGCCGTCGTCATGTCCTGATGGATACCAGACGGCACCGTCACCGGCGGACCGCTGTCCACAGCGGCGGGCACCGCCGGTCAGCGCACCAAAACTGCCGAACGGAGCAGCGAATCAGATCCCCAGGACCGACTTGAGCTCGGCGGCCCTATCGGTGCTCTCCCACGGCAGATCGACATCGGTGCGACCGAAGTGCCCGTAGGCGGCGGTCTGCGCGTAGATCGGGCGCTTGAGGTCGAGGTCCCGGATGATCGCGGCCGGCCGCAGGTCGAACACCTGGCGGATCGCGTCGGCAATCTTGTCCGGGTCGACCTGCTCGGTGCCGAAGGTCTCGACGAAGAGCCCGACCGGGGATGCCTTGCCGATTGCGTACGCCACCTGCACCTCGATCCGGTCGGCCAGACCGGCCGCGACGGCGTTCTTGGCGACCCAGCGCATCGCGTAGGCGGCGGACCGGTCGACCTTGGACGGGTCCTTGCCGGAGAACGCGCCGCCGCCGTGCCTGGCCATCCCGCCGTAGGTGTCGACGATGATCTTCCGGCCGGTCAGCCCGGCGTCGCCCATCGGCCCGCCGATCACGAAACGGCCGGTCGGGTTGACCAGCAACCGGTAGTCGGAGACGTCGATGTCCAGCGCCGCCAGCTCTGGCTCGACGACCTGCTCACGGACGTCCACCGCGAGGAGCTGGTCGAGGTCGATGTTCTCTGCGTGCTGGCTGGACACCACGACGGTGTCGAGCCGGATCGCCCGGTCGCCGACGTACTCGATCGTCACCTGCGTCTTGCCGTCCGGGCGCAGGTACGGCACCGCACCTGACTTGCGCACCGCGGTGAGCCCGCGGGCGAGCCGGTGGGCCAGCGCGATCGGCAGCGGCATGAGCTCCGGGGTGTCGGTGCAGGCGTACCCGAACATCAGCCCCTGGTCACCGGCGCCCTGCTGATCGAGGGCGTCGTCGATCTCTTCCGACGAGTGCGTGCGGGCCTCGTACGCGGTGTCGACGCCCTGGGCGATGTCCGGCGACTGGGCGCCGATCGCGACGTTCACCCCGCAGGACGCACCGTCGAAACCCTTGGCGGAGGAGTCGTATCCGATGCCGAGCACGGTGTCCCGGACGATCGCCGGGATGTCGGCGTAGGCGGAGGTTGTCACCTCGCCGGCGACGTGCACCTGACCGGTGGTCACCATCGTCTCGACGGCGACCCGGCTGGACGGGTCCTGGCGGAGCAGCTCGTCCAGGATCGAGTCGCTGATCGCGTCACAGATCTTGTCCGGATGACCTTCGGTGACGGACTCGGAGGTGAAAAGGCGAGAGCTCACGGCTGGGGGTCTCCTACATCGGGTTCAAGGACGCGTCGGGCTGGTGGGGAATGCGATTCAGATGCAGTTCTCGGGACGAACGGTGCCCATGGAAAGGCACGCGGGGTGGGACGACTTTACGCGATCCGACATCGGTGTCCGGTCATTCCGGCCCTTCGGAGCGCGCGTCGGCGGGGGCGGCATGGAGCCCGGCGGCATGGAGCCGGGCAGCGATCGCGTCGCACAGCACACCGGACAGCACGGTCTTCGGGCCGAGCGGGATCTGGACGGGTTCGGTGCCATCCGCCGCGAGCAGGACGCCGGCGTTGTCGGCCACCTCGAACGCGCGGCCGCCGTCCACCCGGTTCAGCACCAGGAGGTCACAACCTTTGCGGGACAGTTTGTCCCGGGCGTAATCCAGGGCCGAGCCGTGCTCGTCACCGGTCTCCGCAGCGAACCCGACGACGACGGCGGGCCGGTCGGGACCGGGCGCTGCGATGCCTGCCAGGATGTCGGGGTTCTTCGTCAGCGTGAGCGGTTCGGGGTCGAGCCCGGCCCGCTTCTTGATCTTGGTGGGGCCGGTGCTGGCCGGCCGGAAGTCGGCAACGGCGGCCGCCATCACGACCGCGTCGGCCTCTGGGGTGAGCTTCGTCATGGCGGCTTCGAGGTCCCGGGCATCCTGCACCGGGATGACCGTGACGGCCGGCGGGTCTGCGAGCCCGACATTGGCCGAAACCAGCGTGACCTCGGCTCCGCGGGCGGCGGCGACCAGCGCGAGCGCGTAGCCCTGCCGCCCGGATGACCGGTTGCCCAGATATCGCACCGGGTCCAGCGGTTCACGGGTGCCACCGGCACTGATGACGATCCGGCGGCCGGCGAGATCGCGGGGCAGCGCGTCGGCGTTGCGCAGCAGCAGGTCGGCGAGGGCTTCGATGTGCTCGGCGTCCGGCAGTCGGCCCGCGCCCGTGTCGGCGCCGGTCAACCGGCCGACGGCGGGGTCGATGACGACGACCCCGCGCGAGCGCAGTGTCGCGACGTTGGCGACGGTGGCCGGGTGCGTCCACATCTCGGTGTGCATCGCGGGTGCCATCAACACCGGCGCCCGGGTGACGAGCAGCGTCGCGGTGAGCAGGTCGTCCGCCCGACCGGCGGCGGCCCTGGCCAGCAGATCGGCCGTTGCGGGCGCGATGACGACCAGATCGGCGTGCTGGCCGGTCGCCACATGCGCGACGCTGGGGATGTCGGTGAACACGTCGGTCGCGACCGGATGGCCGGACAGCGCCTCCCAGGTCGCCGCACCGACGAACTTCAGGGCGCCGGGCGTCGGGACGACGGTGACGTCGGCCCCGCCGGCGCGGAGCCGGCGGACCACCTCACACGCCTTGTAGGCGGCGATGCCTCCGGACACCCCGAGGACGACGCGGGGTGCACGGGATGTGCGCTCGGCCTGCACCGCAGCGGTACCGGGCCGGGTCACTCGCCTTCGGTGTGCGTCAGCAGGCCTGCGTTGATCTCGCGGAGCGCGATCGACAGCGGCTTCTCCTTGGGCAGCGGCTCGACGAGCGGCCCGACGTACTCGAGCAGACCCTCGCCCAGCTGGGCGTAGTAGTCGTTGATCTGCCGCGCGCGCTTGGCGGCGTAGATCGACAGGCCGTACTTGGAGCTGGTCCGGGTCAGCAGCTCGTCGATCGGCGGGTAGGTGATGCCGGCGGCCGCGATGGCCGCAGCGGTGGGCGCGCCGGTGTCTGCACTGCTCATGAAAGATTGCTCCTGGTTCTCGTACTTGCGTTGACGGGGCGACTTCATTGCCCTGGCGACGTGCATTACCCCGGACCCGCACTGACCGCACCGGCGCCGATCGGGCCGGCCCGGGCCTCGTCATGACGGGCCGATATCAGCGCACGGAGGATTCCGGGCGCGACTCAGCCATCAACTGTACCAAGCCCGCCGCAGCCGAAGAAACGTCGGTGTTCACCACCGTGTGATCGAACTCGGGTTCGGCTGCCAGTTCGTCCCGTGCGGCGGCCAGCCGGGCGGCCTGGGTCGCGGCGTCCTCGGTGCCCCGGCCGATCAATCTGCGGGCCAATTCGTCGAAGGACGGCGGCGCCAGGAAGATCAGCACCGCTTCGGCGCCCAGCCCGGGCGCCGCACGGACCTGGCGGGCGCCCTGCACCTCGATCTCCAGCAGCACGTCGTCACCGGCGGCCAACCGGTCCTCGACGGGCCCGCGTGGTGTGCCGTAATGATGGCCGGCGAAGTGCGCGTGCTCGAGCAACCGGCCGTTCGCGATCAGGTCCGCGAACTCGTCATCGGTCACGAAGTGGTAGTTGACACCGTCCCGCTCGCCGGGCCGCCGGCTGCGGGTGGTGGCGGACACCGAGTACCACAGGCCGGGCAGCAGCTCCCGGATCCTGGTCAGGACGGTGGACTTGCCGACCCCGGACGGACCGGACAGAACGAACAGCCGACCCCGCGGGCGCCCTGTTCCGGCTGCCGGTGGGCCGCCCGCAGTTCCGTCGGTCACCTGATGTCTAGTAGCCGAATTCGTTCAGCAGTGCCTGCCGCTGCCGCTCGCCCAAGCCCCGGACGCGCCGGCTCGGGGCGATCTCGAACTGTTCCATCAGCGCGGCGGCACGGACCTTGCCCACGCCGGGGAGCGACTCGAGGAGGGCCGACACCTTGAGCTTCGCCAGCGCCTCATCGCTCTCGGCGTCGACCAGCACCTGCTTCAAGGTTGTTCCGCCGCGCTTGAGCCGCTCCTTGAGCTCGGCGCGGGAACGACGAGCCGCCGCGGCCTTCTCCAAGGCGGCGGCGCGTTGCTCGTCGGTCAGCTGGGGAAGAGCCACATCGGCCTCACTTCGTCGGGATGTGAACTCCAGGCCGACCTGCTGGGTCTGCCCGTCGTTCGATCGATAGCTCGTTCTGTGATGAGCGGTCCGAGTGCGAACCTACCGAGCGGTGCCCCGCCCGGCAAACACCGGGCTCATGCCGGACCGGACCGGAAATGCGACCCTGCGTCATGAGCTTCTCATCCGTCCCACAATGCCCGTGTCGTAGTCTCCCGAAACGAACTCCGCGTACTCCAGCACCTCGGCGAGGAACGGAAGGTTCGATTTCGGCCCGGTGATGCTGAAGTCCCGCACGGCGGCGGCCGCGAGCCGCAACGCCTCCTGCCGGTCCGCGCCGTGCACGATCACCTTGGCCATCAGCGAGTCGTAGTGCGGTGTGACGGTGGTGTCCGGCCCGTAGCCCGCGTCGACCCGGACACCGGGCCCGGACGGGGCGTGCCAGCCGGTGATCGCCCCGGCCGACGGCAGGAAACGCTTCGGGTCCTCGGCGTTCACCCGAAGTTCGATGGCGTGGCCCCTGCGGGTGAGGTCGCCGAGGCCGGGGTCCTCGCCCGCCGCGACCCGGAGTTGGGCCTCCACCAGGTCGATGCCGAAGACGGCCTCGGTGATCGGGTGTTCCACCTGCAGCCGGGTGTTCATCTCCAGGAAGAAGAACTCGGCCGGTTTGCCCGTTCCACCCTCGCCGGCCGGCTCGGCCGGGCTGAGCAGGAACTCGACCGTGCCGGCCCCCCGGTACTGCACGGCCTCGCCGGCCTTCCGGGCGGCTGCCGTCATCCGGTCGCGCAGCTCGTCGTCGAGGGCCGGTGACGGGGTCTCCTCCACCACCTTCTGATTACGGCGCTGGACCGAGCACTCGCGATCGCCCAGCGACAGCACGCGGCCGTCCGGGAGCCCGAGGATCTGCACCTCGACGTGCCGCACCCGGGGGAAGTAGCGCTCCAGGAAGACGGCCGGATCGCCGAAGAGCCGACCGGCGAAGTTGGTGACCTTCTCGTACTCCGCCGCCAGGTCCTCCATCCGGTCGACGACGGCCATGCCCATTCCGCCGCCGCCCGCCGACGCCTTGATCATCACCGGGAAACCAATCTGCCCGGCGGCCTCAGCGGCCGCCTCGGCGGTCGTCACCGGGGCTTCGGTCCCCGGCGCCACCGGAACGCCCGCCGCCGACACCAGATTGCGCGCCGCCACCTTGTTGCCCATCGCGACAATCGCCCGCGCGGACGGACCCACCCAGACCATCCCGGCACCCTCGACTGCTTCGGCGAACTCCGAGTTCTCCGACAGGAACCCGTACCCCGGGTGGATGGCCTGCGCGCCGGAGGCTTTCGCGGCCTTGAGGATCGCGTAGGCGTTGTTGTAGGACTCCGCCACGGCCGCCGGACCGATCAGCACGGCTTCGTCGGCCTCCGCGACGAACGGCAGGGAGGCATCCGCCTCGGAGTACACCGCGATCGTCCGCAGGCCCATCCGGTTGGCCGTCCGGATCACCCGGCCGGCGATCTCTCCCCGGTTGGCCACCAGCAGAGAGTCGAACATGGCGGGTCCTTTCATGGCGTCGGCGGCGGTGCCGGTCGCATCGTCCCGGCTGGGCTCCGGGTCGGCTGCCAGGTAACCACAACGCCGCCGGCGGCCCGGCGCGAGGGCCACCGAGGGTGGACGACAGGCTCCGGGTCGCCGGATCGCGTCCGGCCGGATCCATCTCGGGTCAGGCTGTCAGGTCAGGGCTGTCGGGTCAGGGGCTGTCGGCTCAGGGGTTGCGGGGGTCCTTGCGGTCGGGCGCGGGCGACGAGCCGCCGTCACCGGAACCGGCGGACGCGCCGCGGTCGGAACCGTGCCCGTCCACCCAGCCGGAATCGCGTTCGGCCCGCCAGGTCGCCTTGATCTCCTCCTGGGTCAGCTCCAGCCCGTCACCGGCCCGGCGTTGCACGAGCGAGTGCCGCTTGCCGTACAGGAAGTACACGACGACGCCGAGCGCCATCCAGATCAGGAACCGCACCCAGGTGATGGCCGTCAGGTTGATCATCAGCCACAGGCAGGCCAGCACCGACAGGATCGGCACCACGGGCATCAGCGGCACCTTGTACGACCGCTCGAGATCGGGCCTGGTCCTGCGCAGCACGATCACCCCGATGGAAACCAGCACGAACGCGAAGAGCGTGCCGACGTTGACCATCTCCTCCAGCACGCTGATGTCGGAGAAGCCGGCGATCAGCGCGACGGCGACACCGACGCCGATGGTGATCTTCGCCGGGGTCCCGCGCTTCTCGTCGACCGAGGCGAGACCGCGCGGGAGCAGGCCGTCCCGGCTCATCGCGAAGATGATGCGGCTCTGGCCGAGCATCAGCACCAGCACCACGGTGGTCAGGCCGGCCAGCGCGCCGATCGCGATGACGTTCGCCGCCCAGTCCACCCCGACCGCGGTGAACGCCGTCGCCAGCGTCGCCGAGTCGCCGTCGTACGTGCCGTCCTCCTGCAGCGGCCCCAGTTGGTTGTACGGCACCATCGCGGTCAGCACGATCGTCACCAGGACGTACAGCACGGTGACGATCGCCAGCGAACCGAAGATGCCGCGGGGCAGGTCCCGCTTGGGGTTGTTCGTCTCCTCCGCTGCGGTCGCGACGACGTCGAAGCCGATGAAGGCGAAGAACACCAGCGAGGCGGCGGCGAGAATGCCGAACACCCCGAACGACGACGGCTCGGCACCGGTGACCAGCTGGAGAAGCGGTTGCTCGAGCCCGGTGTCGCCGCCGCCGCCGGGCGCGGGCTCGCTCGGCGGGATGAACGGCGAGAGGTTGGAGGCGTTGAAGTAGAAGAAGCCGACGATGATCACCAGCAGCACGACGGCGACCTTGATGCTGGTGATCACCAGGTTGGCGCGGGCGGACAGTTTCGTGCCGAGCACCAGGATCCAGGTGATCACCGCGACGATCAGCACGGCGCCCCAGTCGAAGTCGATCGGCCCGAGTTCGATGGTGGTCTCGAGCGATCCGCCGAACTGGGTGAACAGGTTGCCCAGGTACAGCGACCAGCCCTTGGAGACCACCGACGCACCGAGCGCGAGCTCGAGAACCAGGTCCCAGCCGATGATCCAGGCCACCAGCTCACCGAGAGTCGCGTAGGAGAAGGTGTACGCCGACCCGGCGACTGGCACGGTCGAGGCGAATTCGGCGTAGCACATCGCGGCCAGCCCGCAGGCGATCGCGGCGATGACGAACGAGATGGACACCGCCGGCCCCGCCGTCGTTGCGGCAACCCGCGCGGTGAGGGTGAAGATGCCAGCGCCGATGACGACCGCGACACCGAACACGGTGAGATCCCAGGCGGTCAGCGACCGCTTCAGTTTGTGCCCCGGTTCGTCGGTGTCCTGGATCGACTGCTCGACTGATTTCGTGCGCCACAATCCGCTCATGCGTTGGCCTTTCGGAGCCTGGAGGGCCGGAAATGTTACCGTCCGACCACCCCATTACCCCGGAGGTGGCCGGATAATCATCGAAAGGGGATGAACTGCGTCGACTGTCATTTCAGCAGGGAATCCGGCCCTCCGCAGGCCGAAATCCCCTGCTGGGACGTCAGTGGACCTGTGCCGCGGGGTCGTGCGGCAGGCCGTCGGTGGCCCGGAAGGCGGAACCGTCACCGCTGAGCCACACCGGCCCGTCACCGGCCGCGATCCACACCGAGTGCCCCTTGGGCACGGCCAGATGCCGGCCCGTGTCGTCGGTGACCTCCAGCTTGCCGTCCACGGTCAACAGCACCTGCGGCCCGTCATGACCCACCTGCAGTCGGTCCCCGTTGACCTGCAGGCGCGACAACCGGAATTCGGCGGCCGGCGTCGGGTACACCCACTCGTGCTCACCCACCGGGTCGCCGTCGAGCACCTCCACGTCGGCGGGGGTGAAGTCCAGCACCTTCATCAACTCCGGCACGTCGACGTGCTTGGGGGTCAGACCGCCGCGCAGCACGTTGTCGGAGTTCGCCATGATCTCGATGCCCGTCCCGGACAGGTAGGCATGCAGATTCCCGGCCGGCAGGTACAGCGCCTGGCCCGGCTGCAGGGTGACCCGGTTGAGCAGCAGCGACGCCAGAACACCGGGATCGCCCGGGTACCGCTCCCCCAGTTCCAGCGCCGTGCGGTACTCGGGGGTGAACTCGTCGCCGCGCCGGACCTTGTCGATGCACGCGGTGAGCACCGCCGAGAGCAGCGGGCCGAGTGTCACCGGCGGGATCGTGATGAGCGAGGAGAACAGCGCGCGGGTTCCGTGCACATCCGGCTGCCCGGACAGCAGGCCCAGGTAATGGTCGAGCTGCGGCACCTGCAGCGCGGCCAGCAGTCGCACGGTGGTGGCCGGCAGGCGGAAGCCGCAGAGCGCATCGAACGGGGTGAGGGCGCAGATCAGCTCCGGCTTGTGCGAGCTGTCCCGGTAGTTCCGCCGGGCCGAGGTGAGCGGGATCTGCGCCTCCTCCTCGGCGGCGAACCCACGCTGGGCCTGGTCCGCGGACGGGTGCGCCTGCAGGGACAGCGGCTCCGCGGCGGCCAGCACCTTGAGCAGGAACGGCAGCCGGGAGTCGAACGCGTCGTGGCCCCGCCGGCCCAGCGTCGCCACCGGATCCTGGGCGATGGCATCGATCAACGGACGGTCGCCGTGCTCACCGAGCAGCACCGAGGAATCACCGGGGTGCGCGCCGAGCCAGAGCTCGGCCTGCGGGTGCGGTGACGGGCTGGGTTCGCCCATCAGCTCGGCGATGGCGGTGCGGGAGCCCCAGGCGTACGGCCTGATCCGGTTGCGCATCAACTCCACGAACCGAACTCGCTTTCCTCGGTTGCGTCGTCACGCGGGGTCACGGCCCGGCCGACCCCCGGCAGGTGGGACGCGGAACGGCCACGGCGGCCGAGTCCGTCGGGCGAGTCGAGCGGCGCCCTGGCCATCGTCAGCAGGCCCAGGTACACCGCCGCGAAGTCGATCCGGTTGAGCATCGACACCGTCCAGGTGAAGGCATCCCGCTGCGGCACACCGGGTGCGGGCTGCTCTAATCCCGATCCGGCGTCCCCGGTCAGCGGCAACTCGTCCGGTCCGATGCACATCGCCCGCGGCAGGGCGGCTTCCAGCGCCGCCGCCAGCGGAGACCGCGGTGCGGGCGGCCCGGAGCCGAACGGGAAATCGCCGGACGGTGGCGCGGAGCCGGCCAGGCCCGCGCCGATCAGCCCGCCGCCCAGGCTCCCCGGGACCGGCGACGCCGCGGCCGGTCCGATCACCAGCACGGGGGCGATCTGCTGACCGGCGGTTCCACCCGCCTGATCGTCGTCGTAGGGGTCCCAGAACAGGTCGCCACCCTCGGGTCCCGAACGGCCGGCCGCCGCACCACCCCGGCTGCTGGCCCTGGCCAGGACGGGCGGCGAGCCCGCTGCCTGACCCGAGCCGAGCCAGCCCGCCGCAAAGCCGGCGAGCCCGGCGAGCGAGCGCGTCGCATGTGCCGCGATGGCGTCCGCGACGGGGTCGGTGCCGATGAACAGCGGCGTCCCGGTCGTCAGGTGCTCGGCGAGCGTCAGACCGGGGTTGACGAAGAACTCGGACGACGGATGGCAGGCCATCGCCATCGCGTCGAGTTGTTCTGCGGCGGCGGCGAAGTCGGGTCGCACGTAGAGGCCGGCGGCCGCCGCGACGGCGGCCAGCAGGGCGAGTCTGCCGGGCGCGGCCAGCGCTTCGGTCACCGAGAGCTGCGGGTCGAGCAGTGCGGCACCGGCCGCCGCGGCGACCGGCCCCTCCTGCGGCCCGCGGACGATCAGCCGGGCGCCGCGTCGGGATGCCTGTGCGGCGGCTTCGGCGGCGGCCATGTCGTCGACAGCGGCGGCGAACACCACGACGATGTCCAGCGGGCCGACCCAGCCGGGCAGCGTCGGCGACGCCACGACCGGCGCCGCGGACCGATCACCGATCAGTGCGGTCAGCAGCGCAGCATCGACGTTGGCGCCGGCGCCGACGACCACCAGGGCCCTGGGGCGGTCGAACGGGGAGAGTCCGGCGACCTGTTCGGCGCCGGACCGCACCTGGGCGCCGGCCAGCGCCGCCGATGGCAGCAGGGCGGCGGTGTCCGCGTCGATCAGGGACTGCTGGTCGTGCAGGTCGACGGTCCGCTGGCCGGTCACGGGAGTGCACGCACCCCTGGCCCACCGGTCGCCTCGTCGAGCAGCAATACCGGAATGCCGTCCCGGATCGGGAAGACCCGACCGCATTCTGAGCAGGTCAGCGCGGGCGCGGTGGGATCGGTCGGCGTGCCGGCCGTCAACGGTGCATGATGCTCGGCCGGGCAGGCGAGCACTTCGAGCAACACAGGATCAAGGCCCCAACCGGTGGACGGGTCGTGCGGAGTCGTCATCGTCCCAATCTTCCTCTTCGAGCGGCAATCGTCAGCGGATCAGGACCGGATCAAGATCTGATCAGCGCCAGGATCTCGTCCCGCAGCGCTGTCATCCGATCCCGGTCCGGCGCCTCGACGTTCAGCCGCAGCAACGGTTCGGTGTTGCTGGACCGCACATTGAACCAGCGCTCCCCGTCCGGCAGGGTGACCGTCACGCCGTCGAGCTCGTCGATGTCCGCGCCGTGCTCGGCGGCCCAGGCCCTGATGGCATCGAGTTTGGCCGGGGCGTCGACGACCGTCGAGTTGATCTCGCCCGAGTCGGAGTAGCGCTCGTACTCCGCGGCGAACTCGGAGAGCGGCTGATCCTGACCGCCGAGGGCGGCGAGCACGTGCATGGCGGCGAGCATGCCGGTGTCGGCGCGGAAGAAGTCCGCGAAGTAGTAGTGCGCGGAGTGCTCACCGCCGAAAACCGCGCCGGTCTTGGCCATCTCGGCCTTGATGAAGGAGTGCCCGACCCGGGTTCGGATCGGGACCCCACCGGCTTCGGTGACGATCTCCGGGACGGCGTGCGAAGAGATGAGGTTGTAGAGGATGGTCGCGCCGGGGTGCCTGGCCAGCTCGCGGGTGGCGACCAGCGCCGTGATGGCACTCGGCGAGACCGGCTCGCCTCGCTCGTCGATGACGAAACAGCGGTCGGCGTCGCCGTCGAACGCCAGGCCGATGTCCGCGCCGGTCCGCCGCACTTCCTGCTGCAGGTCGACCAGGTTGGCCGGCTCCAGCGGATTCGCCTCGTGATTGGGGAAGGTGCCGTCCAGCTCGAAGTACAGCGGCTCCACCCGCAGCGGCAGTCCCTCGAAGACCGCGGGGACGGTGTAACCGGCCATCCCGTTGCCGGCGTCGACCACGACGTGCAAGGGGCGGATGCCGCGCAGGTCGACGAGGGTCCGCAGGTATTCGGCGTACTCGACCAGCAGGTTGCGCTCACTGACCGTGCCGCGACGCGCGGGCTCCGCGCCGGGCGCGACCATGCCGTCGTCCAGCATCTGCTGCGCCTCGTCGCGCACCGTTGCGAGCCCGGTGTCCACGCTGATCGGCACCGCGCCGGGCAGGCACATCTTGATGCCGTTGTAAGTGGCCGGATTGTGCGAGGCGGTGAACATCGCGCCCGGCAGGTCGAGCAGTCCGGAGGCGAAATACAGCAGGTCGGTAGATCCGAGGCCCGCCATCACGACGTCGAGCCCGGCACCGGTGACGCCCTCCGCGAAGGCACCGGCCAGTTCGGGCGACGACTCGCGCATGTCGTAGGCAATGACGACGGCCGAACTGCTCCCGGCGACGAACCGGGCGAACGAGTGACCGAGCGCCCGGCAGACATCGGAGGTCAGCTGGCTGCCGACCAGGCCGCGGACGTCGTACGCCTTGACGAACGACGTCAACCGGGCGGCCTCGTTCGCCTGCGCACCTGCCGAGCCTGCGGTTGTGGTGGCCGGTTCGCCCACTGATCACTCCTTCTCGTTCGCGACGCCAGCGTTCGGCGCACTCTCCTGTGACGCTTGCCCTGTGACGCACTGCTCAGCCACGCTGTGCGCGCATCACCCCGATCGCCACCGGGGTGGCGATTGATGTCGCGGTGATGTCGCCCGGTCCTGGCCGGAGCAGGGTAGTCCCCCAGCAGCGAACCGGTTGCGGTACAGCAGGTCCTGCAGTACCGGCGACGCGTTGCCGGTACGTGCCGGCACGGGCGCCTTTGCTCCCCACGGCCGGGGCTGCTGAGCCCGATCGAGGTCCCGACTACGACCAGACCCTACCTGCGCCGCCCGACAGTCCCATCGCCCGTGGAGGGCGATAGGACCGGGCTCACTCGTCCGGCGTGCGCAACACGCGGAGGTGCCCGCGGCGACCGGTCCCCGTCGGAATCGGCTCGGGCGAGCGTTCCGCGCGGCCCGCCTCCCGGACCGCGTTGGCCAGCGCCTCGAGATCGTCCGTGCGGGCGGCGGCGTCGGCCAGTTCCTCGTCCGGCCGGACGACCTCCCATCCCTTGGGCGCGGTCAGGCCCTGGGCGTGCACGGAACACAGGTCGTACGAATGCGGTTCTGCGGCGGTGGCCAACGGGCCGACGACGGCGGTCGAGTCGGCATAGGCAAAAGTCAGGGTGGCGACGGCAGGGTTGGTGCAACCGCTCCTCGAACACCGTCGCAGTCTGGCCACTGCGGCACGATAACGCGGCGCGTCCGCAGCAGCGGCGGCGGCGCGCCGAACGCCGGTCCTACACTGGCCCCGTCATGGCCGGCACCGAACCAGATCCGTCCCGGCGCACCCGCGCGTCCGTCCCCGGGCGGCCGGCCCGCGCCCCCCGCCCGTTCCTGGCCCGCCGGCCGCCCGTGGGTGCCGCGGAGCCCGGCCGGCAGCGCCGCGACCGACGGGGCCGCGGCCTGCGGGCGCCGCTGCTGCCCGGCGACGTGCCGGCCTCCCGCACCAGGGCGCAGCGTTTCGACCAAGCGGTGCTGGAAGCGGTGGCCGACCTCGAGGAACGCTGGCCCGGCCGCCTCGACGCCTTCGAATTCGCGGTCGACGAGGTTCCCGCGTTGCCCCCGGACGGTCCGGAGTTGCCGTCGGATGCGGTGGTCCTGGACGGCGGGGTGCCGCTGACCCGGTTCCAGCCGCCGGGGATCGACGTGCGCGGTCGGCCGACGAAGGCCCGGATCGTGGTCTACCGGCGGCCGCTCGAGGTCAGGTCCAGTGACGCGCTCGACCTAGGAGACCTGATTGCCGAGGTGCTGGGCGAACAGGTCAGCGCAGTTCTCGGTGAGTCCGGCGACGGCGGCCCGGTCGACTGAGTTTGTTCGCTGCCCGTCAGGCGACCGTCTGCAGCCGGTACCGGTCGTCCAGCGGGACGATGTCCTTGCCCAGTGGGGCCAGTGAGATCGGGATGAGCTTGAAATCGGCCAGCGCCAGCGGGATCCCGATGATGGTGATCATCAGCGCGACGCCTGTCACCAGGTGCGCGATGGCCAGCCAGAGGCCGGCGAAGATGAACCAGATCACGTTGCCGATGAAGGACGGTGCACCCGCCCCCGGCTTGTTCACGACGGTGCGACCGAACGGCCAGAGCGCGAATCCGGCGATGCGGAACGACGCGATGCCGAACGGGATGGTGATGATCAGGATGCAGGCGATGATGCCGGTGATGACGTACGCGATCGCCATCCAGAAGCCGCACAGGACAAGCCAAATGATGTTCAGGATCAGCCGCATACTCCGACCCTAGCGTGCCGGAACGGGCGAATTGTCCGCTGCTCCGCGCTTCACCATCGAACTCCCCGATTGCCGGTGGTGCTGCGGGCGACCGGTGCGGTCAGCCCGCGGCGCGCTTGAGCCGGCGACGTTCGCGCTCGCTCAGTCCACCCCAGATGCCGAAGCGCTCGTCATGCGCCAGGGCGTACGACAGGCACTCGGACCGCACCTCGCAGCCGGTGCAGATCTTCTTGGCCTCCCGGGTCGATCCCCCCTTCTCGGGGAAGAATGCCTCCGGGTCGGTCTGGGCGCACAGTGCACGTTCGTGCCATTCCGGCTCGGCGCTGTCGACCAGCGTCACTGGAATCTGTCGCAGGGAGAGCTCCCCCAGATCGGTCACGTGCTGTCCTCTCGTGGTGCCGGGTTCGAAGCGGCCGGCGACCGGTTCACCGGGGCGAAAGCCCTGTGCCGGACGTTGTTCGGGATCTGCGGGTATCGCACTGCCGCGAATCTCGACGACGCTCGACCGGCGAATAACACCGATGTGATTACACCCGTGTGTCCCGCTCCTCGTCAAGCTCGGAAGGGTGCTATACAGCCCGGTCGGCGAACTTTGCTTCTTTCGTGCCGCGCCCGGCAACACCTCGGAGTGGTTGGTCACTGTCCGTCACTCCCCATGAGGCACGGTCACACTGGGGTATGGCGAAAACGACCGGCGGCACCTGGATCTTCCCCGCGGTGGTGGCGGCGACGGCTGCCGCGGCGGTGGCTGCGCAGTCACCGACATCACCGCTGGGCCTGCCGGTGGGCGTCTGGGTGTTCCTCGTGGTGCTGGGCGGCTGGGTGATCACCCTCTGCCTGCACGAGTTCGCGCACGCCGCCGTGGCGCTCGCCGGAGGCGACATCTCCGTCCGGGCCCGCGGCTACCTGACGCTGAATCCGGCCCGCTACACCGACGTCACCTACAGCGTGATGATCCCGCTCATCCTGCTGGCCGTCGGCGGCATCCCACTGCCCGGCGGTGCCGTGCTCGTCGAGCCCGGCCGGCTGCGCCGGTACTGGTACGCGAGTCTCGTCTCGGCCGCCGGCCCAGCGACCAACCTGGTCTGTGGGGTGCTGCTGGCCATCGTGTCCGCCGGGCTGAACTCCGCTCTCGGTGCCGCGCTCGCCTACCTCGCGCTGCTGCAGTTCGTGGCGGGCGTGCTCAACCTGCTGCCCATTCCCGGCTTCGACGGCTTCGGAATCCTCGAGCCGTACCTCTCACCGCGGTTCAAGGAGCGCATCAGGCCGCTCCGGCCATGGCTTCCGCTCGGCGTGTTCGCCATCCTGATCTCGGTGCCCGGCGCCGGCGCCTGGCTGTTCGACGCCGGTTACTCGCTGCTGGGCCTGGCGGGTGGCAACGAACGGCTGGCTGCCGTGGGCGGTGGGTTGTTCCGGTTCTGGGGGTGAGGCTTCATCGGCCGACCGTACGGTGCGGATTGTCGATCGCCGCGCGAGTGCGAGGACGCTGCCCGGACGTCTGGAAGGATGGGCGCCTGTGAAGATCGCGGTCCTGGTCGGTGGCATCGGCGGAGCCAAGTTCCTGCTGGGGGTGAAGGAATACCTCGGCTGGCAGGCCTACGGGCCGGCTCCGACAACGTTCGGCGCCCCGCCGGAGGGACTGCCCTGGGAGTACCCGGCCTCCGGGCCGACCAGCGAGGTCACCGCGATCGTCAACACGGCTGACGACATCCGTTTGCACAACCTGCAGATCTGTCCCGATCTCGACTCCTGCATGTACACCCTGGCCGGCGTCTCGGACCGGCAGCGGGGCTGGGGCCGGGCCGACGAGACGTGGACCGTGTCAGCAGAACTGGCCGGTTACGGCGCAGAGGCACCCTGGTTCTCGCTCGGCGACCGGGACATCGCGACCCACCTGATCCGCACCCGGATGCTCGACGCCGGCTACCCGCTCTCCGAGGTGACCCGGGCGCTGTGCGACCGATGGCAGCCGGGCGTGACGCTGCTGCCGATGACCGACAGCCGGATCGAGACGCACGTCGTCGTCGCCGACCCCGAGCCGTCGCAGGCGTCGGTCGCGGCCGGGCAGGCCACCGGCGCTCCCCCGCTGGTCGCGCTGCACTTCCAGGAGTGGTGGATCCGGTACCAGGCAGCCCTGCCTGCCCTCTCCATCAAACCGATCGGGGCCGAGGACGCGGTCCCGGGGCCGGGCGTGCTGGCCGCCATCGCGGACGCCGATGTCGTGCTGGTCGCACCGTCCAACCCCGTCGTGTCGATCGGCACCGTGCTGGCCGTCCCAAGGATCGCCGACGCACTCCGGGCGACGTCCGCACCGGTGGTGGGGGTGTCGCCGGTGATCGGGAGCCGCCCCGTCCGCGGGCACGCCGACAAATGCTTGCAGGCGCTCGGTGTCGAATGCAGCGCGGAGGGGATCGGCCGGCATTACGGCGCACGGTCAGCAGGCGGCATCCTGGACGCGTTCCTGATCGCGGAGGACGACACCGCCGACATCCCCGGGGTGACGGTGGTCCCGCGGCCGCTGTTGATGTCCGACCCCAAGGCCACTGCGGTGATGGTCGCGGCGTGCGTGGAGGTGGCCGGTGTCCGCTGACCTGACCGGCCCCGAACCAACCACGGCCGCACCGGACGCTCCCGCTCCGGCCGGCCTGCAGATCCTTCCGGTCACCGGTCTGCCGGAGTTCCGGCCGGGTGATGATCTGGCCGGCGCGATCACCTCCGCCGCCCCGTGGCTGGCCGACGGCGACGTCCTGCTGGTGACGTCCAAGGTGCTGTCCAAGACCGAGGGCCGCCTGGTGGCGTCGCCGACCGACCCGGAAGCACGGGATGCCCTGCGCCGCACGCTGATCGACGGCGAGTCCGTGCGGCTCGTCGCACAGGTGGGCCGGACCAAGATCGTGGAGAACCGGCTCGGCATCGTCGCGGCCGCCGCCGGGGTCGACGCCTCCAACGTTCACGCGGACGAGATTGCCCTGCTGCCCGTCGATCCGGATGCCTCGGCCGCCCGGCTGCGCGCCGACTTCGCCCGCCGGGGGCTCGATGTCGGGGTGATCGTGACCGACACCCAGGGCCGGGCCTGGCGGCTCGGGGTGACCGACGTGGCCATCGGCGCAGCCGGGGTCGAGGTGCTCGCCGATCTGCGGGGTGACGTCGACGCGCACGGCAACGAACTGGTCGTCACCCAGGTCGCCGTCGGCGACGAACTCGCGGCCGCCGGCGACCTGGTCAAGGGAAAACTCGCTGCGGTTCCGGTGGCCGTCGCGCGGGGTGTGCAGGTTCCGCGGCCGGCCGCCACCGGCGGTGCACAGTCGCTGATCCGGGATCGGGACGAGGACCTCTTCCGGCTCGGCACCGATCTCGCAGTCGAACAGGGCCGGCGAGAGGCTGTGCTGTTACGCAGGACCGTCCGAACATTCAGCGGGGAACCGGTGGACGACGCCGTACTGGCCCGCTGCGCCGACATCGCGTTGACCGCACCGGCACCCCATCACACCCGGCCGGTTCGCTTCGTGCTGGTGCGCGAGCACCGTCAGGCACTGCTGGAGGCGATGCAGGCGGCCTGGGAGGCGGACCTCGCCGACGACGGTTGGACAACCGACCGGATCGCCCGCCGGACTGCGCGCGGCCAGGTGCTGCGGGACGCCACCGAGATCATCGTCCCGCTGATCACCGGGGACGGCCGGCACGAGTACCCCGACCCCCGTCGGCGGGCGGCCGAACACACCATGTTCACGGTGGCCGGCGGCGCGGCCGTGCAGGCGCTGCTGGTGGCGCTGGCCGCCGAGGGCCTCGGATCCGCCTGGATCTCCTCGACCATCTTCTGCCCGGCCGTGGTGCGGTCGGTGCTGCAGCTTCCGGACGACTGGGAACCGTTGGGGGCGGTCGGGGTCGGGCACCCACTCGAGCCGTTGGCCCCGCGCCCACCCGCCGCCGGTGGGCTGGTGCTCCGGTGAAGACCCATCGGGACGCCACTGCGATGCTCCGGGGCTGGGCCGCTCCGGACCTCGGCCAGAGTGCACTGCGGGAGGCCTTCCTCGGGTTCCTCGAGGCTCGGCCGGACGCCACCAAGCGATCCTGCGTGCCGGGTCACGTCACGGCAAGCGCGGTGGTGCTCTCCGCCGACCTGTCGCAGACGCTGCTGACCCTGCACCCGAGGGTCAAGCGCTGGGTGCAACTCGGCGGGCACTGCGAGAAGAAGGACGACTCGATCTCCGCCGCAGCGCTCCGCGAGGCGACCGAGGAGTCGGGCATCGAGGGGCTCGTGATCGACCCGAGCCCGGTGCATCTCGACGTCCACCCGGTCACCTGCTCGCTCGGGATTCCGACCCGTCATTTCGACGTGATCTTCCGGGTCATCGCACCCGCGGGTGCGGTTCCGGCGATCTCCTCGGAGTCCGATGACCTGCGATTCTGGCCGGTCAGCGCACTGCCGCCGGGGACCGGTGACCTGACCAATGCCGTCGGCGCAGCGCTGCGCACGCGGGCACCGACGGAGCAGTTGCGCCCGGCGTCAACCGGCGACCGAACCGGAGCCGGGATCAAGGATTGATCATGAAATCGGCTCCCCGATTGATCGTCGGACCAATGACTTCCCCACACTCGGCCGCACCATGACGAATAGCAAGGGCTGCGCCCGTATACTCCCGCCGTGAAACTTTCGATTGTGATGCCTGTTTACAACGAGATCGCCACGCTCGAATCCGCCGTCAAACGCGTCCTGAACGTCGACTATCCGGTCGAGATGGAGTTGGTGATCGTCGATGACGGCAGCACCGACGGTACCCGAAGTCTGTATTCGCAATGGGTCGACGAGCCGCGTGTCATCATTCACGAGAAGCTCGCCAATGGCGGTAAGGGCTCGGCCATCAAGAAGGGCGCCGAATTGGCCAACGGCGACTACCTCATCATGTGCGACGCGGACCTCGAGTACGCACCCGAAGAGATCCCGTCGCTGGTCATGCCGATCATCGAGGAGCAGGCGACCGTGGTGTACGGAACCCGCACCTTCGGCAGCCACAACGCCTACTCCTACTTGTACGTTTTGGGCAATCGAGGAGTCACCACGGCCGCAAACATCCTGTTCAACTGCTACATCAGCGATCTCGAGACGTGCTTCAAGCTGATGCCGCTCAAGCTCTACCGCAAGATGAACATCCGGTCGGACGGGTTTGGGATGGAAGCGGAGATCACTGGCAAGTTGCTCCGGAGCGGTTACCGGCCCTACGAGGTCCCGATCAGCTACAAAGCCCGGACCCGCGAGGAGGGCAAGAAGCTGACCTGGAAGGACGGCGTCGAAGCCATCTGGATCCTGGGCAAGGAACGGCTGCGAAAGCCGGTCGAGTGAAATGATGTCGGTCACAGAAAGTGCGGGCGCTGACCTCGATCCGCCGCCAGACAGCAGGGGTCACGGTCTGCTCGGTCGTCGTCGCCGGGAAGTGTTTGTCGGACGCAGCATTGACGTGGCTGTTGCCATTTTCCTCGCGCTCGCAACTTTTTTCGTCCACGACGTCAAGTACATGCTGACCCAGCCGTTTTGGAACGACGAAACCTGGGTGGCAATATCAACGAAACTGCCGTTGGCAGACTTGCTCAGAGTAACAGCTTCGTCTCCGCCGGGCTGGACGCTATCGCTGCGGTTTGTGCCGTTCGGCTATCCGGAAGGGCTGCGCATCGTTCCATTGCTTTTCAGTGCAATGGCGGTTATCGCCGCTTATGGTTATGTTCGGAGCCTGCCGTGGCCCACTGTATTGCTCGGACGGGTGGGAGCCACCATGGCCGGTATTGCGGCGCTGCTCGTGCCGTCGGCATTGATCAGAAACGATCTCAAACAGTACACGGCCGATGCTTGTTTCACCCTTGCCGTGTTGTGGTTGGTGTCCCGACTGGAATCGGACTGGTCACGGCGGCGACTTCTCCATCTCGCCACTTTCGTCGCGACCGGGTTCCTATTCAGTGCGGCGGCCGTCTTTGTCGGCACTGCGGCGTTCGGTTCTCTGATCATTGCGGAGCTGATACGGCGTCAGTGGCGCAGGTTGGCCGAGTCAGCGGTGGTAGGCGCTGTGTGCGGGGCAGTCTTGGCGGGGGTCTATCTAACCCTCTACAGACCTGGTGCGCCGCCCGAATTAAACGAGTACTGGCGGCGCTACTACCTGCCGCTGGATCAGGGGTGGCCGACAGCGTTAACATTCCTGGAGAAAGCCCAACGGCGCATGGTCGACGCTTTGGGTCTCGGCCCACTGATCGTGGTGGTTGTCCTGCTCGCGATCGGCGTGACCACTTTGGTACTGCTGCGGCGCATCGCCTGCGCCCTGCTGTTGCCCGTCCTGCTCGTGATGATGGTGATTCTGTCCGCAGCACGGCAATACCCGCTGTATGACGTGCGGACGTCACACTTCCTGTCCACCGCGATCGTGGTCACAGCCGCGATCGGGGCGGCCGGGATTGCCGCCCTCGCCGCGCGGGCGCATGTCGCCCTCGCGGCCGTCATCGCCGTCATGTCTTTGCTGGCCTTCGCCACCAACCCCGCGGTTACCAGCAGGATCCTCATCCACTCGATTCCGGATGAGGACCTGGCCACTCCCACTGCGTACATCGCGTCGCATGCGCAGCCCGGGGACACCATCGTCATCGGCATGTTGAGCAGCTGGGGTTTCGCGTACCACTGGCCGACGGGGTCACCCAGAATCGCGCCGGTCAGCAGCAACCTGCAGCAGTTCGTCGCCGTGTATCCCGACCAGCCAAGTATCTTGGTCGCTTGGGATCGAACGCCGGCTGCGGTCGATGAAGTCATGGCACGCGCCCTGGAGAATGCGCTACAGCCTGGCGCCAGTGGCCGCATCTGGGTCATCCACGACCACACCAGGCGCGATGAACTGGCGCAATACGCCGCTGCGACCGACGCAGCGGGGCTGATGGGCACCGACGTCATCCCCGATGTCTTGGCACTGCTCACTGTCCCAAATACCCACTGACTGTCGACCCTGAACTGCAGGGGTGGGAGCGGCGGGAGTTGACGGCGGGCGACATCGACACCGGCAAACTCGGTCAGATCAGATGGCGCGACCCGCGCTTGCGGTCCAGCCACCCACTTCGGTGATCGCGTCGACCTGCGGATCCAGCCTGCTTACTCGCCCCTCGACCGGCTCGGCGCTGATCAACCGCGGGTAGCTCTCCGGCCGGTCGTACTGCAGATGCTTGGTCCGCTCCAGAGTCTCCTCCAGCACGATGCGGTTGGTCCTGAGCAGGTCGGCGATGATCAGCAGGGCGAAGCAGAGCGACGACGCGATGAACATCGACGTGCCGAAGATCAGCGACTGGATGTGCCCCGTGCCGTCTTCGGTGAGCCACAGCCAGCCGAACCGGACGAACGGAATGAGACCCAGCAGGCCGAAAATCGTCCCCAGAGTCACCAGGATCACGAATGGCCGGAACATCAAATAGCTGCGGGTGATGGCCACCCCCGACTTGAACATGTGGTGCCAGATGTTTTTGAACAGCCGGGACTCGCGGGTCTTCGGGTTGGTGACGACCGGGATGCTGATGATCTCCAGCCGGCGGTTGCCCGCCTGAATGATCGTCTCCATGCAGTAGCTGAACTGCGTGATGAGGTTGAGCCGGTAGAGCGCAGCCCGGGAGTACGCCCGGAAGCCGCTGGCCGCATCAGGCAGTTCGGTATTGGCCGCCTTGTTGACCACGCGGCTGCCGAACCGCTGCATGACCTTCTTGAACGGCGAGAAGTGCTCGATGCTGTCCGTCTGGCGGTCGCCGATGACGATGTCGGCCCTGCCCTGCACGATCGGTGCGACAAGATCCGGGATGGCGGCCTGCGGGTACTGGTTGTCGCCGTCGGTGTTCACCACGATGTCCGCCCCGCGGAACAGCGCGTAGTCCGCGCCGTCCCGGAACGAGCGGGCCAGGCCCATCGTCCGGGCGTGCTTGATGACGTGCGCGCCGAACCTTTGCGCGACCTCGACGGTGCGGTCGGTGGACCCGTCGTCGATCACCACCAGCTCGATCGAATCGATGCCGTCGATCTGTCGTGGAATCGAACCCAGGACGGCCGGAAGCGTCTCCTCCTCGTTGAGACAGGGGACCTGCACGACCAGTTTCATGACTCTCCAGCGACGGCGTACGACGGAAATCTCGGAGACCACCGAGCGTGACGGTCGACTCGGTGGTGGCGACCTGGTGCCCGGAAGCAGCACAAGCGGGCGAGGCCGGTGCCCAAAATATCAACCTTTCGCCTTCCGTCCCAACATGCGGACCGGCCCGTCCCCGCAAATCGAGGCCCCGCAGGACTGCTACGTTCGACGGCGATGGACGTCAAGGCCGATTCCGACGCGCCCCGCGGGAATCGACGCCGGGCCCTGCTGCTGCGGATTCTCGGGATCGCGATCGCCGTGGCGGCGATCACCCTGTGCGTGCGCGCACTGGTCGACCAATGGTCCGAGGTCTCCGCGGCCCTGCGCACGGCCGATCTGCGCTGGATCGGCGCGGGCGTGCTGTGTGCCGCTCTCGGCATGTGGTTCCTGGCTCTGCAATGGTTCCGGTGTCTGCGGGTCTTCGGCGTGCGGACCGGCCTCGGCAGGACGACGACCTGGTACTTCGCGGGAGAACTCGGCAAGTACCTGCCGGGCGGGATTTGGCCTGTCGTCGGCCGGGGTGAACTCGCGCACCGCGGCGGTGTCAGCCGTTCGCTCGCCTATACGACCACCCTGATGTCGCTCGGCCTGATGTGTGTCGGCAGCGCTGTGGCCTGCGTCATCTTCCTGCCGTTCCTGTCCGGTGACGGGCTCAGGCTCGGCTGGGAGTCGCTCATCCTGCTGCTGATCCCGCTCGGGATCGTGCTGGTCCATCCCGCTGTGCTCAGCAGGGTGCTGCGGCTGGTCGACCGGCTCTCGAAGGGTCGCGTCGTCGTGCAGGCGCCTCGGTGGGGGCAGATGATCGGGCTCATCGCCGTGTCCACCCCCGCCTGGCTGCTGGTCGGGGCATCATCATCACTGATCACCAAGGGTCTCGGTTTTGAGCAGCAGCCGGCTCGCGTAGCGTTCGCAGCCGTCTCCGCCTGGATCGTCGGATTTCTGATCGTGCCGGTCCCGGCCGGGGCCGGCGTCCGGGAATTGATGTTCCTGGTCGCCAGCGGTGTCGCCGGCGGCCCGGCGGTTGCGGTGGCCGCGGTGTCGCGACTGGCCTTTGTCGCCATCGACGCGGTGTTCGGAATTGTCAGCGTGCTGGTCATCAGGGCGACCGGGACGACCACGTCAGTCGATCGGAGCGTTGTCGTTGGTGACCAATAACGAGGTAGCTGGGTCGAACACTCCCGATCTGCAGGGACGGCTCTCCTGGGCGGCGAAGAAGACCTATGCCCGAACCGCGAAGGGGGCCGGCCAGGTGCTCACCAAGGTCGGCCTGCTCCCCGTCGAGCCGCCGGACCGGGACCGCAGGTTCAAACACTGGGTGACCAGCCTTACCAAGGTCCACGATTCGCTGGCCATCGCCGAACTCGGCGTCCCGTGGTGGACTTACCGCGCGATCGACGTGGTGGACGCGTGGCTGGTGAACCGGCCCAAACCCATCAGGGTCTTCGAGTACGGCTCGGGTGCGTCGACGTTATGGCTGGCCGAACGGGCCGACGAGGTCATCTCCATCGAGCACCACGCCGGGTTCGCGGGGGTCATCGGCCCCGCGCTCGCCGGGAACCCGTCGATCACCTTCCGGGTCGTCGAACCGGAGATGACGTCATCGCCGGCCATCGGGTCGGAGAAGCCCGGACATCAAGGTATGGATTTCGCGGCGTATGTCCACGCGATCAATGCCGAGCCCGGCCTCTTCGACATCATCGTGATCGACGGCCGCGCCCGCGAGGCCTGCCTCGCCATTGCCGCCGACCGACTGGCCGCGGACGGACTCATCGTGTTCGACAATTCTCACCGTGCCCGGTACCGCCAGGCGATCGCAGCGAGCAATCTCGTCGAGCGCCGACTGCCCGGCTTGACCCCGACCCTGCCTTACCCCGATCAGACGTCCATCCTCTTCCGATCCGCCGCCCGCGGGTCGACGCCGGCTGGCTTGTCCGGAAACTGACGGCTTGATGAACGCGACGAGCGTCGGCACCCAGCGCACGCAGATGGCTGCCAGAGAGCATGCGGTCATGCGCCGGATCCAGCGGGCGGTGCACCACCGCACCGGCGACACCCTGGGGAAGCTGATCGTCGTTTCGCTGCTGCTGACCACGATCGCTGTGCTGTTCGTCATCGTCGCCGTGGCGCGCGTTCGTGGCTTATCCGCGATCGACGAATACACCCACCTCGACTGGGTCTATCAGCTGATGCACGGCAATCTGCCGGCCGATGGCGACACCGTCGCCCCCAAGGTGCTCGCGGACTGGGCCTGCTTGGGTCAATGGAATGCTCAATTGCCGCCGTGCGGCCAGGCGGTCGACGCCGGCCAGTTCCCCAACGGCGGGCAGCAGTACAACGCATTCCATTTGCCGCTCTACTACCTGATCACCGCCGGCCTGGTCGAGTTCGGCCAACTCTTCGTGGGAGATCAGCGCTTTGTCACGCTTGCCCAGCTCACCGGAGCGCTGTGGCTGTCCGCCGGACTGGTGATGATGTACGTCGCCTGCCGTGTCTGGCGGGTCCGCACGCTCTACGCCATCGCGGCTCCCCTGCTGTTGATGAGCCTGCCGCGGGTGATCACGGCTTCCACCATCGTCACCGATGACGCGCCGGCCATGCTGGCCGGCGCCTACTCGCTGTACTACCTCGGCCGGTTCCGGATTTCCCGTTCAGTCCACCTCCTGGTTCCCGCGCTCCTCACCGCGTTGTTTGCTGCCACGAAGGTGCTCAACGCCCTGCCGATGTTCATGATCGCTGCCGGCCTCGGTTGGTTCGCGCTCACCGCCTTCGCCCGCCGACAGCCGCGGACCGGTTGGCTGCGGCTGCGCGCATCGGTGGTGCTGGTCGGCCCCTCCGCAGCCATGTACCTGGTCTGGTCCCATTTCCAGGCGCTGCGGGCGCAGCCCGGCTGGGTCAATCCAGTGATCGGGGTCAATACCGAAACACTGGTGCGTGACCCTCTCACCTCCTGGATCACCTCGCTGGTCAAGGGCTTTGACCTACTGGCCGACGTCAACCTGGTCCCGGAACTCCGTTCGAGGTACCTGGTGGCGTGGAACACCGCCGTCACGATTCCACTGATCGCCGCCGCACTGCTCGCGCTGGTGTTGCATCGACGGGGCAACCGGCGCCGCTGGCCGGCGATCCTGTTGTTCGCCGGGTGCGCATTGTTCCCGTTGATCGTCGAGGTGCAGGCGCTCGGGATGGGCGAGGTTCCGCAGTACTTTCCCGGCATCTCCGCGCGTTACGGCATATCGCTCGTGCCCATCGCTGTCTTCTGCCTGGCGACGGTGGCCGATACCTTGCGCCTGCGTCGCACCACCATCGTGGTCGCAACGCTGGGCGTGCTGATCCTGGGCGGCACTGTCTTCGGCCTCCTCCCGCTCTGACACCACCCGTCCATACGCAGTGACGGTGCGTCATTACTCGACAATGAAATTGTGTGCGAGCACAGCAGGTGACCCGCAACGCCGTGCGGAAGCCGAAAGGATGGCGCTCGATGACCACTACTGCCGACGGTGAACGCGCCGGCGGTCCGGTCACCGTCGACGACGGAGCGTCCGCCGACACGTCGCGGCAGCCGCCAGCCGCCGGTGTCCCGACCGGCGGTGAAGCGTCCGTACGGTCGACGACGGCGGATCGATCGATCGTTCGTGGCGGCGTCCTGCTCGCGGTCGTGCTGGCCATCCTGGCCTTACTGATCGGGATCAAGCTAGGCCCGGCATTGATCGGCGCCAAGACGTTCACCGGCGTCGATGTCCTCGCCGCTCAGGCCCCTTGGTTAGATCACGCCTCTGTTGTCGAGCCGCACAATGCCTACGTCGGCGACACCGTCGACCATGTGTTGCCGTCATATCTACAGATCCACCAGCGGCTTTTCTCGGGTGACCTGCCGTTGTGGTCGAGCCTGAATGGTGCCGGCATCGAGTTGATGGCGGCCCCGTTCAATCCCACCCTGACGCCGAGTTCGGTCGTGTTCCTCCTCTTTCCCACCTGGTGGGCGGCGGGCCTGGCGAAGCTGATCCAGCTCCTGCTGGCCGTCGGCGGAATGATGCTCTGGCTGCGGCGCCTCGGAACCAGCTGGGCCGCTGGGGCACTTGCCGGGCTCCTCTATTGCGGCTCCGGATTCTTCGTCGCCTGGTCCGGTTGGCAGGGACAGACCGGAGTGGCGTCACTGATGCCAGCGACCTTCTGGGCAATCGAACGGTTCGTGGTCCAGCGCACCACCCGGTCCGGACTGGTGATCAGCGCCGCGGTCGCCTTGCTGTTGCTCAGCGGGTTCCCCGCCGTGGCCGGCCACGCACTGTATGCCGGCGCGCTCTACTTCATCATCCGTTGGGCCGTGCAACTACCGGCTCACTCCCGCCGCAGCAACGTCGGGACGCTGGCCGGCGGCGCCGCTGCTGTTCTGCTTGGTATCGGACTGTCTGCTTTGCAGGTTCTGCCGATGGTCAACCGCCTGGGTGAAATTGTCATCGGCCGCCGCTCGACGGCGTTTGAAGCGCAGATGCCGTTCAAGTCGTTCCTGACGGTGTTCTTTCCGCAATCCATCAATCCACTGGGGTTCCCGCGAACCAACGTGATCGAGAGCTACGCCTTCCTCGGGATGGGGACAATCGCGCTCGCGGTCCTAGCCATCCTGGCGGGGCGGTGGAGCGGAGTCGCCAAGGGAGCGGTACCCGCGCTCGTGGTCATCGGGCTGCTATCTGCCGCACTCGTCTGGCGGCACGGCTTCTGGACGGACTGGCTACGGCACTTTCCGGCATTCGCCAACAACAGCTCGGGCCGGTTGCGCGACCTGGTGGGGCTCGCCGGGTGTGCGCTCGCTGGTATCGGGTTCCATGTTCTGCTTCGAACCGGCGTTCCGCGTGCGGTTCGGATCCGGCTGCTTTTCGGCGGTTGGCTGACCTTCGCGGCTGCCACCGTCGGTGTCGTGCTGGTGTGGAGCCGCTTCCCCGGCCTCGACCCCGAACTGTTCCGCAGGGACGTGATCCTGGGCCTGGGCTCTATGTTGCTCGTCGCGGTCGCCATGACGCTCTCCAGGGCGTCCGACCCGCGAACCACCGTCGCCACGCCTTCGGATCGCGAGCCGCAGACCGAGACAGAATCCCGGTCTGAGTCGGGCTCAGATCCTGGATCCCGACCTGATGCCCATCCGGAGGCACGGTTCGTCCGGACTCGGCGTCGCCGCCCGCGTGCCATCGCGATGTCGGTTCTTGCGGTGCTCATCGTGGGCGTCACCGGCACCCAGGTGTTCCAATCGGTCAGCCTCTTCTGGCCGTTGACACCGACCGAGGACTTCTACCCCCTCAATCCGAGCATCACCGCAACGGCCGAGCAAGCGGGATCGGACCGCGTCATCACACTTCGCACCTTCCAGGGGTCATCGGCCGGTGCGTATGGGATCCGGACCGTCACCGGCCATGCATTCCCGAACCCGGAGTTCCAGGACCTGCTCCGCCGGGCAGCGCCCGAGAAGGCGGGCGGCACGAACCCGCGCACCGACATCACCCTGACCGACGAAGCCATCAGGTCACCGCTCTTCGATCGAATGGCTGCCTCCACCGTGGCCGTGGCGCCGGGCTACCAGGTGCCGGCACAGATCGTCGACCTCACGGGGGGCCCGTGGCAGCAGGCCGTCGGACAGCCCGCCTCCTTGCCGCTGCCGCAGACACTGACAATGACCGCGCAGAATCTTCGCGGTGTCCGGGTTCAGCTGGTTGCCGAGGTGAAGGATGATGAACGGCAGGGGATCAGCTTGGTCGCCGAGATCGCCGACGGCGACGGTTCGCCGCTTGCCCGCGGGGTGACCACGAGCGCCGGATACGGTCCGGGCTGGGTGCAAATCCCGGTTGCCGGCGAGGATCTGGGAAAACAGCGCGGCCCGGTGACGCTCACCATCTCCGCCGTCGACCCCGACGGGGCCCCCGTCCCGGCGCAACTGGCCGAGGTCGCCGGGCAGCCTCAGGCACAAGTGATGGCAAGCCAGCAGGACGGGCTACGCGAGGTGTTCGCTGACGCATCGGCGACTGTGTGGGAGCGGCCCTCCGCGCTGCCCCGCATCCGATGGGCGTCCGCATCGGTCGTCGAGCCTGATGCCCGTGCCCGGCTGAACCTGCTGGCCGACCCTGCCCTGCAATCGTCTACGGTGGTGCTCGACAAGCCTGGCCCGGTGCCGTCGGGTGGCGCAGCGGTGTTGACCACCGCCGAAGACTCGGGTGACCGGGTGGCAGTCGACGTCGACGCCGCCGGGGCGGGATATCTCGTGCTCGCCGACCCGATCCAGGTGGGCTGGGAGGTGCTCGTCGACGGACAACAAGCCACCATCAGCGCCGCCGACCACGCGTTCGGCGCCGTCTGGGTGGAGCAGGGTGCGCATCAGGTGGAGTTCCGATACAACGGTCTGGGGAACGTCCGCGGACTTGTCATCACCGCGGTCAGCCTCGCCGTCGCCGTGCTCGCGCTGGTGATCCCACCGCTGGCCCGCCGAAGGCGGCGGCCCACGGGCACGTCAGCAGGCTGAAACCGTCGTCGGGAGCCCTCGACGACGGGCGGGGCTCCCGCCCTGCCGACGGGCGGGTGGGTCAGGCGGAGAACCGCACGCTCCCTGCCGGGAGCCGCAACCCGGGCCAGATCCTGATCCCAGCAACGAGCTCGCAATTGTCGCCGACGACGACATCGTCGCCGATCACCGCATCCATGATGACCGTTCCCGCGCCCAAGACGACTCCGGTGCCGATGACCGCCCTGGCCACCGTCGCGCCTTCACCGATCTGCGCCCCGTCGAAGACGACGGACCCGTCGACCACGGCGCCGGCACCGACGGTCACGTCCCGGCCGATGGTGCTGCCGCCGGTCACCGTCGCGGTGGCGTCGACATTGGCACCGGGCAGCAGCAGGGCCGGGCCCGTCGGGCCGGGCAGCGCCCCGGTCGGAGCGACGCCGGTGACGAGATCGGCCGACCCGCGGACAAAGGCAGCGGGCGTGCCCAGGTCCAGCCAGTAGGTGGAGTCGACGTGGCCCTGCACGCGGGCTCCGGATTCGAGCAGGCCGGGGAATGTCTCACGCTCCACCGAGACGACCCGGCCGGCCGGGATGCCCTCCAGCACGCTGCGGCGGAAGACATAGCAGCCGGCGTTGATCTGATCCGTCGGTGGGTTGTCGGTCTTCTCCAGGAACGCCTGCACCCGGCCGTCCTGGTCCGTCGGGACCGAGCCGAACGCGCGCGGGTCGGGCACCTTCACCAGGTGCAGCGTCACGTCGGAATCCTGCCGCTCGTGGGTGTCCAGCAGCGCGGTGAGATCGCACCCGGACAGCACGTCGCCGTTGAACACCAGCACGGTGTCGGCGCGCAGCCGGTCGGCGACGTTGCGAATGCCACCGCCGGTGCCGAGCGGGACGTCCTCGACCATGTACTCGATGTCGAGGCCGAAGGCCGCGCCGTCACCGAAGTATTCGGTGAAGGTCTCCGCCTTGTACGACGTGCCGAGCACCACATGCCGGATACCTGCTTCGCGGATGCGGGACAGCAGGTGCTCGAGGAACGGCACGCCGGCGGTGGGCAGCATGGGCTTGGGTGCGGACAGGGTCAACGGCCGGAGCCGGGTGCCGTGGCCACCGACGAGCACCACGGCGTCCACGTTCCGGTCGGCCCTGTCAGATGTCGACGAGCTGGATGTCGGCCTGTCGGATGCCGACGAGCTGGGTACGGACATGGTTGTCACTCCTAACGGTCGGGCCCCGACGGGACCGCCTGCAGGTGCGGCGTCCCGGTCGTCGACGGTGGCCGTGCCGGGGCGTCGGGGTTCGCACTCGGATTGGGACGACGAGCCGGCTGCTGCCGTCAGCCGCGGGCGCCGGCGGCTTCGGCCACGGCGATCACATATTGGCCGTACGGCGACTTCGCCAGCGCCTTGCCGAGCGTGAGGCACTGCTCGGCGTCTATGAAGCCGGCGACCAGGGCGATCTCCTCGAGACAGGAGATACGGACGCCCTGCCGGTGCTCGAGGACCTGGACGAATTCGCCGGCCTCGAGCAGCGAGTCGTGGGTTCCGGTATCGAGCCACGCGAACCCGCGGCCCAGGTCGATCAGCGAGGCCTTGCCCTTCTCGAGATAGATGTTGTTCAGATCGGTGATCTCGAGTTCGCCGCGGGCGCTGGGGCGGAGGTCAGCCGCGTACCCGACGACGTCGTTGTCGTAGATGTAGAGCCCGGTGATGGCAAGGTTCGACCGCGGCTTCGCGGGCTTTTCTTCGATGGAGACGAGCCTGCCGTTCGCGTCCTTCTCCCCGACGCCGTACCGCTCCGGGTCGCGGACCGGGTACCCGAACAGCACGCAGCCGTCCACGTTGTCGACGGCCCGGTGCAGCGTCTGGGAGAAGCCCTGCCCGTAGAAGATGTTGTCGCCCAGCACGAGCGCCACCGAATCGTCGCCGATGTGCTCGGCGCCGATGATGAACGCCTCCGCGAGCCCGTTGGGCGCTGCCTGCTCCGCATAGGTGATCTGCAGGCCCCACTCGCTGCCGTCCCCGAGCAAACGGCGGAATCCCGCGTTGTCCTCCGGGGTGGTGATCACCAGGATCTCGCGGATCCTGGCCAGCATCAGCACCGAGAGCGGGTAGTAGATCATCGGCTTGTCGAACACCGGCAGCAGTTGCTTGGACACCGCGCGGGTGATCGGGTGCAGGCGGGTACCGGCACCGCCGGCGAGAATGATGCCCTTCATCGGCTGTCGGCCACTCCAGTCCTGTCGGTCGTCGCTCTGCGGCCCACGGCTCGGGCGGACCACGGCTGGGTGTGCCGACCCTACCCGAGCCCGATACGCCGAAGGTGCCACCCGGTGCGCCTCCGGCAGCCGGGTCCGTCACCCGCATACCCTTCGGGGTGGCGTGACGTACGTCACGCCACCCCAGGCGCCGGAAGCGCGGGGGAGCCGCGAATGGGTCCACTTGTGCGAGCCCAAGCGGCGATCGACCGTGCCAGGGCACGCAATTCGCGGGCAATCTGCCCCGGCGACGCCACGTCGCCGATGGATGCGGACGGAACGATCACCGTGCCGCGGTCGCTGATCACGGCCTGCGACGCAGGCGTGGGACCGGCCACCGTCGACTGAGGTCAGGTCAGCCTTCCTCGCCGGTCAGCCCACCCGGCGATCCGGCAGGGTCGCACCGGCCGCCATCTTCGCCGAACGCCGGGACAGCTGCGCCCGTGCCGCCAGGCCCGCACGTAACACCCAACGCAGCGGTGCCTGCCACCACGCCGGGTAGCGCCGCGACAGGTACCGGTATGCACTGCGGTGGTGGGCCTTCGCCATCGCCCCGGGCGACCGCTCCGTCGAATGCCCGCCCACGTGCACCGCGTGCGCCGACGGGCAGTAGATGCTCGACCAGCCGGCCTCGCCGAGCCGTTGACCGAGGTCGACATCCTCGAAGTACATGAAGTAGCCGGGGTCGAAGCCGTCCACCGCCTCGAACGCCGGCCGACGGAGCAACAGGCAGGAACCGGACAGCCAACCCGCCGTTCGCTCGACCGGTTCGGCGCTGTCCTGGCGGTACGTCCTCGTCCACGGGTTCCTCGGCCACCACCACCCGAAGAGCGCGTGCCCGACGCCCGTCCCGATGGACGGCAGGTGTCGGGCCGAGGGGTAGACGATGCCGTCCGGGGTGGTGATCAGCGGCCCGAACGCACCGGCCGTGGGGTACCGGTCAGCCACCTCCAGCAGACGGTCGATGGCCCCGGGACCGAGCACGACGTCGGGGTTGATGACCATCACCCAGTCGATGGCCGGGTCGAGCACGGCCACGCCCGCGTTGGCGGCGGCGCCGTACCCCAGATTCGATCCGGTACGAACGAGCCGGACCCCCGGCCGCTCCGCCGCCCGCTCGACACTGCCGTCGGTGGAACCGTTGTCGGCCAGCACCACGTCGATGGCCCGGGTCGACGCGGCCGGTAGCGAATCAAGCAGGGCATCGAGAGTCTCGCCGGGCGAGTACGTGACGGTGACCAGCCCGATCCGGTCGCCGGCGGTCATTCGGACGCCATCGCAGCGGCCCGGTCGTAGGCGACCTGGTGGGCCTGCGCGCTCGCCGCCCAGGTGAACGATGCGGCCCGCGCCGCCGCCGCCGCGCCGAGTTCGGCCCGCCGCGCAGGGTTGTCCAGCAACTCCGACAGCGCCGCGGCGATGTCTCCCGCCCCGGTCCCGGTGTAGGCGACCGCGTCCCCGCCCACTTCGGGCAGTGACAGCTTCTTCGTGGTCAGCACCGCCGCGCCGCAGGCCATCGCCTCCAGGACGGGCAGCCCGAAGCCCTCGCCGAGCGTCGGGTAGACCACCATCCGCGCCCCGCCCAGCAGGCCGGGCAGCAGATCGATGGGCAGGTGACCCGGCCGCAGGACCGTCATGCCGTCGGGAACGGCGGCCACCGCCGGCTCGACGCCGGAATCCCAGCCAGGCGCGCCGGCCAGCACCAGCGCGGGGCGGTCCGTCCTGGGCGTCATCGCCCTGATGTAGGCGCGAACCAGGGCCGGCACGTTCTTCCGCGGTTCGAGGGTGCCAAGGAACGCGATCCAGCCCTCCTCGCCCAGTTGCAGGTACTCCGCCGTCGCGGCGACCTGCTCGGCGCTCGGCACGCCGAACAGGCCGTGGTCGACGCCGTGGTAGGCCACCACCATCGCCTCGGAGTCGGCGTGTGCGAACCTGACCAGCTCTCTGGCCGTCGCCTTGCTCGGCACGACGCAGACCGCCGCCCGCCGCAGCGACGTCCGGGTCCAGGCCCGGAAGAAGCTGCCCTTCATCCCGAGGTGCAGACCGCGGTCGGAGAAGAACGTTGCGTCGTGCAGGGTGACGACGACGGGCACCGACGCGGCCAGCGGCATCGTGTAGTGCGGCGAGTGGATCACGTCGACCGGCAGCCGTTTGGCCAGCCGGGACAACGTGGTCTGCTCCCAGGCCAGCCTGGCCGGCCGATTGCCCAGTTCCTCCGCGGTGGTGATGATCCTGCTGTGCGGCGCCCGCTTCGCGAAGCCCTCTGCGTCGCGGTGCTGGCAGACCACCGACAGGGCCGCACCCGCTGCGTCCAGCGCTTCGGTGAGGTTGTCGACATATCGGCCCACGCCGCCGCGCTCCGCGGGAATGGCCGTCGCGTCCAGCAGGACGCGCGGTTCGGTGCGCAAGACCCCGCCCCTCCCGCGTCATCCCCTCCGGTCCACCGCGGACCGAGCGGCACATCCCGGTAGCCGACATCGTCGGCACCACCGCGCCGGCCGGGTGGCATCGCTGCCATCCGGCCATCCGGGCACCGGCGGAGCGCAGCTGTGGTGGTCCTCCATTGTCCCGGAAGACTGACACGGTCGCTGGCCGGGTCTGCCGCCGGGTCCTTTCTCGAGTCCCCGTCGGGTCCTCTGCCGGATCTAGACCGCGCAGTTCCGGTGGTAGTTTTCCAGGCGCCGCAGTCCACGAGCCGAGGAGTCGCCGAGTGTCGAACGGCCCTGCCCCGGACGCTGCGGCGGGACCCGACGTCTCGGGATACTTCCAGACCAGGCTGGCGGCCAATCCGCACCGCACCGCGGTCTGGCAGCACATCTGCCGTTACATGCAGCGGTGGATACCGGGCGACGCCGCCGTGCTGGAACTCGGGGCGGGGTGGTGCGATTTCGCCAACAACGTCAGGGCCCGGCGGATCGTCGCGATGGATCTGGATGCCACTGTCACCCGGAGCGCCGCCGACCATGTGCAGGCGGTGATCGGCGACTGCACCGACCTGTCCCGGTTCGCCGATGGCGAGTTCGATGTGGTGTTCGCCTCGAACCTGCTGGAGCACCTCGAGCGGGAGCCGACCCATCGGCTGCTGTCCGAGGCCGCCAGGGTCCTCTCGCCGGGCGGGAAGCTGATCCTGCTGCAGCCGAACTTCCGGTTGAACCCGGGCGGCTACTTCGACGACTACACCCACGTCGCGATCTACACCGACCGCTCGCTCCCCGATTACCTGACGTCCGAAGGCTGGCGGGTGACGGAGGTGAAGCCGCGATTCCTGCCGCTGACGATGAAGAGCAGGACCTCCGCGCTGACCTTCCTCGTACCGTGGTACCTGCGGTCGCCGGTCAAGCCACTGGCCGGGCAGATGGTCGTCGTTGCCACTCCCGGCACATCTTGTTGACATGCCCGATACTTCGGCCCCAGACGCGATGACCGATGTGGACCGGTCCAACGCGGTGGCTGCAGAACCGAATGCCGACACCGGAGACGCCCATCGAAGCTTCCGGGGCCACCCGGGGGCGGCCCGATGGGCCGCGCTGTGGGTGTTGCCCTACTTGCTGTTGGGCATCGTGTGGGTGTTCAGTAACCCTCCCGGCGCCGCGCCCGACGAGTCCGACCATCTGATCAAGGCGATCGCCGCGGGGCAGCTCCACATCGGTGAGCCGTATGGCGGGCCGGTCGGCACGAAGCCTGGCACCATCCGCAACTCTTCGATATCACGGACTGTGCAAATCCCGGCCGATATCGCTCCCGGCGCACAATTCAACTGCACCGCCTTCCACCCGGACCTCAGCGCTTCGTGCCAATACCTGCCGCCACCTGGAAAGACGGCGCAGATCAGGACGGCGCAGATCAAGGTGACCACCGCCGTCGGCGCCTACCCGGTCTTCGGGTACCTACCGATCGGAGTAGCCGCACTTCTCGCCGGCACGCCGGAACAGGCCTTTTACCTAGCCCGACTAGCAGCCCTAGCGCAGTCCATCGCACTTCTGTTTCTCGGCGTCTGGCACCTCGCTCGCTGGCTGGATCGGGGCGCCGCGGTCGGGCTCGCACTGGCGGTGACCCCGATGGCGGTTTTCGCCTCCGCGTCGGTCTCCACCAGCGGCATCGAGATCATGGCGGCGGCAGCGGTGGCGTGCGTGGTCGTGGTGAGTACGAGGTGCCCGTCGACTCTTGCCGACCCGGGCACGCTCGCGATCGTGGCAGTTGCCGGGTCCGCGCTTGTCCTGGCCCGCCAGCTGGGCGCCATTGCGCTGCTCTTGCTCGCGGTGACCGCTCTGCTGCGCGGCGGCGCCAGGGTGGTGTGGGACGAGCTACGTCATCGCCGCTGGCCGATGATCGCCACGGTGGCTGCGGTCGGTATGAGCGGAGTCGCGGTTGTCGCGTGGGAGCTGCGTTACGACCATCCCGCACTGACCGGACCGGTATATTCGCCGGACGCCTTTGGGCGATTCGTCGGTTCCACCTTGAGCTATGTCCTGATGGGAGTCGGCCGCTTCGGATGGCTCGATACGTCGCTGCCCGGACCCGCCTACGCGATGTGGATCATCGCTGCAGTGATCGTCATCGGCGGAGCGCTCCTTGTCGGCAGGCGCGCCGATCGTTGGACCATCATCGGCGCCTCGGTAGCCATCCTTGTCGTCACTTACGTGACGTACGCGACGGTTTTCTTTCCCATTGGGGCCAGTGTGCAGGGTCGTCATCTGCTCCCGATGTTCATGATCGTCCCCCTCCTGGCGGGGGTCGTGCTGGCGGAGCAGCTGCAAGAATCCACTACCGCACCGCTCTCGCGGCGGCTAGCCGTAATGGTTGGCGTGACGATGTCGTTCCTTCAGCTGCTCTCGCCGCTGGTCAACGCCCGGCGGTATGCAGTCGGGACCAATGGACCCATCTGGTTCCTCACCACCGCCGAATGGTCGCCGCCCGGTGGCTCATGGCCCTGGATCGTGATGGCCACCGTCGCGGCGGTGTGGCTTGGTGCGATGACCGTCGTCGCTGGCCGGCGGCCCGTCGCCCTGCCTGCACTGCATACTTCGACCATCGCGCTTGCGAGCGATGCCCCACCCGCCAGTTCGGAGCCAGAGAATGTGGAACGGTAAGTCCCTGTCAGTCGTGCTGCCGACGTACAACGAGAAGGACAGCATTGCCGACACCATCAGGGCTTTCGACAAACTCGGCATCGTAGACGACATCCTGGTCGTCAACAACAACGCGGCACCCGGCACCTCCGAGGAGGTGGCCAGAACCTCTGCACGCGAGGTCTTTGAAACCACGCAGGGCTACGGTGCCGCGATCCGGCGTGGGCTGGTCGAGGTGGACACCGACCTGATCTGCATCTGCGAGCCGGACGGCACGTTCAAGGCCAGCGACCTGAACAAGCTGCTGCCGTTCACCGAGGAATGCGACTTCGTCGTCGGATCTCGCACCGTGTCCAACTTCATCTGGGACGGCGCCAACATGGGCTGGTTCCTGCAGTGGGGGAACTGGGCCGTCGCGAAGGTCATCGAGATCCTTTTCAACACCTCGTATCTCAGCGACGTGGGCTGTACCTTCCGGGTCGTCAGCCGGAGCCGGGTGGCCGATATCGTCGAGAAGGCGCGGGTTGACGGGTCATCGTTCGGCCTGGAGATGTTGATGCTGGCCGTCGTCGGCCGGGCGAAGATCGTCCAGGTCCCGGTGAACTACCACCAGAGGGTGGGCGTCTCCTCGGTGACCGGCGACCTGCCGAAGACGATCAGGCTCGGGCTCGGCATGCTCGGCATGGTGCTGCGGATGCGGCTGCGAATGCCGCGCGCCGGACGGCGGTCGGCCACCCGCTTGCGCTGACCGGTGCGCGCTCGGTCGCCCGGTCGCGCCAGTTGAATCCGGTGACCGGGCTACCCTCAGTGCGGCACATGGGCGAGGAGGCGGAATGATCACGTGGTTGCGCGGCGCCGGCATGTCCCTGGCCCGGCAGTTCGCCAAGTTCGGCGTCGTCGGCGCCGTTGCGTACGTCGTCGACGTCACCGTGTTCAACGTCCTGCTCTACGCCGGGGCCGATCCCCTGTTCGATGGCCTGCCACTCGCCGCGAAGATCGCCAGCTCGGCGGTGGCCACCGTCGTGTCCTGGCTCGGGAACCGCTACTGGACCTTCCCGCAGACCCGCAGGACGCATGCACCGCGGGAGTTCGGGATCTTCGTGCTGATGTGTTCCATCGGGCTCGGGATTTCGTTGTCCGTGCTCTGGTTCTCCCATTACGTGCTCGGGTTCACCTCGCCGCTGGCCGACAACATCGCGGCCAACGTGGTCGGGCTGGCAGCCGGCACGCTGTTCAGGTTCTGGGCCTACCGGCGCTTCGTGTTCACGAACGTTGCGTCACCGGGAGGCGACCGGCAGGCAGGCCAGAAGCAGGTGGGTCCAGAGCAGGTGGGCAAGGGGCACGCTGCCGGCCCGGAGCACGCTGCCGGCCCGGAGCAGATCCTCGCGGGCCACCACGTCGCGACCGCGGAGGACACGGCAGCGCCGACGTCCTGATAAGCCGAACGTGTTCGAGTGATCGCGCCGTGCGACCGAACAACGGTGTCTGTGGTTGAGTTGCCCGGTGGGCGGCCGGGCGGTGCACGGGGACGGATCGCGATCGGCGCGCGCCGCGCGGCTCCTGGTGATCGTCACGACGTCCATGCTGGCGTCGATGCTGGGTCCCGGGGCGGGATCGGTGGCCGCGCAGACACCGTCTCAGGCGGTGGTCGCCGCACGCACGAACGCGGCCAACAACGGGGTGACGTCGTTCATCAGCGTCGTGGACCGGGAGACCGGAGCGGTGTTGAGCCAGACCGCCAACGCCGGCGCCCAGGTCGCCTCCGAGTCGATCATGAAGCTGTTCCTGGCCACGTACTACCTGTGGTCCTACGGCGGGTACTCGAGCACGCCGCAATCGGTGCTGGACCGGCTCTCCTTCATGCTGCGGTACAGCGACAACGACATCGCGTCGGCGTTGTTCACCGCATCGGCAATCCCCACGGTGGCCGCGAATTACGGGCTCGGGTCCACCGGAAACGCCACCGACCGGGTCGGTCACTGGGGTGCCGCCCGGATCACCGCGAGCGACATGACCAGGTTCCTGTACCGCGCCTCGAAGGACCCGAAGATCGGTCCGTGGCTGATCCCGGTGATGGCGCAGACGGCCAGGACGGGATCGGCCGACGACGCCGGTTTCAACCAGTACTTCGGACTCAACGCGTTGTCCGGCGTGCACGGGTCCAAGCAGGGATGGGGCTGCGACAGTTTCTGGACGACACCCCAGTGCGCCGTGCACTCCGTTGGGTACACCGATCGCTACTTCGTTGCAGTGCTGCAACTGGGCGGCTACCCGGACCCGATGCGCTCGACCGCGACGACATCGGCCCGGTTGATCCAGCAATCAACACTGCCGTTGGTCGACGGCGCCTTCATCTGCGACTCGGCGAGCGGTGCCGTCTTCCGGATGGCCGGCGGGACACCCGTGTACGTCTCCAGTTGGAGCGCAATGGGCGGACCGAAGCCGTGCCGCACGATGACACCGTCGGCCATCGGCCAGTTACCCGACCACCCGCGGGACGGCACCTTCATCCGGGGTCACAACGGGGCCGTGTACCGCATCGCCGGCGGCGCACCGATCTACGTGTCCAGCTGGGCAGCCTTCGGCGGTGAGAAGTCCGCCGTCACCGTGGACTCGGCGGCCATCGACCGGGCCGGGTCCGGCGGCAACTTCAATCATCTGCGCGCCTACCCGGCCGATGGCACGTTTATCCGGGGCACCCGCAACGGCGCTGCGTTCCGGGTCGCCGGCGGCGCACCGATCTACATCTCCAGCTCGGCGGTCTACGGGGGCGAGCAGCCGGCACTCGCGGTCGACTCGGCGGCCATCGACAACGCGGGTGCAGCGGGTCGCTGGAAGCACCTGCGCGCCCTCCCGATCGAAGGCACGTTCATCAGGAGCACCGACGGCGCCGTGTACCGGGTCGCCGGCGGCGCACCGCTCCGGGTGTCCACCTGGGATCCCTTCGGCGGCAGACAGCCGACGACCATCGTCGACCCGGCGGCGCTGAGCCGGGCGGGCTCGGGAGGCGTCTGGAACCACCTGCGCGCTGTCCCGGCGGACGGCACGTTCGTCCGCGGGGGCCGCGACGGCACCGTGTTCCGGGTGGCCGGCGGGGCACCGATCGTCGTCACGAGATGGAGCGCGGTCGGCGGCACGAAACCCTTCGTGCTCATCGACTCGGCGGCCATCGACAATGCCGGAACCGGTGGCGGCTGGGATCATCTGCGCCGCTACCCGGCAGAGGGCACGTTCCTCCGCGGGTTCCAGGGCGGGGCCGTGTACCGGGTGGCGGGGCAGGCGCCGGTCTATGTGTCCACCTGGACGGCGTTCGGTGGCCGGCAGCCCACCACCGATGTCGACGCGGCCGCACTGAACCACGCCGGATCGGGTGGCAACTGGAATCACCTGCGCCGCTATCCGCTCGATGGGACCTTCCTGCGCGGGACCAGTACCGGAGCCGTGTTCCGGGTAGCCGGCGGCGCGCCGCTCTATGTGCCGTCGTGGTCGGCTTTCGGCGGCGAAAAGCCCGTGGTGGATGTCGATTACGCCGCCACCACCCGGGCCGGCGCCGGTGGCTCATACAACCACCTGCGAATGACGCCCGCGGATGGGACGTTCCTGCGCGGCCTTCCCGGCACCCGTACCTACCGGGTGCAGGGCGGTGTCGCCGTCTTCGTGCCGTCCTGGGACCCGTTCGGTGGCCCGCAGCCGTTCACGCCGGTCAACCAACCGACGATCGACCGGGCCGGCACGGGCGGCGACTACAACCATCTGCTCGGCGTTCGCTGATCCGGAAGCTGTTGTGCCGCAGTAGTTGTCGGAGCAGTAGTCGTCGGCACCAGCAGTTGTCCACACCAGTTTGTCCGCAGCACTACTCGTCGGCGGGCACCGGGGGTTCATGGTCACCGCAGGGTCGGCAGGCCGATCCACTGATCGGCGAGGTCATCAAGGGTCCCCTGGATTCTCAGCCGGTCGACAGCGGCGCTGACGCAGGGGGTGAGCGGCGAATCGGCGGCCAGCACCAGATGGAACTGGTCGGGCTGGGAGCGGCCACTCGGCAACTGACCGAGGACCGTGAGACCGGCGGCCGGCTGCGCCACCTGCAGCGCATCGGGCGTCGGCAGCACGGCGACGTCGACGGCCCCGCCGGCCAGCGCGGACGCCAGTGCCGCCGGTGAGCCGAAGGTCAGCGGGTTGCTGACACCGCGCTCCAGCATGGCCGCCTGCGCCGTACTGCCGCTGAGAACGCCCACCCGCTTGCCGGAGAAGTCAGGGGGGCCGGTCGCCGCGTCCGGTTCGCGCACGACGACCGCGTCGGTGATCGGGAAGTATCCGGTCGACAGGTCAGCGTCCGCGGTGGCGCCTTCCGAGTCGGTGACCTGGCCGAGGAAGACGTCGAAGCCGCGCGCGGTGCCCTGCAGCGCCGCGGCCCGGTCGACGATCACCCACGTCTGCTGCCCGGCGGCGAAGCCGAGAGTCTCCGCGACGGCCCGGGCCAGCTCTGCCTCGTACCCCCTGCCGCCGTCCGAGGCACCGGCCGCCGGCAGTTTGCCGACGAACCACGGCGCCCGCGGCGGCGCGGCAGTCGCGACAATCAGCACACCGGGCGTTCCGGTGGCCAGCGTCGCCGGGGTGCAGTTCGGCAGTGCGGCAGCCGTCGACGGTTCGGCCGTCGACGCCGGGGGCTGAACCGCCGGACTTCCGGCGGTGGTCGGCGCCTCGGGTGAGCCGCTGGCCGGCGGGACGGTCGACGCCGGGGGCGGCGGCAGCGATGTCGACGGTGCCGGCGAACTCGACCTCACTGTCGTCATCGACGCCGGGGCCGGCTCGGACGACGACGACGTCTCCCGATCCGCCGCGCTCGCCGTCCCGACGACAGAAGACGGCGTTGCCGATCCCGCCGTGTCGTCGGTGCCGCTGCAGCCCGACGTCAGGATCATCGCCGCAGCGGCCAGCGTCACGGCGCTGCGCCGGATTCCACCGGCCGCGGTCGTCCTGGCCCGGCCGGCGCCGCTCGGATTCCCCATGGCGCCCTTCCGGTTTCAGTCCCGGGGCGACTTCCCCGGGGTACGGCCCAACGGGACCGGGCATCGTCCGGAACACACCGTCCAGGACGCCGGCGCCCGGTCGGAGCGTAGCCGCCCTGGCCGGCTCAGCCGCGCTCCGACGGGCCCGGATCTGCACGGGAACGCCGCAAAACCGGCCTTCCGGGGCAGCCGCCTGGTTACACTCCCCCCACTCGCGACACCGGGAGGGGAGCCATGGTCGGCCTGCTCGCTGCCATGTCGCTGTTGCTGGCCGTCGCCGGGGTGGGCAAGGTCGCCGCGCCGCGTCCCGCGGCGAAAGCGTGGGCTGCCGCGAGGATTCCCGGCGCCGGTTCGGTCGCCACACCGGTGATGATCCGATTGCTCGGGCTGGCCGAACTGCTGATCGCCGTCGCGGTGCTGGTCCTCGGTGGGTCGATCCCCGCCGTCCTGCTCAGCGTCGCCTACCTGCTGCTGACGGCGGTCGCCTGGCGGATGATCCGGGTGGCCCCGCAACAGGACTGCGGTTGTTTCGGACGCGCCTCCGAGCCGATCAGCCGCTCGCATCTCGCGGTCAACGGCGCGGGCGTGGTGATCGGGGCGGCCGCCGCCATCTGGCCGCAGCCATCGTTCGTGATCGAGGTGACGTCGCTGGGCGGCGCCGAAAGTGTCCTGCTGGTCGTGCTCACCGCCCTGCTGACCTGGCTGTGCTATCTGCTGATGACGGTGCTGCCTGCCCTGCTGCAACTCCGAGCGAAGGTGGCAACGCCACGATGACCATCCTGATCGCCGTCGAGACCGCGGTACTCCTCGTCCTGACCGTGCTCGTCGTCGGTCTGCTGCGGGCCTACGCGACGGTGCTGCAACGACTGCACCAACTCGACGGCGGACCCGCCGCTGCGGTGGCCCCACCGTTCCGGACGGCGGACGGCGTCATCGCACCGGGCGCCCGCGGCCCCGGCAGCCCCGGCCCGGCGGACATCGGCCCGATCACCGGCCGGGAGGAATGGGCCGCTGCGCACGACATCACCGGCGTCGGGCTGTCCGGTGAGGTGATCTCCGTCCGGACGGTCGCCGTCCCGCACGACACCGTGCTGGTCTTCCTGTCCTCCGGGTGCGCCGGCTGCGGTGGGTTCTGGGAGGACTTCGCCGAGCGTGGCGGGTCGACTCCGCTGGGCGGCAGCAGGGTCCTGGTCATCACCAAGGACGCCGGGGAGGAGAGCGTCACGCTGCTCTCCGAGCTCCGGCCGGCCGGGCTCGACCTGGTGATGTCCAGCGCGGCGTGGGCCGATTACGACGTGCCGGGCTCGCCGTATGTCGTGGTGGTCGACGGGCAGACCGGCCGGGTCAAGGGCGAGGGGTCGGGGACCTCGCTCCGTCAGGTGTCGGGGCTGATCCACCAGGCCGTCGGTGACGGCCGGCGCGGCACCCGGCATCACGACGATCCGGTGGACAAACCCAGGTCCGACGCGGAACGCGAGGTCGACGTCGATCGTGCGCTGCTGGCGGCGGGCATCGGGCCGGGACATCCGAGCCTCTACGGACCCCGTTCCGACCTCACCACACACGACTCCCGCACCGACTCAGCCGCAGACCACCCGTACTCCCAGGCCGCGGCAGCCCCGCGCGGGGTGGCGGAGTGACCGCGCCGGCACCGCTGGACGGGCACGGATTCTTGGTCCGGCTGCCGGCCAGCTGGGAGGGCCGGATCTACCGCCGGCCGACCCCGGGCTCCGCCTTCGCACCCGACAGCCGGATCACCGGATCGGCCACCGACACCGGACGCGGTCTGTCAGGCGAAGAGACCCGGGCCGTCGTCCACCTGGCCGACTTCGCGCTGCCGGCCGACCGCGGCGATTACGGATCCGGCGCCGTGGAGCGCATGGCGTCCCGGAACACCTTCGTCGCCATCCTGGAGTTCGGCCCGGAATGTCTGGGGACCGCGCTCTACCGGGCGCAGGGCATACCGCGGACCGAGGCCCGGCTGTTCAACCCGAACGGGCTGCAGCGGCGGATCACCGGACAGGCCGGCTGTCAGTTCTTCTTCACCGAGAAGGACCGTCCGATGTGCCTCTACGTCGTCATCGGGTCGCACCGTGACGCCGCCGCCCTGAGCGCGAAGGTCAACCAGGTCCTCGACGGAATCACGGTGGATGCGACATGACGACGACCCTCACCGAGCGACTGGTGAACCGGATCAGCAGGAAGCCAGCGGCCGCCCGGACCGGCAGTTCGCGGCGCGGTTTCCTCGGCGGCGCCGCACTCGTCGGTGCCGCGCTGGCCGTCGATCCGTGGGGCTATCTGGTCCGCCCGGCCAATGCCTACGCATCGGTCTGCGGCACGGACGCCGGCTGCGCCGACGGCTATTCGGTGTTCTGCTGCACGATCAACAACGGCCGCAACACCTGCCCGCCGAATTCGTTCATCGGGGGGTGGTGGAAGGCGGACAACTCCTCCTTCTGCGGCGGCGCGGCGCGGTACTACATCGACTGCAACGCCTTCAAGGGCGGTCCGTGGCAGTGCCGGTGCGCCGAGGGAACCTGCGACCAACGGCGGGTGGCCTGCAACCAGTTCCGTTACGGCCAGTGCCGGACGGACATCCCGGCCTCAGAGACCGGGCCGGTGGTCTGCCGGATGGTCTCGTGCACGCCGCCGTGGCAGCAGTTCGCGGGGGTCTGTGGCAACTCCAGCGCCACGGACAACCGCACCGCGACCCACTCCGCGCCGTGCCTGACGGGCTCGCCGCCGATCGGGAGCGTGGACATCATCGCCGCGAAGGGGAATGCCGCCCGGATCGCGGGCTGGGCACTGGACCGGGACCAGCCGGCCACCTCGATTCCCGTGTCGGTGTACGTGGACGGTGTGGGCATCGGCCGGTTCACCACCTCCAGGGCCCGGTCCGACGTGAACCGGAAGTTCGGCGCGACCGGCAATCACGGGTTCGATCTGACCATCCCGATGAACCCGGGCACCCACGCGATCAAGGTGTACGCGATCAACGTCGGCGGCGGGTCCGGCAACCCGGTGATCGGCGGCGGCTCGGTGAAGGTCGGCCGGCGTCCGGTCGGTCACCTGGACAGCGTCGTGCCGCTGAGCAACGGCATCCGGCTTCGCGGCTGGGCATACGACCCGGACCTGCCGGCGACCGAGATCTCGGTGGCGGTCTACCGGGACGGCGTCGGCGTCAGCTGGTACCCGACCGGCCGGGCCCGCCGCGACGTCAACACGGCGTTCGGCATCACCGGCGACCACGGGTTCGACATCACCATCAGCTCGCCGCCCGGACGGCACACCGTGTCGGTGTTCGGCATCAACGTGGGCGGCGGCAGCGGCAACCCGCAGATCGGCCAGGGCACCACCGTGGTCGGCTCACCCCCGCGCGGGCACCTGGACGTGGTCAGCGCGAGCAGCGGGACGATCCGGCTGCGCGGTTGGGCCTACGACCCGGACAGCCCCGGCGCGCGGATCGACGTCGCCGTGTACGTGGACGGCAAGGGCATCTCGCGCTACCCGACCACGGTGCTGCGATCGGACGTCAACAGGATCTACGGCATCACCGGCACCCACGGCTTCAGCATCTCCATCCCGGGGATCGCCGCGGGCCCGCACACCGTCGCGGTGTACGGCATCAACGTCGGCCCATCGGGGGCAAACCCGTTGCTGGGCACCGGGTCTGTGGTGGTCCCGTGATGACCGCCTTCGTCGCGCTCACCCTGCTGGTGGCGGTGACCGCGGCCATCCGCGGCGTGTGGTCGCCGTGCGGTCTCTCCATGGTGTCGGCGATCAACCCGTTCACCGAACGCGCGCAGGGGCACCGCTACTGGCTCACCGCCGCCTGGTTCATCGCCGGGTCGGTGCTCGGCGGGCTGGTGTTCGGCGCCGTCGGTGCGGTGGGTGCAGTGTTGCTGAAGCCCCTGACCGGCGATCTTGTGGCCGGCGACCTCGTGACCGGTGACCTCACGACCGGCGACCTCGCGGCCACGGCCGGAATCACCGCCGCCGTCGCCGCGGCCTGCTGCCTGGTCACCTCGGCCAGTGATGTGCGGGCGTTCGGCTTCCGGCTTCCGCTGCATCCCCGGCAGGTCAACGAACGGTGGATCGGCCGATACCGGCGCTGGGTCTACGCGGCCGGCTTCGGCGCCCAGATCGGGGCCGGACTGGCGACGTACATCATGACGGCGGCCGTCTACCTGGTCCCGGTGCTCGGCGCACTGAGCGGCTCGCCGGCCTTCGCGCTGACCGCAGGCGCAGTTTTCGGAGCGGTCCGCGGCGCGGCCGTCCTGCTCAGCGCCGGGGCGACCGACCCGGCGGGGCTCCGCCGCCTGCACCGTATTCTCGACCGGTTCGACCGTTGGTCGCTCAGGGCGGCCGTGGCGGTCCAGCTCATTGCCGCGGGAACCCTGGCATTCGCCGCTGCGGGCCCGTGGGGCCTCGCTGTGGCGGCGGCTGTCATAGCGGCCGGCGCGGCGACAGTTGCCCATCGATGCTGGCAGCTGCCCATCGATGCTACGGGCGGGCCCCTCACTGTGACCGGCCGTCCACCCGAGCGACGCGACCGCGAAACCTGGAGGATGCGGTGACACCGGTCGGAACGTCAGATGTCGCGCCAATACATATCAGCGGCGAGTCGCGAGCCCCAGCGCTCGCGCAATCGAGCGAGATCAAGGGGTGATGGTCCGAGCAGGTCCCGTGGGATCTCGACGTCCGCCGATACGGACACCACGGTGCGACTACTTAGTTCGGCCAGCTTCAGACATACGTCGACGACGGCAGACGGCACTCCCAACCGCGGCGACAGTCCGCCCGCCCGGAGGAACAAAGACCGCTTGAACAGCACACACTCCGCCGGCAGTCCGGTCACTTCGCGATCCAGCTGCCACGCCCCGAACGGTCCGGCATCGTCCGGCCACGACCCGGCGCCGATCGGATGGAACTGCGCACCTTCCACCGCCATTCCCGCGGCGGCCACCCTGCCATCCCAGCGGCGCACTCTGGGTCCGACTGCGCCGATAGTCGGATCCTGGGCCAGTCCCATCAGGACCGCGAGCCAGGAGCGCGTCATAGGACGAACAGAATCCCCGATCAACAGCACGAGATCTGCACGACTGGCGAGCACAGCACGGTTGATGGCGTCCACCGACCACGGGTCGCCCTGCAGCCGAACCAGCCGACCATGATTGCGCAGGATCTCCGCCACTTCGGCCTCAGCACCGGTTAGAGCCAGTCTATTGCCGCCGATCACTGTGATGTCGGCCACCTGGTCACCAGCGTCGTCAATGACGCGCCGCAACGCTGCCGTCAGAGCCACCTGATCTATGCCGCCCACCATTTGCCGGCCGCCGGTGCTTGGCATGATCACTGAGATCTCGACGTCGTCGGGGATGGCGCGGTCGATCCGGTACCGTCCGGTCGCGTCGGTCTGGGTTACCGTCGCCGCTAGTCCGGTGCGCTGGAGGTGCTCCTCCAGGGCGCGCCGAGCCGCGCTGAAGACATACTCGTTACCGACCGAATGGCTGACCGACGTTGGGAGTGTGCGCCACCGGTACAACGACTGGGGAATGCTCCGCACCGCCCGTGCGCGTTCGGTTGCGCGCAGGACAAGATCGTAGTCCTGGCTGCCATCAAACCCCTCGCGGAAACCGCCGATGTCGTCGAGGTGTGACCGTCGGTACACCCCGAGATGGCCGGTGTACATCTGTCCGCGAAGGCGCTCCGGGGAAAATGCTGGCTTGCGGAACTCCCCGAGTACCTCGCCCGCCGGCCCGATGATGATTTCGTCCGAATAGAGAACATCGACATCGGAGTCGCTCTCGACCACCGCTCGGCAGCTGGCAACGGCGTCCGGCGCGACGATGTCGTCATGATCGAGCAGTGCCACAAATTCTCCACGGGCGATCTCGAGGCCACGGTTCGACGCGCGAACGATGCCGGAGTTCGTCGTCAAAGCGACATGCCGGATCCGGATGTCCGCGGCCGCCGCCCCGGTCAGCGCTGCAGTGAGGTCAGGATCGCCCGAGCCGTCATCGACCAGCACCAGCTCCCAGTCCGGGTCACTTTGGGCGCGGACCGAGCCGATCATCTCGGCCAGGTAGTTCGGCGCAGTGCGGTAGACCGGCACCACGATCGAAAGGAACGGCGCATCAGCGGGCCGAGTGACAGGGGTTTCGGCTGGCGCCGCGGTCACCGCCTCGACCTGCGCAGCAGCCCCCGGAAGGGCTGAAAAGGAGCGAGCACTGCACGCCCGACCCGCCAAGTGGTGGCCTGCTTCAACTCGGCGATCTGCTGGTCGCGCTCGGCCATCACCTGAGCCACCGTTGCGTCTCCGGCACCGCCGGCCAGCCGCTCCCTGGCCTGGGCGAGGTCCTCCACCAGGGAGGCAATCGTCGCCTGTAGGCCGGCGCGTTCGATGGCGGCGGCGCCGCGCTCCGCTTCAGACTCCAGCCGGGCAACGGAGCTCCGCAGGACGATCAGCTCGTCAACCATGGCGAGCCGGGCGGCCCGATCGCTCAGTTCGGGTTCGCCCTGGGCGGCAAGGCGGTCGTGCAGGGACGCCACCTCCGCGACCAACCGGTCACGTTCCTCGATCACCGGCGACAGCGACTCGTCCAATTCACGACGGACTTGAAGCAGGGCGCGACGCTTGGAATCCACCTCACGGAGCAACGGCGCGAGCATGGCCTCGTACCGGGTGACGAGTTCCGTTGCGGTCGTTCGCGCCCGTGCGAAGACGGTGGCCCACGGCGAGATGAAGCCCGCGTCGATGTCGGTTCGCCGGAAGAAGCCATGCACTGCGAAGTCCTGCGCCCAGGCCGCCGGCTGGCGGATGTTGATGTGGGTCGCCTCGTCGAAATCATCTGGGGTGGTGGACAACACTATGAGATCCGTTGCGGCGCAAAGATTCGCCACTGCAAGCCGTGACTGCTCGATGGACATATGCTCGAGGACCTCGATGCAGGTGATCAGGTCGTAGCGCCGGTCCAGCGGCTGCACCAAATCCCTGACTTCGAGCCGGTCCGCTAGCTCCGGAGGCGCGCCCGTCGTTGCGTATTCCGAGATGTCGCCACCCCTGGCGTCGACGCCCCGCTCGGCGAGTGCACGTACAAGGAAGCCCTTCGCGCACCCTGCGTCGTAGGTCGTCTCCGGTGCGAACAGCTCGATCAGCGAGTCGGCGATTCCCCCAAAGAAACTCCGCCAATGAGGTTCCTCGTAGGTGTACGGCGGACCCGAGTAATCGTGGAAGTAGGCGGTCGAATAATCCGCTGAAGAGGTCGTCGCATCCATCGCGGGCAGGGTCACACTGGTCCTCTCGTCGTGCTGGAACTCAGTCATTGGAAGCCGTCAATCGAATACGGGAGCAGGCCCGTCGAACGAGGTGCGCCGCAGCTCGTTGACGTAGGGATCGTTCTCCAACTGCACTGCCCACCGCCAGCGGATTCGCCGAATTTCCGCGTCGGTCACGTGCGGATCACGGGTCTGCGATTCGTAGTGAAGCAACGTCGCGTGCGGCGTGTACAGGATGCGCAGGCCCGCTGCTCGGATTTTTAGCGAAAGGTCGACGTCGTTGTAGCTGAGCGGGAACTCCTCCGAGAAACCACCGACCATGAGAAAATCCGAGGCGCGCACCAGCATGCAGGCGCCGGTGACTCCCGACCTCTCCGAGGTCACCATGGCGGCGCCGCCCTCGCTGGCGTCGTCCGCCGCATACCGGAACATCGTGTGCCCGGCGTAACCTCCGTTGTATTCGTGACCAGCGTGTTGCAGAGTGCCGTCAGCAAAGAGCAGTCGGGCGCCGACGGCACCGACCTCAGGGTCATTCAGAAGTCCGACCATCTCGTGCAGCCAATCCGATGTAACGACTTCCATGTCGTCGTTCAGGAAGCAGACGTACTCCCCGGTTGCCGCCACCGCTCCGGCGTTGCACTTCCGGGAGAAATGAAACGGACCGTAGAACGGCGTGAGTACCACTTCTCCGCCGGAGACCTCCTCTATCTCGCGCAGCGCCGCCGCCGGTGTTGACGTGTCGTAGACCACAACGATCTCGAGATTCGGATACCTATTGGGCTTCCAAATGCTGCGTATGAATTCGACCGCGTGGCACCGGGGGAACCCATGGATTACCGACGAGCTCGCTCTGGTCGGGATGACAAGGCTGACCTTGGGGTGCCGGGTGAGTTGACGCCGAACGCGCTGGCCGACCGGCCGGCCGGCCATCTCTATCGGGGAGACGCTGGCGGACTCCCCGGCCTCGGCCATCACCCGGGCGACCGTGCGGCAACGATCGAAGGGGTCGCCGAGGATGAACGGCGCGCCGTGACCCCGCTCACGATGCAGATAGAATGGCCCAGCCAGATGGGACGGCGCGCCTAGCCGGCTCGCCATGCGCAGGACCAAGTCGTACCAGACAGCGGTACCGAACTCCGGCCGGAAACCACCTTCCTCGCGAACCACATCGAGCGGCAGAACAGCGAGCAAAAGGGCGTAGGGCTGTGACCGGAGTCTTTCGGGCGAGAAGTCGGGTTTGAACCAGACCTCTTCCGCGCCCCCCTCGTCGCCCGCCACCGCCTCGTCCGTGTACAGCCAGGGAGCCTCCGAGAGCCGCGACCGGACGACGCGGAAGGTGTCGGCGTCCAGTCGATCACCGCAGTCGACCCAGCACAGATGGCTGGCCCTCGCGAGTGCGAGAGCCACGACGGCCAGCTCCCCTGGGTCTGCGGGACCGGGAATTGCGATGGCGCGTGTTTCGTCGGCAATGAGATCCTTGACGGCCGCCAAGGTTCCGGGCGCCGCGTCCGCCGGCACGGCGATGCACCACTGCCAACTTCCGTCGTACTGCGCCTGCAACGACTCAAGGGTGCTGCCGAGGCCATCGACCGTGGCCGCCGGTGTCAGCACCGCCACCAGCGCCGCCGACGTCATTGGGCGCGGCCGTGAGTTGCCGTTGCCGCCAGCCGTCTGATCCGCCTGACGAACGTAGCGTCACGTTCCGCGATGGCCCGGTCCCGTTCCGCCCGCGCACCGGCCAATAGCTGCAGCAACCGATCTGTGCTGGCCTTCCTTAGACGCGCTTCGCGCTCCGCGGCCGCCCGAGCTGCGCCAGCCTGTGCCTCGAGGCCGGCAATATAGTCGCGGAGCAGCAGTTGGGCGTCCCGTGACACTTGTGCAAGGACGACCAGGGGATCTCCGGTTGCGGGGTGGTCGGTCACCTGGCGTCCCTGCCGGGGCGACTGGTCGAGGGCATGTGTGGTCGATCCTCCATCGGTCACCTGCAGTTCTCAGCCCGGATCGGGCCGAGAGCATCATAGATGCTCGGCCTGGTCGTCGAGCGCGCCCCGGAGCATCACCGCCCGGCTTACCATGACCACTGGCCCGCGACCGGGCCGGTCCGCCTAGTGCGGCGACCAACGACCTCTGGAGGCGTGTCCGACCGATGAGCTACGCGGTACCGGTCCAGGAAGGGCCAGAGGATTTTCCGGATGCCATGGTGGCTGGCACCCGCAAAGGTTCCGGAACCCGGGAGTTGCTGGGAAACCTGACCATGCGTGAAGTGCGGTCACAATTCAAGAGAACTGCATTGGGTCGGGCGTGGTCTTTCATCAACCCACTGGCAACCATCGCCATCTACTCGATCGTCTTCGGCTACATCCTCCAGTCCCCGATCTCGCCAGGGGTGAACAGCGGCATCCATTACTTCGCCCTGTTCCTCGCGACAGCGCTGATACCTTGGAGCTTCCTTTCCGGCGCGATCATGGCCGGGATGGGTTCGATTGTAAACAATGCGGGCCTTCTGTCCAAGGTCTATTTTCCTCGCTTTATCCTGCCGGTGTCGACCATCCTCGCAATGACGGTGACGTTCTGCATCGAGCTCGGCCTTCTCACAGTGATCATGGCGTTCGTCGGTGGCCCGAAGGTCCTGGTATTCTTGCCTGGACTGATCGTCATGATGGCGCTGACCGTGTTGTTCTGCGTCGGTATCGCGATGATGCTGTCGATCGCAATGGTATATTTTCGCGACACGCAGCACTTCATGAACATCTTCATTCAGCTGTGGTTCTACGCGACTCCAATCATTTATTCGGAGACGCTCATCCTGCAAATGCAGGAGAAGGTCCGGGCGCGAGGTTGGACATTATTCGGCGAGCCGTTCCCGTTGTTCTTCCTGTACAACCTCAATCCCGCCGCACGCATCACCGGAGCCTTTCGGCTGATGCTGTACGACTACGTGTGGCCCAGCTGGCAGGACTGGCTCGTGGTGTCGGTCTGGGTGGCCATCGCGTTGGGCGTTGGAACGCTAGTCTTCAACAAATTCTCGGCCCGCGTGGTGGAGGAACTATGACCGGCTCTGTCTTTGGACGTCCGACTTCCAAGGTGCCTCCACGCACGGCTGTGTCCGTTCAAGGCGTCTCCAAGTCGTTCCGGGTCTACCACGACCGCAACCAGTCACTGAAGGCGACCATCCTGCGTCGTAAGCGCGCGGAGTTCGTCGAGTTCTGGGCGTTGCGTGATGTGTCCCTGGAGATTCCGGAAGGCGAGACTTTCGGACTGATGGGCCACAACGGCTCTGGCAAATCGACGCTGCTGAAGTGCATTGCCAAGATCCTGAGACCGAATGAAGGCTCGATCACTTCTCGGGGGCGGATGGCAGCGATGCTGGAGGTCGGATCAGGATTCCACCCGGAACTCTCGGGCAAGGAGAATGTTTACCTGAACGGCTCCATCCTCGGCATGAGCCGTAACGAGATAGATCGGAAGTTCGACACCATCGTGGAATTCGCCGGCGTCGGCGATTTCATCGACCAGCCTGTGAAGAATTATTCATCCGGAATGTATGTCCGTTTAGGGTTTTCTGTCTCCATCCACGTCGACCCGGACATCCTGCTAGTCGACGAGATCCTTGCGGTCGGCGACATGCAGTTCCAGGAGAAGTGTCGGGAAAAGTTCGCCGAGTTCAAGGACAAAGGCAAGACCGTCATCGTTGTCAGCCACGGCCTCGGCGAGATGCGGACGCTCTGCGACAAGGCGGCCTGGCTCGACCACGGCAAGCTTGTCGAGGTCGGCCCGGCCGCCCAGATCGTCGACAACTACATCGAGGCGGGCCACCTCGCGCGGCCGGTCGCTTCCGGTGGTACCCGGCACGGCAGCGGCGAGATTCTCGTCGAACGGATCGAGATGCTGAACCGCAAAGGCGAGGACACGCGACAGTTTGCCACCGGTGCCGAGGTGACGCTTCGGCTCCACTATCAGGCCGCTGCGAGGATTGAGCGTCCGGTGTTCGCCGCCTCCCTTCACTCACTGGACGGTCAGCATCTGTGGTCCCATCACACCTGGGACGCCGAGTACATCCCGTCCGCGCTGAACGGCAAGGGCAGTATCGACGTCCGTATTCCGGCGTTGCCGTTACAGCCGGGAACCTTCACCATCAACACGTCCGTAGTCGATGAATCACTTTCGCACAGCTTCGACCAGTGGGTGAAGGCGGTGCATTTCGACGTTGTGCAGGGCGTCCCGCGCGAGTCCGGCGGTGTCATCGTCATGCACAGCTCGTGGGAGAACCTGCAACCACCCGGACTGATCGACCCGGCGACGTCGGCGCCCGGCGGCGGCTTGCCGACCGCCGAAGCGGCCGGTGGCCACGCCAACCCGGCTAACGCTACCCGCCCCGCCTCTGTCCCCGTGCCCGTCTCGCAGTCCGAAGTTGATTCCGAGTCGGTGGTCCGCCGCACCTAGTATCTGTCGGTGCGCATTGCCCTGGTGTCGGCCCACTACCCACCCAACTTCGTCTCCGGCGGAACGCTGGTCCCGCAACGCATCGCCGAGGGCCTGGCCCGGCGTGGTCACCGGGTCAGCGTGTTCGCCGGCTCGATGGACGACGGCCACCGCGACCTCACGGTTCGTCAGGAACTGACCGCGGGTGGCGTGGCGATCCAGTGGACGACGATCACCGGAATGCTGGCCTGGACCGACCAGGTCAACTACGCCAATGACGAGATCGAGGCGGAATTCGCCCGCTGGCTCGCGCGGACCCGGCCGCGGGTCGTGCACTTCCACAACCTGCAGGGGTTCGGAGGTGCGCTGGTCTCCTTGGCCTCGGCGGCCGGGGCGGTCGTCGTCGTCACGATGCACGACATGTGGTGGTGGTGTGCGCGGCAGTTCCTGGTGACCCGGAACCTGCGCCCCTGCTCGACGGTCGTCGACTGCGGCGTCTGCCCCTGCGAGCGGACCAACACCTGGCTGGTGGAGCGCAACCAGCGACTGGCGAGCCACCTGCAGAACGCCGACCTGGTGCTCGCCCCGTCGTCCACGATGATCGACCTGCTGTCCGCGAACGGGGTCGACCCGCAGCGACTGGCCCTCGACGAGAACCCCTCCCCCGACGCGGTCCGTGCCGCCGTCAGCAGGGAGCCCGGTGACGGCACGGTCCGGTTCGTGTTCGCGGGCGGCAAGCACGCGGTCAAGGGCGCCGGGGTCGCCGTCGAGGCCGCGAGGTCGCTGGACGCGCTCGACGGATGGTCGCTGGACCTGTACGGCGACGAGGAGACCGACCTCCCAGAGCACGTCAGGTCGCTGCCGCCGTACCCGGCGGACGAGGTGGCCCGCGTGCTCAGCCGGTATGACGTGCTGCTGATGTCGTCGGTGATGCTGGAGTCGTACTCGCTGCTCACCCGGGAGGCGCTGGCCGCGGGCTGCGCCGTCATCACCGGCGACAACCCCGGTCCCACAGAGGTTGTCAAGGACGGCGTGAACGGCCTGGTGGTTCCGCGCGGGGACCCGGAGGCGTTCGGCGACGCGATGCGCCGGCTGGTCACCGAACCGGGGCTGTTGGCGTCCCTGCAGCCGACTCCGGGCGAACTGCCGCTGCGCTCGCTGGAGGATCAACTGGACGGGCTGGAACAGCGCTACGCCGACCTGGTCGCCGCCCGTCGCTCGGCGCCGGCGATGACGGTCGTCGACCGGGAGCTCCGGCCGATCCGGCGGGTGCTGATCGCCAGCGGGATCACCGGTGCGCCGCTCCGCTATCGCGGGCATCTGCCCCGCGAGGCGCTGTCCACCGTCGGCGTGCAGGCGGACGTGCACATGTACCGGGACGTGCAGGTGTTCCACGACGCCCGCGAGGCCGATGCGGTTGTCCTCTACCGGGTGCCGGCGACCCAGCAGATCCTCGATCTGATCGAGATGATCCGGCGCCGCCCCGACCCGGTCCCGATCCTGTTCGACGTCGACGACCTGATCTTCGATCCCGGGCTGCGCACCGAGCTGGACCCGATGCTCGAGAAGGTCGCCGGGCTCGATCTCGAGCTGTACTGGCAGGGAATCCGGCGGTACCGCACCACCCTCGAGGCGGCCGACGCCTACATCGGCTCCACGGACATGCTGTGCGATCAGGTCAGCCGGCTCACCGGGATACCGGTGCACCGGTGGTCGAACGGCGTGAGCCGGGAAACGGCGCGCATCTCCGACCGGGAACTGCACCGCAAACGGCGGGCGGGACCCGTCAGGATCGGCTACCTGTCCGGCACCAACACCCACAACGAGGACTGGGCCTTCGTCGAACCGGCCATCCGGGAGGTGCTCCGCAGCCGGCCCGATGTCCAGCTGTGGATCGGTGGGCTGCTGGAGCCGTCACCCGCCCTCGCCGAGTTCTCCGGGCGGATCCGCAGGCTGCCGCTCAAGCCGTGGAGCCAACTGCCGGCAGTGCTGCGCGACCTCGACATCAACCTGGCACCACTGGAACCGGGCAAGGTCTTCAACGAGGCGAAGAGTTCGATCAAGTGGCTGGAGGCGGCACTCACCAGGACGCCGACCGTCGCGAGCCCGTCGCAGCCGTTCCGCGAGTCCATCGAGCACGGGTCGTCCGGGATGCTCGCGGCGGGCCTCGACGACTGGACCCGGTTGTTGCTCGAACTCATCGACGACGCCCCGCTGCGCCACCGGATCGGCTACACCGCGCGTGAGCAGGCACTACTGACGCTCTCGCCGGCGCAGCAGGGGCATCGTTACCTCGAAATCCTGGAAAGTGCCCGTCGGTCGGTGATCGAGAACGGGCACCGCCCGCTGTTCGAGAACTGGCAGCCCGAGGTGCTGTCGGAGGCGTACATCCTGCAGGTGCCGGACGGTTACGGCGCCCCCCAGGGGATCGATCGCGGGGGGGAGGCCCGGTCGCTGCGCAGGATCACCAGGGATTACGTGGATAGCGGACGGAACCACCTCCGCACCCAGGGGGTGGCCGGCACGGCGCTGAAGGCCGCAACGGTCGCCGCTCGGGTGCCGGCGAAGGTCGCGGGCCGGCTCCGGTAGAGGGTCTGCTCCGAGCCTTCCCAGGTCAGCTCGCGCCTGTGTTAGCTTCGGCACCTGGCTGCTGTACCCAGCTCAGCTCGCGCCCTTCCTCGGGTGAGCTCGCGGCCCTTCCGGGTCAGCTCGTGTGCAGGCGCCACAGCGCGTCCGCCGCCGCGGCCCAGCTGAACAGCGCCGCCCTTTCCAGCCCGCGCCTGCGCAGCTCCGCCGACGGCCCGTCCACCCCGTCGAACGATTCCAACGCATCGGCCAGCGCGGCCCTGTCCTCGCACGGGACCACGATCGCCGCCCCGCCCGAGAGCTCCACCAGTGCCGGCGCGTCCGAGCAGATGACCGGTGTCCCGGCTGCGAACGCCTCCAGCACGGGGAGCCCGAATCCCTCCGAGCGCGACGGCGCCACCAGCGCGGTCGCGCCCTGCATCGCTGCGGCCAGATCCTCGTCCGGCAGCCGGCCCAGCAGCACCAGCCGGTCCGGAGAGATACCGGCAGCGGCGGCCAGCGCCGGCAGGTCGACGCCGCCCCAGCCCGGCTGCCCGGCGACAGCCAGCCGGGCCCGCCGGGCTGCCGGCATCGCCAGCGCATCGATCAGCACGTCCAGACCCTTCCGCGGTTCCAGGGTCGCCACGCTCAGGAAGTAGGGCTCGGCGAGGCCCATCCGATCCCGCCTGGCCTGCGCATCCGGCGGTGCCACCAACGCCGTGACGCCGTGCGGCACGACGTGGACCCGGTCGGACGCGGCCGGGAAGATGCCGGCCAGGTCGTCGGCGACCGCACAGGACGGCACCACCACCGCCTTGGCGTGTTTCATCGCGCGCCCGATCATCGCCCGGTGCCAGTCGACTCCCCGCGGGCTCAACGTCTCGGGGTGGGTCCAGGCGACAGCATCGTGCACGGTGACCACCGTCCGGCCCAGTGCCGGCGGGGCCAGCGGGGTGGTGGCGTGCACCGCTGTTCCGCTCACCCACGGCGGCACACCGCGTCGCCAGAGCCGATTGAGGACCCGGTGGCCGGCGGGCAACCGGTGCGGACCGTTCGCGCCGGCGATGTGCGCCGCCGCTACGTCGCGGTGCCAGGCCGTCACTGTGCGGACCGTCCACCCGGAAGGCGCGCCGGCGGCCAGCGCCGCGGTGATCTCCGATGCGTACCGCCCGGTGCCCCCGGGCACCGGCGCCAGACACTGTTCGACCACCACACTCAGCACGCCGGAACTGGTCCGCGCCGAGGCGGGTCGAGGCGTCGGGGCGGTCTGCTGGTCGGGCATGAGCGCGAATTATCCGTCACCCGGCCCGCCGCGCCGCGCCGCGGTCGCGCAGTCCGGGCCGGTGAGGCGACCCGTAAGGTCACCGGTGGTTCTCGGACCCGTGCCGCTCCCGTTGGTGGACGACACGGTGGACGACACGGTGGACGACACGGTGGACGACACGGTGGACGACACGGCGGCGCAGGGACGGTGGGATGAGCAGCGGCGCAGCGCGGAACGGTCACCCGGACGTCACGGTCGTCGTGGTGACGTTCCGTGGGGCGCAGTGGGTGTCGGAGTGCCTGTCATCGCTGGCAGCGCAGACCCTGCCGCACCGTTTGCTGGTGATCGACAACGCCTCGTCGGACGGCACCGGAGAACTGCTCCGCGACCTGCTGCCCCCGGGGCAGGTTCTCCGGTTGCCGGTCAATGCCGGATTCGCCGGCGGTGTTGCTGCCGCGCTCCCGCTGGTCACGACCCGGTTCGTCGCACTGCTGAACGACGACGCGATCGCCGCCCCGGGCTGGCTGGCCGAGCTGACGGCGGCCGCCGTCGACGACCCGGACGCCGCCGCATGGACCTCACTGATGCTGCTGGCGGACGACCCGGGGCGGGTCAACAACCTGGGCGGTGCTCTCGACAGCCGTTGGTACGGAACCGATGTCGCGGCCGGCGCGGCCCCCGCCGACATCGACGGAAGGATCACCGACAGCTTCGCATTCTCGGGCGGCGCGGCCCTGCTCAGAACCGCGGCCATCAGGGCGGTCGGCGGATTCCCTGCCGACTACTTCATGTACTACGAGGACCTGGACACGTCCTGGAGGCTGCAGCTCGCCGGATGGGCGATCAGGGCCGTGCCGTCGGCCACGGTGCGGCACCGGCACGCGGCCAGCTCCGACCGGCGCTCGGAGATGTTCCACTTTCATAACGAGCGGAACCGGCTGCTCACGCTGCTGCGCTGCGCGCCGCTGCCGACCGCGCTGGGCCAGCTGTTGCGGTTCGTCCTGACCACCGGCTCCCTGGCGGCCACCCGGCTCGCCGGGCGCGGCGTCCCGGACCATGCAAACTTCCGCATCGGTCTGCGGGTGCGGGTGCTGGCGTCCGCACTGCGCCGCGTCCCGCGGGTTCTCGGCGCGCGGCCGGGCACCGCCGCCACCCGCCGAGCGGTTGCACGACGGGCGCGGACGGTCCCATAGGCTGCTCACCGGCCACGAGGAGGATCCCGACCATGTCGTTCGACAGCAGCAGGAAGATCACTGCCGCAAGCGCCGCGGTTGCCGGGTCGACCGGATGAGGCGGCAGCAGATCCTGATCGTCACCGACGACACGCTCGGCGAGCGGATGGCCGGGCCCGCGATCAGGGCATGGAACATCGCCGAGGCGCTCGCCGCCGACCACGACGTCCGGCTCGCGTCGACCCGTAAGGCGGAGGCCTCCAGCCCGCGGTTCGCGGTGTGCGACGGCTCCGGGGAAATGCTGGCCGGTCTCGCCAGGGGCATGGACGTGATCGTCCTGCAGGGCTTCACGCTGCGCGCCCACCCGTGGCTGGCGGGTCTCGGCGCACACCTCGTGATGGACATGTACGACCCCATCCATCTCGAGATCCTCGAGGGTGCACAGGATTCCGGCCACCCCCAGCGGCAACGCGAACTCGCCGGCGGGTTGGAGGCACTGCGGGTGCAGTTCGTGCACGGTGACTTCTTCCTGTGCGCCTCCGAGCGCCAACGCGACCTCTGGCTGGGCTACCTCTCCGCGTTGGGCAGGGTCAACTTCGCGACCTACGCGCAGGACAGCACGCTGCGCAAGCTGATCGACCTCGCACCGTTCGGCATCGACCCGGCGCCCCCGCTGCCGCCCGGTGCCCGCGGGGCGATCAAAGGCGTCATCGACGGGATCGGGCCCGACGACACCGTCCTGCTGTGGGCCGGCGGCGTCTACAACTGGTTCGATCCGGTGACCCTGATCGATGCCGTCGGTGATCTCGCCGACGAGCTCCCGAACCTCCGGCTGCTGTTCATGGGAACGAAACACCCGTCCCTGGATGACCTTTCGACGACGGTGCTGAGGCAGGGCGTCGCCCGCGCCGAAGAACGCGGCCTGCTCGGCACGCACGTCTTCTTCCGTGAGGGCTGGGTGCCGTATGCCGAACGCGGCGCCTTCCTCGCCGACGCCGACATCGGCGTGTCCACCCACGTGCTGCATGTCGAGACGGCGTTCTCGTTCCGCACCCGGATGCTCGACTACCTGTGGGCCGGCCTGCCGATCATCTGCACCGAGGGCGACGAGTTCGCCGGCATCGTGGAACGGGAACGGCTCGGCCGGGTGGTCGGGGAACGCGACCGGGACGGCCTCGCGGCGGCGATCAGGTCAGTGCTGGCCGACCCGGCAGAGCTGGCCCGATGCCATGAGGCGGTGGCGGCGACCGCCGAGCGGTTCCACTGGGAGCGCACGCTAGAGCCGCTGGTCCGGTACTGCGCCGACCCGTGGCGGGCCGCGGACACCGAAGGACCGCAGCGGCCGGTCGGCAGCCTGAGCATGGTCGGCAGCCGGCTGGACGACCGGCTGGCCTTCGCCCGCGAGTACCTGCGGGTGAACGGCATCGGGCGACTGCTGACCGTGGGGGCCAGGCGGACCGTTGTCGCGCTCGGCCGGCCGATCGCCCGCCTGCTACCCGCCGGCCTGCGGGCCCGCCTCCGCCGTCCGGCCGCGTCGTGAGCGGCGGCGTCATGAGCGGCGGCGTCGTGAGCGGGCGGGGCCGCACAACCCGATGATCGACGCGCTGCTCGACGGAACACCGTTGCTCGGCAGGCGGACGGGGATCGGCCGGTACACCGAGAACCTGCTCGCCGCCCTGGCCGCCCGTGCGGACGTCGCACCACGGGTGACGGCCTTCACCGCCCGCGGCTGGCGGAGCCTGCCTTCCAGTGTTCCGCCGGGTGTCCGCACGCGGGCGGTGCCGGTCCCCGCCCGTGCCCTGCGGTTCGTGTGGAGCCATGCCGAGCTACCGCCGGTGACGTTGTTCGGCGGCCGGGCCGACGTCTTCCACGGCACCAACTTCGTCCTCCCGCCGACCGGACGGGCCGGCGGGGTGATGACCATCCACGACCTGGCCTACCTGGCCAATCCCGATACCGTCGACCGGACCAGCCGCGCGCTCGTCGACCTCGTGCCGCGGGGTCTGCGGCGGGCTGCAGTGGTCTGCACCCCGACCCGGGTGGTCGCCGAACAGGTTCGCGATGCGTACGGCCCGTCGGTCCCCGAGCTGATCGTCACCCCGCTCGGGGTGGACGAGCACTGGTTCACACCGGACCCGGCCGCGACCGGCCGGATCCCGCTGCCCGACGACTACTTCCTGTTCGTCGGTACCCGGGAGCCGCGGAAGGATCTGGCCACCCTGCTGGCCGCGTACCGGCTGCTGCGCGCGGACCTCGGTGACGCCGCACCGGCCCTGCTGCTCGTGGGTCCGGAGGGCTGGGGACCGCAGGAAGCGCCGGAACCGGGCGTCGTTGTCATGGATTATCTTTCGCAGCCGGACCTCCGGTGGGTGACCGCGGGCGCGCGAACACTCGTGATGCCGTCCAGGGACGAGGGTTTCGGGCTTCCCGCACTGGAAGCCCTGGCCTGCGGAACGCCGGTGATCGTGAGCGACGTTCCCGCGCTGCTGGAGGTCACCGGCGGGATGGCGGAGGTGTTCCCGATCGGCGACGCGGTCGCCCTCGCCGGCCTTCTGGCGGCGGCCGCCGGGTCGGATCCCGCAGCCGCGAGTGCCGCGAGGACCGCCTACGCCAGGGCCTGGACGTGGGGTGCCTGCGCCGAGGCCACCGTGCGCGCGTATCGGCTGGCGGTCTCCTAGATCCGGCTACCCGGTGATCCGGATACATGGCACTTGCACAACCCAGGTGGGATCGGGTGGTGTCGTGACCTTCACGACCGCGTCAGGGCTGAGCGCACACACCGCGCTGCTGCCGTCGACCGTCGACTCCCAGTCGATCGAATTCACCGGATTGGTCGACCGGATGCTGAAGGCCATGACGGCGAGCAGCACGACGATGATCCCCAGGCCGGGAGCTCGCCAGCGGGTCGACCGGTCGGCGAGGATTCCCACCGTCACCGGGATGGTCGCCACCAGCATGATCGACGCCGCGGTGGCCCACCGGACGAGCGGTGGATCCGCAAGTCGCTCGGGCGTCATCTCGCTGTAGAAGAAGGCGGGGTTGGATCCCAGGACGAACGATGCGGTCCAGCTGACCGCGGACCCGAAGAGCAGGGCACCGAGTGCCACCTTCGCGTTCAGCCGGCCCCGTGCGAACCCGTACACGGCGAATCCGAGGATGATCGCGACGCCGACGAAACCTACCCACCACCCGATGTCCCGGAGCACAGCGCCTAGACGCGCAGTCCTGTTCGTAGCCAGGGACATCCCGACGTTGAGGACGTACCCCTCGATCGTGGAGGCGATCGGCGGGTAGTCGGTGGCAACGGCCCGTGGCGAGACCAGCGTAGTCATCACCTGGGCGATGACGCCGATCAACCAAGCGATGACCACCGGCAGGTTCCGCCGGGACTCGATCAGCTTCCAGACCGCGACCGGCAGGAACATCGCGCACTGCGGCTCCGTAGCGGTGCAGAGCAGCGCCACCACGCTCATTCCGACCGCCCCCAAGGCCGACCGCGGGCTGGTCAGCAGCACCCAGAGGCCGAGGTAGAGCAGGAACCAATGCAGGTTCGCCAGATTTCCCACCGCCTCGACGCCGACGACCGGTGTCAACACCGCGACGAGCCCGATCGCCATCCGGGACGGGAGAAACACGACGACATCCCGGCTGAAGACGAACACCAGGCCGGCGACTGCGCCCGCCACCAGGCAGGTCAGCAGGTTGACCGCCGTCGCCCACCAGGTGACAGGTAGGAAGGTCATGGTGAACCAGGCGATGCCCCGCGGCACGAGGTGCTGGTAGCCGGCGTACGGCTCTATCCACAGAGACCAGCCGCCGTGGGTCAGCCAATCCCCGAAAAAGGTGCGCCCGTCCTCGGCATACAGCTGGCCCAAGACCGAACCGGGCATCCGGAACCACGCAATCACCGCACCGGCCACCGTGACCGAGATCGCCAGCAGAGCGTCGCTGGGCAACCGAGGCACCGACGATGCGGGGGAACCCACCTCCAAGGGATCAGCGGCCGATGCGCGGGGTTCGCTCACTTGCGTCCCTCCTGACCGTTCACGACTCCCAGGTGCTGAATGCACAGGTCCGGATCACGATAGCCAGGTGGCGCCCGGTCCTCTGGTTTCTGGTCCCAACGGCGCGGGATTGGCTCCCGCCCCATCGGGATACAGTGCCTCCCGCACCGGCGCGCACCGTCGTTGGTGTGCGCGCCCCCGGGTTCTGCAACCACAACGCGAAAGTTGGCCAGCGATGGTAGGCAGCAGGGTCCTGGTCACCGGCGGGTCCGGCTTCATCGGCTCCCACCTCACGGAGCGCCTGCTCGACGAGGGACACGAGGTTCTCATCGTCGACAACTTCTACTCCGGAAGCCGCTCCAATCTGTCGCACCTGCTGTCGCATCCCCGACTGGATGTGATGCGGCACGACGTGACCTTCCCGCTCTACGTCGAGGTCGACGAGATCTACCACCTGGCCTGCCCGGCGTCACCCGTCTTCTACCAGCGGGATCCCGTCCAGACCACCAAGACATCGGTTGTCGGGACCATCAACATGCTCGGTCTCGCCAAGCGTACGAAGGCTCGAATACTGCTGGCCTCGACGTCCGAGGTGTACGGCGATCCGGAGGTGCACCCGCAGGAGGAGTCCTACTGGGGGCACGTCAACCCGATCGGCATCCGGTCGTGCTACGACGAGGGCAAGCGCTGCGCAGAGACCCTCTTCTTCGACTATCACCGCCAGCACGACATGTCGATCAAGGTCGCGCGCATCTTCAACACCTACGGGCCGGGCATGAGACCCGATGACGGACGGGTGGTCTCGAACTTCATCGTGTCCGCGCTCACCAGCAAGCCGCTGACCATCTACGGTGACGGTTCGCAGACGCGGTCATTCTGTTACATCGACGATCTTGTCGACGGTCTGGTCCGTCTGATGAACACCCCGCACGAGGTCACCGGCCCGATCAACCTCGGCAACCCCCACGAGTTCACGATGTCCGAGTTGGCCTCGACGATCCGGTCGCTGGTCGGATCCGACGTGCCGGTGGAACACCATCCGCTGCCGTCCGACGATCCCACCCAGCGTCAGCCCGACATCACGAGGGCGAAGGAAGTGCTGGGTTGGGTGCCGACCGTCGAACTGCAGCAGGGGCTGGAGGCGACTGTGGAGTACTTTCGCCGGCATCTGGCAGTCGATTCGCTGCGCTGATGCGCAGAGCAGACAGGCCTACTTCACGACCAGATCGAACTTCTCCCAGGGACCGATCACTGTTCGATTCGCAATCAGCGGCCGGTTGCCGTAGCTGTCGGCACAGACCAGCCGACCGTTCGCCCCAGCGCGGAGACTCACCGTCCCGTCAGTGTTTCGGATCAGGGTGAATGTCTCCCACGGGCCGATGGCCCCGCGGTTGGCAATCAGTGGCTTGTTGCCGTAGCTGTCTGCACAGACGTACTTGTTGTTCGCGTAGGAGCGCAGCGCGACGAGACCTGAACCGCGATTGATCACCTCGAATCGCTCCCACGGCCCGACCGCGGTCCGGTTGGCGATGAGCGGCAGAGTGCCATGGGTCTCGGCACACACCAACCGGTTGTTCGCGCGGGACCGCAGGGTCGATCCGGTCTTGACGCCGCGAATGCGCGCGGCCAACGCGGAGAGCTTGACATCCGGTGGACGGACGTCGATCTCGAAATGCATGGCGTCCACCGTGCCGCGGTAGTCACCGCCCCAGTAGACGACGCCGTTGCAGTCGGCCAGGATCCTGCGGATCGCCGCCACCTCGCCGGAGGTGAAGCCGCGGCTGACCGGGGCACCGTTGGGGTGCAGCTCCCAGTTCAGATCCATCGCCGTACCGGACGCGTGGTTCGACCACACGCTGGGATTGTTGACGTTCATCCGGTAGCTGTAGCCGCCGCTCTGGTAGGAGATCAGCTTCTCGACCTCGGCGTTGAAGCGGCCCGCGACGTAGGTCAGCACCGTCGCCACGTCGCCGCCCTTGAGCTGCAGCCGGATTGACGTCCCCGGCACCGGGTAGGACCCGACGCCGATGGCCGACGCGGGCGATCCGACCGGCCACCCGTTGTAGGACGTGGCTGACAGGGCGTTCGCTTCCAGGCTCTGGGCAAATTTGCCGGCGAACCTTGGATCTTCCGCCGGCGCACCGTCGGCACCGGCATCACCGCTCGGGGCGGCGTGAGACACGCCGCCCACGCCGAGGGCGACCGCGCCCGCCGTCAACGTGCCGAGTTGCAGGGCCCGGCGACGAGAGAATGTGGACATGCGGTCAAGCACCATGAAGCCTCCTGGACGAGGGCGCTGATGAGCGCGACTCATCGGGGAGGAAACGGAAATATCACTGTGAGTCGCTGACGCTTACTGACAGTATAAACCGGGGGTTGGTGAGCTTCGCTCACCGACTGGGCTGCCGAGGCGGTCAGCACCTCGGATCAGCGCATCGAGATACCGGGCCGGACCTGGGTTCCGGCGTCATTCGGCGGCGAACGCGCCCCGGTTCTCCGAGATGCCGGAGTGCAGCGCATCCCGCCACGGCCGCAACGGGGTCAGCCCGGCCGCCATCCAGGCCGCCGGGGACAACACGGAGTAGGCGGGCCTGGGCGCGGGGCGCTGGAAGGCGGCCGACGTGGTCGGCTCGACCCGCTCCGGGTCTCCGCCCAGTTCCTCGAAGATCGCCCGCGCGAAGCCGAACCAGGTCGTCTCCCCGCCGTTGGTGGCGTGCAGCACCCCGCCGGGAAGGTCGGCGGCGGCCAGCTCGAGCAGCCCCGCAGCGAGGTCCGCCGAGTAGGTCGGGGTACCCCGCTGGTCGTCGACGACGGTGATCGTGGGCTTGGTCGCCTCGAGCTTGGCCATCGTTTTGACGAAGTTCGAGCCGGTGGCGCCCCATACCCAGGCGGTACGGACGATGTGCGCCTCCGGGCACGCGTCCAACGCGGCCTGCTCGCCGGCCAGCTTGGACGCGCCGTACACGCTCTGCGGTCCGGTGGCGTCGTCGGGCTCGTACGGCCGGGTGCCGTCGCCCGGGAACACGTAGTCGGTGGAGACATGGATCAGGCCCAGACCCAGCCGGCTCGCCGTCTGCGCGAGATGGGTCGGGCCCGCCGCGTTGACCGCGTATGCGGCGTCGACATCGGTCTCCGCCGCATCGACCGCCGTGTATGCGGCGGCATTGATCACGACGGCCCGCCCCGTGACGTCGTCGGTCCGCGTGCCCACCTCGTGCGACCAGCGCAGGAACTCGGTCAACACGGCGTCGACGGCGTCCGGATCGGTGATGTCCAGCCCCGACGAATCGAACGCCTGCGCCGGGATTCCGGCCGCCGCGGCCGCCGCGACCAGGTCCGAACCCAGCTGGCCGCGGGCCCCGGTGATGAGCACCGACGTCACAGAGCAACTCCCTCGATTGGTGCAGGTGTTCGGGCGGCGATGCGCGGTCCATTCCGGCGGGCCGCCGGCAGTGTCAGCGGTCGATCGCCGAGCGCGCCTTGAGCGGCTCCCACCAGTCGCGGTTGTCCCGGTACCAGGAGACGGTGTCCGCCAGGCCCTTGTCGAACGGAACCTGCGGCTGGTAGCCGAGCTCCTTCGAGATCTTGCTGTGGTCGACCGAGTACCGCTGGTCGTGCCCGCCGCCGCGCGGGTCGATGATCCGCTCGATGTACGACTCGTCGCGGCCGGTGGCCTCGATGAGCTTCATCGTGAGTTCGGCGTTGGTCAGTTCGGTGCCGCCGCCGATGTTGTAGACGTCGCCGGTCCGGCCGCCCGCCAGCACGAGCGCGATGCCGCGGCAGTGGTCGTCGACGTGCAGCCAGTCGCGAACCTGCGAACCCTCGCCGTAGAGCGGCACCGTGTCGCCGTCCATCAGGTTGGTGACGAACAGCGGGATGACCTTCTCCGGGAACTGGTACGGCCCGTAGTTGTTCGAGCAGCGGGTGATCGCGACCGGGACGCCGTGCGTCCTGGCGTACGCCCGCGCGATCAGATCCGACGACGCCTTCGACGCGGAGTACGGCGAATTCGGCTCCAGCGGCTGCTTCTCGTCCCACGAGCCGCTGTCGATGGACCCGTACACCTCGTCGGTGGAGACGTGCACGAACTTCGTCAGCTTCGTGTCGAGCGCCGACTGCAGCAGCGTCTGCGTCCCCAGGACGTTGGTGAGCACGAAATCGGCACCGCCGAGGATGGACCGGTCGACGTGCGACTCGGCGGCGAAGTGCACCACGGCGTCAGCCCGGCCGACCAGCTTGCTGGTCAGCTCCGCGTCGCAGATGTCGCCCTGGACGAAGTCGTAGCGATCGGAGTCCTCGACCTCCCGAAGGTTGGCCAGGTTGCCGGCGTAGGTCAATTTGTCCAGCACGGTGACCTCGGCGCCCTCCAGCCCCGGGAAGTCGTCAGCCAGAAGGTGTCGGGTGAAGACCGACCCGATGAACCCGGCACCGCCGGTCACGAGAATGCGCATGGGTAGCCATTGTGCCGTACCCGAACCGGTTCCCTTGCATTGGTCAGATGCTGGAAAGGGGGTACACGCCGTCCCTTTGTCACCGGATCGGCGGAGGCCCGCGGCTACCCTGGGCAGCGTTCCGGTACCCCGATGAGGTCGGCATCGGGAGTCAGGCAACCGGGTATGTCCGAACCGCGTCTTGTGTGCGTCCTGAGTGGCAGTCGACGCGGTTCGACCGGGAATACGGTCCGGCAGCGGTGAACCCGGTCCGGCGGCGGACCGGAATCATCGGCGTGTCACGGACACCGGCACGGCCGTACAGGCTGTCGGGCAACCTTGGAGGAAGGCAGTCGCATGGCGAATTCGGACGTCCCGGATCCACGACGCGGACCGCGCCGGTTCGGACCGAGCGCCGGATCCCCTGCCGCCAACACCCCCGACTTCGACGACTCGACGACGGTGTACAGCCCACCGCCCTACGGCGGGCCGCCCGCCGATCGGCCGCGGCAGCAGCCTGCCGCCCCGCCCGACCCGCGCCTGGGCGCCCAGTCGTCCACGCCCCGGCAGCCGGCCGGCCCC